>NZ_BAAATR010000001.1:0-457123 GCF_039533515.1 Kitasatospora cystarginea | reverse complement strand
CCACGCCTCCCCGCACCGAATCGGATGTCCGTCTACATCCAACCGGTTCAGGCATCGCCACCGCCAACCCGGCGAACCTATGCGGTCACGGCACTAGTCGGGGCTCCGTTCCTCTTCGACTCCTCTTCGACCGGGCCCGAACACCCCCTCCGGGTCCGCCCTGCCCCGCACCCGCCGGTGTCCCCACGCAGACCGGGGTGCGGGCACACGGCTGCCCGTTCGTCGAGGCAGCGGAGTGCGCGAGAATGGTCGGATGGCCACACTGTTCGACTTCCACGCCTGGGGGCGCTGATGAGCCTCTTCCGGGACGACGGCGTGGTCCTGCGCACCCAGAAGCTGGGCGAGGCCGACCGGATCATCACCCTGCTCACCCGCCAGCACGGCAAGGTGCGCGCGGTGGCCCGGGGCGTTCGCAAGACCAAGTCCAAGTTCGGTGCCCGGCTCGAACCGTTCTCCCACGTGGACGTGCAGTTCTTCAGCCGGGGCGCCGACCTGGTCGGCCGCGGGCTGCCGCTCTGCACCCAGGTGGAGACCATCGCCCCCTACGGCGGCTCGATCGTCACCGACTACGGCCGCTACACGGCGGGTACGGCCATGCTGGAGACGGCGGAGCGTTTCGCCGAGAACGAGGGCGAACCGGCGGTCCAGCAGTACCTGTTGCTGGTCGGCGGGCTGCGCACGCTGGCCGCCGGGCTGCACGAGTCCCACCTGGTGCTGGACGCCTTCCTGTTGAGGTCGCTCGCGGTCAACGGATACGGCGCGAGTTTCACGGACTGCGCCAAGTGCGGACTGCCCGGACCCAACCGGTTCTTCTCGCTCCAGGCGGGCGGAGTGCTCTGCGCGGACTGCCGAGTGCCTGGAAGTGCCGTACCCTCCCCTGAGACACTGGTACTGCTCGGCGCGCTGCTGTCAGGGGACTGGCAGACGGCGGACAACTGCGAGCCTCGGTACTGGCGGGAGGGCAGCGGGCTGGTGGCCGCCTATCTGCAGTGGCACCTGGAGCGGGGTATCCGCTCGATGAGATACGTGGAGAAGTGAGCAGCATGGCAGCGCGACGGCTCTTCGGCGGTAAGCAGCGCGAGTACGTGACCCCGGCTCCGCACCCGAGCGGTGCGAAGCCTCCGAAGATCCCCGGTGAGCTCGTCCCCAATCACGTCGCGATCGTGATGGACGGCAACGGCCGCTGGGCCAAGGAACGCGGGCTGCCGCGCACCGAGGGCCACAAGGTCGGCGAGTCGGTCGTCCTCGACGTGCTCAAGGGCGCGATCGAGCTCGGTGTGAAGAACGTGTCCCTGTACGCCTTCTCCACCGAGAACTGGAAGCGGTCCCCGGACGAGGTGAAGTTCCTGATGAACTTCAACCGGGACGTCATCCGCCGCCGCCGCGACGAACTCGACTCCATGGGCGTGCGGATCCGCTGGGCCGGCCGGATGCCCCGGCTCTGGAAGAGCGTGGTCCAGGAGCTCCAGGTCGCCCAGGAGCAGACCAAGCACAACGATGCCGTGACCCTCTACATGTGCGTCAACTACGGTGGCCGGGCCGAGATCGCGGACGCCACGGCGGCCATCGGCCGGGATGTCGCAGCCGGCAAGCTCGACCCGGGGAAGATCACCGAGAAGACCATCGCGAAGTACCTGTACCACCCCGACATGCCGGACGTGGACCTGCTGCTGCGGCCCAGCGGTGAGCAGCGCACCTCCAACTTCCTGCTCTGGCAGAGCGCTTACGCCGAGTTCGTGTTCCAGGACGTGCTCTGGCCGGACTTCGACCGGCGCGACCTGTGGCGCGCCTGCGAGCAGTTCGCGATGCGTGACCGCCGCTTCGGCGGTGCCGTTCCCAACGAGGTGGCCGCTGAGGCCGAGGTGTCGGCGCAGCGCTGAGGTGACTGCGACGCGGTGCCGGGACGTGCGACGCGGCGTCGGAACGTGTGTGACGCGGCGTCGGTACGGGGGCGACGCGGCGTCGGGGATACGTGAATGTGTGATGCCGTGTCGGCACCACGGTGACGCGGCGTCGGGACATGCATGAAGGGGCCCGGGAGCAACTGCTGCTCCCGGGCCCCTCACTGTCCGCTCAGGCCTTCTTGGCCGCGCACTCCCCGCAGAGTCCGAAGATCTCCAGCGTGTGGGCGATGTCGGTGTACCCGTGTTCGGCGGCCACGGTGTTGGCCCAGCGTTCGACCGCGGGGCCCTCGACCTCCACGGTGGCGCCGCAGTCACGGCAGACCAGGTGGTGGTGGTGCCCGCTGCTGCACCGGCGGTACACCGCCTCACCGTCCGCGGTGCGCAGCACGTCCACCTCGCCGGCGTCGGCCAGCGACTGCAGGGTGCGGTACACCGTGGTCAGCCCGACCGAGTCGCCCCGGTGCTTGAGCATGTCGTGCAGCTCCTGCGCGCTGCGGAAGTCCTCGATCTCGTCCAGGACCGCCGAGACGGCGGCTCGCTGCCGAGTGGATCGGGCGCGCGGCGACGGGCCTGCGGTGGTCACCGTGGGTCCTCCTGGGGGTGGGTTCGTCTAGCACCTCATTGTGCCAGCCCCGTACTGGCGATCGGGTCGCTCTCCCGCGCTCCGTTCGCAGTTGTGGCGTGGAGGTCGTCGCCGGTGTTCTGCTGGGCCGAGGTCGCCTGGCCGGGGATCGCGGTCTTGCAGACCTCGGGTCCGTGGTCGACGGCGGCGCGGTGGCGGCGGCGGGCCAGCGGTGCGGCGATCGCGCTGAACACCGCGAAGATCGCGATGGCGAGCAGCACGATGGCCGGGCCCGAGGGCACATCGGCCTGGTAGGAGCCGGTCACGCCGGCCACCGCGACGGTGATGCCGAGCGCGATGGCCGCCGCCTGGGTGGCGGCGAAGGAGCGGGTGAGCTGTTGGGCCGCCGCCACCGGGACCACCATGAGCGCGCTGACCAGCAGCAGTCCCACCACCCGCATGGCCACGGTCACGGTGACGGCGGCGGTCACGGCCAGCAGCAGGTTGAGGACGCGAACCGGAATTCCGGTGACCCGGGCGAACTCCTCGTCCTGGCAGACCGCGAAGAGCTGGCGGCGCAGCCCGATGGTGATGGCGATCACCACGGCTGCGAGTACCGCGATGGTGCCCAGGTCGGAGGGGGAGACGGTGAGGATGGAGCCCCAGAGGTAGCTCTCCAGGCTGCCGCTGCCGGCCTGGGCGCTCACGCTGACCAGCAGCTTCCCGCAGGCCATGCCGCCGTAGAAGAGCATCGCCAGGGCGATGTCGCCGCGCTGCTTGCCGCGCGCGCGGACGAGTTCCATGACGATCGCGCCGAGCACGCAGACCAGGACGGCCATCCAGATCGGGCTGGTCTGGAACAGGAAACCCAGGCCGACACCGGTCAGCGCGACATGGCCGATGCCGTCGCCCATCAGGGCCTGCCGCCGCTGCACCAGGTAGACACCGACGGCGGGCGCGGTGACGCCCACCAGGATGGCGGCGATCAGCGCGCGCTGCATGAAGTCGTAGTTGAGCATGTCGATCATGCGAGCAGCCTCGGGGTGTTGTTCGGGTGGTCGTCGTCCGAGTGCGGGTGGACGTGATCGTGGCCGGGCAGGGCGTGCTGTCCGACCTCCTTCGGGGGCGGGCCGTCGTGCGAGACGCAGCCGTCGCGGAGCACCACGGCCCGGTCGATCAGCGGCTCCAGCGGGCCGAGTTCGTGCAGTACGAGCAGGACGGCGGCGCCGCGCTCGACCTCCCGGCGCAGGGTGTCGGCGAGGATCTGCTGGCTGGCCATGTCCACCCCGGCCATCGGCTCGTCCATGATCAGCAGGTCCGGGGTGCCGACCAGAGCGCGGGCGATCAGCACCCGTTGGTGCTGGCCGCCGGAGAGGTTGGCCACCCCGTCCTCGGCACGGTCCAGCATGCCGACGGCGTCCAGGGCCCGGTCCACGGCCTCCCGGTCCTTGCGACGGAACGGCAGCAGCCGGTGCTGCGGCAGCCGACCGGTGGAGACCACCTCGCGGACGGTCGCGGGCACGCCACCCGCCGCGGTGGTGCGCTGGGGCACGTACCCGATCCGGTGCCACTCCTTGAACCTGGCGTACGGCGTGCCGAAGAGCTCGAGTCCGCCGCGCTCCAGCGGGACCGAGCCGATCACGGTTTTGACGGTGGTCGACTTGCCGGAGCCGTTCGCGCCGAGCAGTGCGACCACCTCGCCGGGCCGCACCACGAGGTCGATGCCGCGCAGGACGGGACGGCCTTCGAGCGAGGCGACGGCGTCGCGGAGCGAGACGGCGGCAGGCGCGGCGCCCGCGGGGAGCGGGTGCCGCGACGGGGCGGAGCCCGTCGGCACCGTGTCGGGTATGACAGAGCTCATGGGGTGTCCTCTTGGTCCTCGTGGTCCTCTTGGGCCTCTTGGTGTTGCTCGGCTCGTGCCGCTTGGCTCGCCTGGGGGCGCCTAGACCGGGTTGCCGGGGCCTGGATCGCCGCGCCTGGACTGCCGGGTCTGGATTGCCGGGCCCGGGGTTTGCTCAGCTCTTGGCGCCGAGGGCGGCCTGAAGGTTGGTCAGGTTCTGATGCATGATCGAGAAGTAATCGTTGCCGGACGGGTCCTTCACGCCCTCGATCGGGTCGAGCACGGCGGTCTTCAGGTTGAGGTCCTTGGCGACGGTCTTGGCCAGGTCCGGGCTGACCAGCGCCTCGAAGAAGATCGTGGTGACGCCGTTGTCCTTGGCGGCCTTCTGGATCGTGGCGAGGCGGGCCGGGGTCGGCTCGGCCTCCGGGTCCACGCCGTTGATGGCGATCTGGTTCAGGCCGTAGTGGTCGGCGAGGTAGCCGAAGGCGGCGTGGCTGGTGACGAAGGTCTTGGTCTTGGTGTCCTTCAGCCCGGCCTGGAACTCCTGGTCGAGCGCAGACAGTCTGGTGACCAGCGCGTCGGTGTTCTTCTGGTAGTCGGCGGCGTGGTCCGGGTCGGCCTTGGCCAGCTCGGCGCCGACGCTCTTGGCGACTGCGGTGTACCGGGTCGGGTCGAGCCAGATGTGCGGGTCGCCCGCCGCGTCGGTGTGGTCGTGCCCACCCTGGCTCTGGGTGCCCTCATCCAGGTGGTGGTCGACCAGCGGGGAGGCGGCGGTGGCATCCACCACGTGCTTGGCGGAGCCCTGCTCGACCGCCTTGTCGACGGAGGGCTGGAGACCCTTGAGGTAGACCACCAGGTCCGCGCTCTGAATGGAGGCGACCTGCTTGGCCTTGAGTTCGAGATCGTGCGGTTCGACTCCGGCAGCGGTGAGGTCGGTGACCTTCACATGACTGCCGCCGATCTGCTCGGCGAGGAACTCCATGGGGTAGAACGACGCAACCACGTTCAGCTTGCCGTTGCCGCCCTTGCCCGCCGCACTGCTCGAACCGCCGCAGGCGGTCAGGGCGAGGGCACCCGCGACGGCGGTGGCGGTCAGGGCTATCGAGGTGGTCGGGAGACGTCGCAGCATCATGACAACCATTGTCATCTTTACTGGAAATGATTGTCAACTCACCTGATTGGCGTATGAACCATGGCTGCGTGAGAGCTGTGTCACGTGGGGCGTGCGGGCGGGAGGGTGCGCACGTCGACGAGAGGACGCGTGCGTCGGCAGGAGTGGAATGTGTCGACAGGAGGGCGCATGCGTCGACAGGAGGGGCGTGCTCGCGTCAGGCTGGTCGTGCGGGCGTGGATGGGCCGACCCGCAATACTGATTTGAACCGTCTACCCACGAGCCCGGTAACCTGAGGTATTCGGGTGCGCGCAACCAGCCGCGCCTTGACCGTGCCGTCGAACTGACGTCGTACTGAAGAGAGCACTGTGGCCGCCGACAAGATCGACACGATTGTCAGCCTGAGCAAGCGCCGTGGCTTCGTCTACCCCTGCAGCGAGATCTATGGCGGTACGCGTGCCGCCTGGGACTACGGGCCACTGGGCGTGGAGCTCAAGGAGAACATCAAGCGCCAGTGGTGGCGTGCGGTGGTCACCGCTCGGGAGGACGTCGTCGGACTCGACTCATCGGTGATCCTGGCCCGCGAGGTCTGGGAGGCGTCCGGCCACGTCGCCACCTTCAACGACCCGCTGACCGAGTGCCTCTCCTGCCACAAGCGGTTCCGTGCGGACCACCTGGAGGAGGCGTACGAGGCCAAGCACGGCAAGCTGCCGGCCAACGGCCTCGCCGACATCAACTGCCCGAACTGCGGCAACAAGGGCGCCTTCACGGAGCCCAAGGAGTTCTCGGGCATGCTGAAGACGCACCTCGGTGTCACCGAGGACGCGAGCGGCCTGGCCTACCTGCGTCCGGAGACCGCGCAGGGCATCTTCACCAACTTCAAGGCGGTGCAGACCACTTCGCGCAAGAAGCCGCCGTTCGGCATCGCCCAGGTCGGCAAGAGCTTCCGCAACGAGATCACCCCCGGCAACTTCATCTTCCGCACCCGTGAGTTCGAGCAGATGGAGATGGAGTTCTTCGTCAAGCCGGGCGAGGACGAGAAGTGGCACGAGTACTGGCTTGAGCAGCGCTGGAACTGGTACGTGGACCTGGGTCTGCGCACCGAGAACATGCGCTACTTCGAGCACCCGAAGGAGAAGCTCTCCCACTACGCCAAGCGCACGGTGGACATCGAGTACCGCTTCAACTTCGGCGGCAGCGAGTTCTCCGAGCTGGAGGGCGTCGCCAACCGGACCGACTACGACCTCGCGGTGCACAGCGAGCACTCCGGCCAGGACCTGAAGTACTTCGACCAGGAGTCCGGCGAGCGCTACTTCCCGTACGTCATCGAGCCCGCAGCCGGTCTGAACCGCGCCATGCTGGCCTTCCTGCTGGACGCCTACTTCGAGGACGAGGCGCCCAACGCCAAGGGCAAGATGGAGAAGCGCGTCGGCATGCGGCTCGACCCGCGCCTGGCTCCGGTCAAGGTCGCCGTCCTGCCGCTGTCGCGCAACGCCGACCTCTCGCCGAAGGCGCGCGGCCTGGCCGCCGACCTGCGGACGGCCTGGAACGTCGAGTTCGACGACGCCGGCGCCATCGGCAAGCGCTACCGCCGCCAGGACGAGATCGGCACGCCGTTCTGCGTCACCGTCGACTTCGACACCCTCGAGGACAACGCGGTCACCATCCGCGAGCGCGACACCATGGCGCAGGAGCGCGTCTCCCTCGACCAGGTGAAGTCCTACCTGGCGGCCCGCCTGATCGGCTGCTGACGGGTTCTGCCGCTGATTCCCACCCACTGGCCCCCGCGCGGTTCGCTCCGCGCGGGGGCCAGTGGGGTTGAGGGCCATGGCTTCGGCTCTGTGGTCACCGCGGGTGTCGGGCCTCGACCTGCTGCGGGTCGAGCGGTTGGGCGGCGGGCCGTTGAGCGTCGAGGTTGGGCGTCGACGTCTTCGGTGCCGGCTTGTTGGACATCGGCCTGTGGAGTTGTCAGGAGGCCGGCTCGGCCAGGCGGCTGCGAGCCTCCATGAGGGCGAATCCAAGCAGGTTGAGGCCGCGCCACTCGGCGGGCTTGGCCGCCCGCTCGTTCTCGGCGGCGAGGCCTATGCCCCAGAGCCGGTCCAGCGGGCTGGCCTCCACCAGAACTCGCTGGGCGGTACCGAGCAGGTACTCCCGAAGGGCCTCGTTCTGACCGAACTTGGCCACATTGCCCTGGATCACCAGCTCGAACCGCTCGGCTGCCCAACGCTGCTCGTCGAAGCCGCGGACCAGCCGCCCGAGCTTCTTCGCCTCGGCCGGCGTGCGAGCGGCGAGAACCCGCGGCAATACCTCGTCGTCTCCGAAGAGCCGGGCCTTGCCCGCCATCATCCAGTGCTCGGCCGTCGCGTATGTCACTCCGTCCACGGTGAACCTGGCCGGCCACCACTGGCTGAGCGAACCCGGACCGCTCCGGCCGTCCCGCTCCGGCCGGTGCCCCCAGAAGAACAGGTACTTGGGGCGGGCGCCTGCTGCCACGAGTGCGGTGAGCTCCTCGCGGGAACGGGCGTCGGCCGGGGACTGGGGCTGGTGCGTCGTCATATCGTCATCCTGACACGAAGGGCGACGGACAGCCCCTGATTTTCCCTCTCCCCTGGCGGGCGTTCCCTTGTTGGGTCGCACCACGTCGGGATCGCTCTGCCATGTCTCGCCCCCGTTCTGCCCCGCGTGTTCTGCCCTACCTTGTCCAGCTCTGACTTGCCCCGGCGAGCCTGTTCCGTCCGGGTTCGCTTCGCCTGGGCCTCTTCCACCTGGGCCTGTTGCGGTTCGGTCAGCCCATCCGTCCTGCCCGCTCCGGCCCGTCTGCTCAAGGGCGCTTGTGTTGCCGGTCCAGCCCTGCCCGTCTGGATGGACCGACTGTCTCAGGCGACCGTGCGGGGCAGCCGGGTGCTGAGCAGGAAGATGGCCACCGAGCCGGTCAGCTGGAGGGTCAGGACCAGAGCCAGCGCGTGGGCGATACCTATGGACGGGGACAGGGCGAGGAAGAGCGTCCCGAGAGTGGCCACTCCAAGTGCCAAGCTGGACTGCTGGGTTGTGGCCAGTACCCCGCTGCCGACCCCGGCACGTTCGGCCGGGACCTTGGACAGGACCACGCGGAACAACGGCGTCCCGATCAGGCCTTGGCCGATGCCGGCCAGCGCCACGCCGGGTAGCATCCGCCACGGCGAGAAGTGCGCCCAGTCCAGCAGCACCGGGGCGACCAGGATGGCCAGTCCCGAACCCTGGACCACAGCACCGGCCGTGATCACCCGGCTGCCGAACCGGCCGATCAGGCGTGGCCCGCTCAATGAGGCGGAGAAGTAGCCGGCAGCCATGGGGACCAGCGCCCACCCCGCCGCTACCGGACCGAGCCGGAGCCCCTGCTGCAGCATGACGGCCACCACGAACATGAACCCGCCGAAGCCTGTGAAGTACGGCACGGCGACCCCGAGGCCCCAGCGCATCTCCGGTATCCGCAGCAGGGAGAGCGGCACCAGCGGCACCTGACCCGCCCGCTCCGCCCGGTGCTCCACGTAAAGGAACGCGGTAGTGAGGAAGGGGAAGGCGCCGAGCAGCACCCAGGACCAGAGCGGCCAGCCCGCCGCCCGCCCTTCCATCAGTGGCAGAAACAGCGCGAGCAGTGCCGCCGTCAGCAGCGCCGTCCCGGGCAGGTCGACCCCGGCCGCGTGCGGCGACCGGCTCTCCGGTACGTACGGGAACGCGAGGACGGCGGTGAGCAGCGCGAACGGGACGTTCAGCAGGAACACGGCCCGCCAGCTGGTGCCGAAGAGGTTGGCGGCGATCAGCATTCCGCCGAGAACCTGCCCGATCACCACGGCGATGCCGCCGACCGCGCCGTAGATGCTGAGGGCTCGGGCGCGCTGCGCACCACTGCTGGCAGCGGTGATGGTCGCGAGCACCTGCGGCAGGAGCAGTGCGGCCGAGGCGCCCTGGGCGGCCCGGGCGGCGACCAGTGTCCAGGCGGTGGGAGCGAGGCCGCAGAGCAGGGAGGCGGCGGTGAAGGCCGCGGCGCCGGTGATGAAGAGCCGGCGCCGTCCGAAGGAGTCGCCAAGCCGCCCGCCGAGTACCAGCAGTACGGCGAATGCGATGCCGTATCCGGCGGCAACGAGCTCCAGGACTGCGGGGCCGGCGGTCAGGTCATGGTCGATGGTGGGCAGGGCGACGTTGACGACGAAGAAGTCGAGCATCGGCAAAAAGGCACCGAGCAGGACGGTGACCAGACCGGCCGTCCCGAGAGTGGGAGCGGCAGACTGGGCCGCGGAGCGCTGAGACTGTGAAGGTATGGCCGGGGTCTGCGGAATCGCTAGTTGCTGGGTCACGAGTACCACGATCCGGCTTCGCTCACCCTGGTACCAGACACCGTTTATCCAGGTATAACAAGTACCTGGCAACAGGATCCGATTTCCCGCATCCTTGGTCCCATGACAACTATCGCCGCGCCGACCGACAGCCGTCGGAGCGAGCTTGCGACCTTCCTGCGCAGCCGCCGGGAGAGGATCTCGCCGGAGCAGGTCGGCCTGCCGCTGACCGGGCGCCGTCGGACCCCGGGACTGCGCCGCGAGGAGGTCGCGCAGCTCGCCGCCGTAGGAGTCACCTGGTACACGTGGCTCGAGCAGGGGCGGGACATCCAGGTCTCGGCCCAGGTGCTGGACTCGGTGGCCCGAGCCCTGCAACTCGACCGGAGCGAGCGGGCCCACCTCTTCGTCCTGGCCGGCTCGGAGGATCCGGCTCCCGTCCAGGACTGCCCGACCATCACTCCCTCCGTGCGGGCCGTGCTGGAGCAGCTCGAACCGATGCCCGCCGTGGTACTCAACAGCCGGTACGACATCCTGGCGTACAACCGCGCCTACACCTGGCTCGTGGGCGATCTCGACGAGATGCCGTTCGAGGACCGGAACCTGCTGTGGCTGGTGTTCTCGGACTCCAGTTTCGCCTCGGTACTGGTGGACGTCCAGGGAGCCCGGGAGTCCGTGACGGCCCGCTTCCGGGCGGCTATGGCCGAGCATTCTTCGGAACCGGTCTGGAAGAACCTTCTTCAGCGTCTGCGCCGGACGTTTCCCGAGTTCGAGGAGCTCTGGGAGCGGCACGAGGTGGCCGCCCAGACCAATGGGCTCAAGCGCTTCCTGCTTCCCGACGTCGGGCTGGTCCGCTTCGAGTACACCAACCTGTGGCTCGGGCCCCGGCCGAGCACGCGGCTGGTGGCCTACACGCCACAGGACGAGGAGACGCGCAGTCGTCTGGAGCAGCTCGCGGCCATGCGCTGAGTCGCACCCCAGTCGATGAGGCAGGGGCCAATGGGCGGGTGCTCCACCTACGGCGCCCTCGTCGGCTGCCGTCCGATCAGCCGGCCTTTGACAGTGGCTGGCTGCTGACCCAACCATCTTTTGATGGAACGGAGTTGAGGAAAGGCTGGTGGTAGGGATCGCACCGGCAAGGGCGAGCGCGATGCAGAGCCACGCCAGCGGCAGCTCCGCACAGAGCGCCATCGTCACGGCACCGGCGAGGTGGCCACCATGTGCCGCTGTATGGAGGTCGTACCAGGCATCGCCGAGCAGCAAGGCCGCGGCCACTGCTGCCGCCGGTCGACTGCCGGGGCTGCTCCGCCGCAGGAGCGTACCGGTAGTGATCAGGGCGACAGCCTCCAGGTAGTCGAGCGCTGGCCAGCCCCTGCCTGCTCCAGGGGGGCGGCCAGAGCTGTGGCCCAGGGCAGCAGCGCCACTCCGCAGGCGGTCAGCATCCGTTGCACGCTCATGACGTTCGCCCGGCCCGCATCCGGGCTGACAGCGAGTCGTCGTGCGGGACTCGTACCTGTACCGAGCCGCAGGGCGGCCCATCGGCCCAGGCCAGCCAGAAGGCGTCGGCGAGCTGGACCACCCGGGCCGGGCGATGGCTTCGACCCAGCAGACCGCCATTGGTGAAGGTGATTTCGGGCAGTGAACCGTCGATCGGCAGCCGCCCCCAGGCGAAGCCGGTCGGACCGTCGGTGCCGACCCGGCATCGGGCTCCGCGCAGCACCTGGTGGTCACCGAGTGCGGAAGCCACCATCACATCCAGCAACTCGCCGAACTCGTAGACCTCCAGGGAGGCGCGCTTTCGTTCGGCGGGGCTCGCCCGGACCGACCACGGACCCACATGCGCGGTACCGCCCCCGCCGTCGGCCAGGCACTCGCCCCAACCGCCGTCGACCAGAACCTCATTGGGGCGGGTGGCAGATCCGGACTGAGGTGTGGTTGACGTCGAGCGACTTGTTCTCGTCATGTCGCCAAGATTCGCGGACGACTGACTCCATGTCGGTAGCGCGTACATCCGTCCTGGGGGTGTACCTAGCTACAGCATTGATTCGGATGCCCACTTCATGGATCGGCCCGATCGGGTGCCCATAGGCTGTGCGGCATGTCGAGTTCCGCCCTCCGCCGTGCTCGCGCCTGGGGTGCCGAGCATGCTCCGTGGTCGGCGGCCATCCGGCGGGATGCCGTGTTCATCGCGGCCGGAGTGCCGCTGGGTCTGCCTCCCGTCCTCGCTCTGTGCATGACCAAGGTTGGTGCGCTGCTCCCCCTCGTGGTGTTCTGCCTTGACCTGCTGACGATCGCTCAGCGAAGCCGCTTCCGTGAGCTGCGTGGTCTGATGATCCCCAGCCAGGTGGCTCCGGATGCGGGCTGGCTGGTGCGCCTGCGCTCCGGCTTCACCTGGCGGCAGGCCGGGTACCACCTGATCGTCGCACCGGTCATCGCCGTCGGCGCCCTGCTGGTACTGGCTGCCGGGGGCGCGGCTCTGGTGCTGGCCACGGTCTACGGCTGGGCGTGCCTGCTGCCGAAGGAGAGCTCGTCCCGCTTCGCTGCCGGTCGGACGGGGGCCGATGCCGCGCTCACCGTCGCCGGCCTGGCCTTGCTGTTCGTGCTGCCCTGGGCAGTGGCTTGGCTGGCCAGGATCGACGGACGGGCGGCCCGTGTCCTGCCCGGGCCGAACCGGGCGGAGGTTCTGGAGCGCCGAGTCGAGCACCTCGCCGAGAGCAGGGCGGGCGTGGTGGACGCGGCGGATTCCGAACGCCGGCGGATAGAAAGGGACTTGCACGACGGTGCCCAGCAGCGGCTGGTCTCGCTGGCGGTGAATCTCGGCCTGGCCCGGCGCACCCTCAAGGATGTACCGCCCGAGGCCATGCAGGTCATCATCGAGGCGCACGAGGAGGCCCAGGCCGCCATCGCCGAGCTTCGTGACCTCGTCCGAGGGCTCCACCCCGTGGTCTTGGAGGACCGCGGCCTGGACGCGGCACTCTCAGGCATCGCGGCACGGGCCCCCGTCCCGGTCCGCCTGACGGTGAACCTCCCTGACCGCATCGCCCCGACCGTCGAGGCCGTCGCCTACTTCACGGTCTCGGAGGCCCTGGCCAACGTGGCGAAGCATGCCCGGGCCTCCCGCGTCGATCTGTCGGTACGACAGGACTCCGGCCGGGTCCGCATCGTCATAGCCGACGACGGCGTCGGCGGCGCCGACCCGAGCAGGGGCACCGGACACGCTCATACGCGGAGTCTCCGGCGAGATGCGGGCGAGAACGTCTTCCGGTCGGCTGCGACTGGAGGGGGTGAGCGGCCCGGTATGGGGCAAATCAACGTCGGGATCGATCTCGGCCAGGGAGCTAGGCTCCTCGGAGGTCGACGTGGCGTCCAGCTCAGGGCAGATGGATCTGGGCTTCGCACTCCCTCCCAGAGCAGTGACGGCGACCACCACATCCGGTCCGGTCGTTGTCACCGTCCCGGGAGGGAACACCCGGTACCGAGTGGACGGGCACACGAGCTCGCATTCCTGGAACGTCGACCCGGACGTGGAGGACAGCAGCTCCGCCCGCAAGATCGACATCACATCAATGTCCGGCCCGGTGACGGTCTCCTCCACCTCGGTCGACTCCAGCCCCGGGTCGGTCCCGTCCAGTGAGTCGGTTCCATTGAGCGCCCCGGTTCCATCGAGTGCCCCGGCCGCGTCCGGTGAGCCGGCCGCTTTCCGTGAACCGGCGCCCGGAGCCCCGAGACCTGGCATGTCGGCGGTACCGCCCGCTTCGTCCCCCGGACAGCCGTAGGTGCCGGGGAACCGCGAACGCCGGACCGGATGCCAGCGCTGGACTTAGGCACCGGACCGGACACGGACACGCAGGTGCCGGACCAGACGTACGCATCCGACCGGATGCGGGCACTGGACACTGGTACCGGACCGGCGGCCGGTACCGAACCGCCCCCAGACACCGGAGCAACCGAAGGCTGTGACCGACCCACGGGTCGGCCACAGCCGACCACAGAGCCGAACGGGGGACCACCTGGGGGACAATGGAGAGTCTCGGACCGCCGCCCGCGCCGAATCACAGTCGCCCTTGCCGACCCTGAGGACTCCGCCCGTATGACCTCCGTGCCCGCGTCCAGCTCCGCCTCCAGCGCCGCACCCACGCCCAGTGGCGAACCCATGCCCGGCGTCGCACCCACATCCGGCGTCGCACCGAAGCCCGGCACCCCGGCGTCCGGCGGCGCCCCCGCCCCTCAGGCCGCTCCTACCTCCGCCCCCGAGTTCGCCCCCCTGAACATCGGCCCCATGCAGGTGTGGCCCCCGGTCGTGCTGGCGCCGATGGCGGGCATCACCAACGCCCCGTTCCGGACGCTCTGCCGCGAGCAGAGTGGAGGCAGGGGTTTGTACGTCTCCGAGATGATCACGACGCGTGCACTGGTCGAGCGCAATGCCAAGACCATGCAGTTGATCAAGTTCGACCCGAGTGAGAAGCCGCGTTCGATCCAGCTGTACGGGGTGGACCCGGTGACGGTCGGCCGGGCCGCCAGGATGATCTCGGAGGAGAACCTCGCCGATCACATCGACCTCAACTTCGGCTGCCCCGTTCCGAAGGTGACCCGCAAGGGCGGCGGTTCCGCTCTGCCGTACAAGCGCAACCTGCTGCGCGAGATCCTGCGCGAGGCGGTCGGCAACGCGGGCGGCCTGCCGGTGACCATGAAGATGCGCAAGGGTATCGATGACGATCATCTGACCTACCTGGACGCGGGCCGGATCGGCGCGGAGGAGGGCGTTTCGGCGATCGCCCTGCACGGTCGTACCGCTGCGCAGCACTACGGCGGCACCGCGGACTGGTCGGCCATCGCCCGGCTGCGCGAGTCCGTCCCGTCGGAGATCCCGGTACTGGGCAACGGGGACATCTGGTCGGCGAACGACGCGGTGCGGATGATGCGCGAGACCGGCTGCGACGGTGTGGTCGTCGGCCGTGGCTGCCTCGGTCGGCCATGGCTGTTCAAGGATCTGGTCTCGATCTTCGAAGGCGAGGTGGACTACGCCCGACCGACCTTCGGCTATGTGGCGCAGGCGATGGTGCGGCACGCCCAACTGCTCGGTGAGTGGCTGGAGGACGAGGCACGGGGTGTCATCGACTTCCGTAAGCATGTCGCCTGGTACACCAAGGGCTTCTCGGTGGGTTCCGAGCTCCGGGTGAAGCTTGCGATGTCCAGTTCGCTGGCTGAACTGGCGGAGACGCTGGGCCAGATCGAGCAGGACCAGTGTTGGCCCGCCGGTGCCGACGGTCCGCGTGGGCGGACCAGCGGAAACAACCGGGTGGTGCTCCCGGACGGCTGGCTGGACGATCCGTACGACTGTGCGTTGCCCAGCGCGGAGGCCGAGTTGGACACGTCTGGCGGGTGACTTAGACGTCACGTCGAATTTGTTTCTTCCGGGCTGCTTGCCGGAACGGATGGGCCCTCTTGGACGATATGGCCAAGAGGGCTCCTTTCTGGCAGATTTTAGTAACAGGGAGATGTCACTACATCGACACAGTGCAATCATTGGCGCATGTCGCCTACGCTCGACAGCTGACGTGCACCCGTGACGCTTGCCACATATCGTGGCGATTGACGGCCGGCCGAGTGGGTTCGCTGGGCTGTCGGGGCGTGAATCGCTTCCCGAAGGGGCCCGGTAGCGGATCGGCGCAGCTGGCTGCAGGAAATCAAGCCGGGGCAACACCAAGGTCGATCAGTCGCTACTGTCTGTCCGGTTCGTGTGATCTTCAGGTTTCCATGTGTTCACTACTTGAACGGTTGCTAGCGTCAGCCGGACGATTTCACCAACAGAGGTAAACGCCCTGATGGGCATTCGATCTGTTGGGTCACGGCCCACTTCGAGGCGCACACGGCCTATTGGCGGCGCGACGGCGCCTTCGAAATGGGTATGTTCTCCGGCGTCAGGGCAACCGTGTGCGAGGAGACCGACCCGTGGCGGCTCAGCAGAAGTTTGTTTACTCCTTCACCGAAGGAAACAAGGACCTGAAGGATCTACTCGGCGGCAAGGGCGCGAACCTCGCCGAGATGACCAACCTGGGCCTCCCCGTCCCTCCGGGGTTCACCATCACCACCGAGGCGTGCAAGGTCTTCCTGGAGACCGGCAGTGAGCCGGCCTCGCTGCACAAGGAGATCAGCGAGCACCTGGACTCGCTGGAGCAGCAGATGGGCAAGCGGCTCGGCCAGCCCGACAACCCGCTGCTGGTATCGGTCCGCTCGGGTGCCAAGTTCTCGATGCCCGGGATGATGGACACCGTCCTGAACATCGGTCTCTCCGATGCCTCGGTGGCCGGTCTGGCCGCCCAGTCCGGCAACGAGCGCTTCGCCTGGGACTCCTACCGCCGCCTGGTCCAGATGTTCGGCAAGACCGTACTGGGCGTGGAGGGCGAGCTCTTCGAGGAGGCGCTGGAGGGAGTCAAGCAGGCCAAGGGCAGCACCAACGACCTGGACCTCACCACCGAGGACCTCAAGGCGCTGGTGGAGACCTTCAAGGCGATCGTGCTCCGTGAGACCGACCGGGAGTTCCCGCAGGACCCGCGCGAGCAGATGGACCTGGCGATCCACGCGGTCTTCCATTCCTGGAACGGCGACCGGGCCCGTCTGTACCGCCGTCAGGAGCGCATCCCGAACGACCTGGGCACGGCGGTCAACATCTGCAGCATGGTCTTCGGCAACCTCGGCGAGGACTCCGGTACCGGTGTCGCCTTCACCCGTGACCCCTCCACCGGTGCCGTCGGCGTCTACGGCGACTACCTGTCCAACGCCCAGGGCGAGGACGTGGTGGCCGGTATCCGCAACACCCTGCCGCTCGCCGAGCTGGAGCAGCTCGACAAGAAGTCGTACGACGAGCTGATGGCGATCATGCACAAGCTCGAACTGCACTACCGCGACCTGTGCGACATCGAGTTCACCATCGAGCGCGGCAAGCTCTGGATGCTGCAGACCCGGGTCGGCAAGCGCACCGCCGCCGCCGCCTTCCGGATCGCCGTCCAGCTGGTCGACCAGGGCCTGATCGACCTGGACGAGGCGCTGCAGCGGGTGACCGGCGGCCAGCTGGCGCAGCTGATGTTCCCGCGCTTCGCCGCCGACGAGACCGCCAAGCGCGTCGCCTGGGGCATCGCCGCCTCGCCCGGTGCCGCCGTCGGCAAGGTGGTCTTCGACTCGTACACCGCCGTCAAGTGGTCGCGTTCCGGTGAGAAGGTGATCCTGGTCCGCCGGGAGACCAACCCGGACGACCTGGACGGCATGATCGCCGCCGAGGGCATCCTGACCTCCCGCGGCGGCAAGACCTCGCACGCGGCCGTGGTCGCCCGCGGGATGGGCAAGACCTGTGTCTGCGGCGCCGAGGAACTCGAGGTGGACACCAAGCGCCGCCGCTTCACCACCGGCGACGGGCAGGTCGTGGAGGAGGGCGACCTGGTCTCCATCGACGGTTCGACCGGCAAGGTCTACCTCGGTGAGGTCCCGGTCGTGCCGTCCCCGGTGGTCGAGTACTTCGAGGGCACCCTGCACGCCGGCGCCGACGTCCAGGGCGGCCTGGTCCAGTCCGTGCACCGGCTGATGGCGCACGCCGACGTCCGCCGCCGGCTGGCCGTGCGGGCCAACGCAGACAACGCCGAGGACGCCAACCGTGCCCGCCGCTACGGTGCCCAGGGCATCGGCCTGTGCCGCACCGAGCACATGTTCCTCGGCGAGGAGCGCCGCAGGGAGGTCGAGCACCTGATCCTGGCGGACAACGACAAGGACCGCGAGCAGGCCCTCTCCGCCCTCCTCCCGCTGCAGAAGGGCGACTTCGTCGAGCTCTTCCAGTCGATGGACGGACTCCCGGTCACCGTCCGGCTGCTCGACCCGCCGCTGCACGAGTTCCTCCCCGACATCACCGAGCTCTCGGTTCGGGTCGCCCTCGCCGAGGCCCGCAAGGACCCGAACGAGAACGACCTGCGCCTGCTCCAGGCCGTGCACCGGCTGCACGAGCAGAACCCGATGCTGGGCCTGCGCGGTGTCCGGCTCGGCCTGGTCATCCCCGGCCTGTTCGGGATGCAGGTCCGGGCGATCGCGGAGGCGGCGGCCGAGCGCAAGCTCGCCGGCGGTGACCCGCGTCCGGAGGTGATGATCCCGCTGGTCGGTACCGTCCAGGAGCTGGAGCTGGTCCGCGACGAGTGCGAGCGCGTCCTGGCCGAGGTCGCGAAGTCCACCGGCGTCAAGCTGGACATCAAGCTCGGCACCATGATCGAGCTGCCCCGTGCGGCGGTGACGGCCGGTCAGATCGCCGAGGCCGCCGAGTTCTTCTCCTTCGGCACCAACGACCTGACCCAGACCGTCTGGGGCTTCTCCCGGGACGACGTGGAGGCATCCTTCTTCACCGCGTACCTGGAGAAGGGCATCTTCGGGGTCTCGCCGTTCGAGACCATCGACCGCGACGGCGTCGGCTCCCTGGTCAAGCACGCCGTGGTGGCCGGTCGGGCCACCCGCCCCGACCTCAAGCTCGGTGTCTGCGGCGAGCACGGCGGCGACCCGGAATCGGTCCACTTCTTCCACGAGGTGGGGCTGGACTACGTATCCTGCTCTCCCTTCCGGATTCCGGTGGCGCGCCTGGAGGCAGGCCGTGCCGCCCTCGAGACGGCGGGTAGCGACTCGCGCTGACGGGGACATCCCCCGAACAGCGGACGATCGCTGACCGCAACCCCCTCCGTCGGAGGGGCGTGCGGCGGAGCTCGGCGCAGGAGAGCCGCCGTACGTGGCAGCCGGGGCGGGAACGGACAATGGCGTCCGTTCCCGCCCCGGCGGCGTTCCGCCCGGTGCCGGCGGAACGGCCGGACGGGTGAGCTGGGTACCCGGTGTTCCGGTGCCTGACCCGTACCGGGCAAGCTGGAGCGCATGACCAGCCGAATCCGTCTGATCGCCATCGTCGCCGTGCTGTGCTGTGCGGTGATCGCCGCTGCCGTCTACGCCCTGCTCGGCACCGGCAAGACGGCGTCCAGCAAGACCTCCGCCCACTCGGCCTCCCCGGCGGCCGCGGCCGGCTCCGGAGCCCCTAAGCCCTCCGCACCGGCGAAGCCGTCGGCCTCCGGCGCCTGGGTGCCCACCAACTCGGCCATGGCCGACGTGTGCCGTAGCAAGCTGCCCAGCCAGGCCCGGGACACCCTCTCGCTGATCGCCAAGGGCGGCCCGTACCCGTACCGCACGGACGGCGTGGTCTTCGAGAACCGCGAGAACCGGCTGCCCAGGCGGTCAGGCGGCTACTACCACGAGTACACCGTGGTCACCCCCGGCTCCGGTGACCGGGGTACCCGGCGGGTCGTCACCGGCACCCAGGGTGAGGAGTACTGGACCGCGGACCACTACAGCACCTTCCAGGAGATCGACTCCCGCTGCTGAGCCCTCTCGTTCCCGAGGGCTCCGACCGGCTGACCACCCTTCAAAACCGACCGGGCGGGCGACCGGGACGAACGGCACGCACGCAGGCGGCCTGCTCGGTGTTCACGGCCCGGATCACATGCGATCCCGTCCGCGGTCCCGACCTGTGCCCTTGTGCGCGGCCAGGCCCCCTGCCCCGCCCTCGTCCGGAGTCGGAATGTCGGCCGCGCAGGTGCGCCGGTGCCCTCCGCCTGCGGCTGCGAGCTGCGGAGGGCACCGGCGCGGTTCGGGCGGTCACGCCCGCACGGTCAGACCTGGATCAGCGGGAAGCCCTGTCTGAGGCACTCCTGGTTGATCTTCGGGTCGGGAGCGGTCGGCGAGGTCGCGGCCGCGATCCGGAGCTCGATGATGTCCCGGACGGCCGGCCACTCCTCGTCGAGGATCGAGTAGAACGCGGTGCTGCGGACGACCCCGTCCAGTCCCCGCGAGTGGGCGCGGCGGACGCCCTCGCTGGTCGCGCCGAGCCGTTCGATGGCCGCCCGGGAACGCAGGTTCCGGGCGTCGGCGCGCAGCGAGATCCGCTGGACCTGCCAGGTCTCGAAGGCGTGCCGCAGCATCAGCAGCTTGGCCTCGGTGTTGATGCCGGTGCCCTGGGCCCGCGGCGAGAGCCAGGTGTTGCCGATCTCGGCGGCGTCCGGCACCGCGGCCAGCGGGTCGCCGTGCGGCACGCCCGGCATCGGCGGCCAGACCAGCGGGCCCTGCCAGTAGTCGAGTTCCAGGAAGCGGGTGGACCCCACCACGCTGTTGTCCGCGGTACTCACGATGGCGAACGGCAGCGACTTGCCCGCGACCTGGTCGGCGAGGGCGCGGCCGATGTACTCCCGGGCGGCTTCCAGGCCGTGCGGGACGGGAGTGAAGGCGTAGGTCGTACGGTCCTCGGCGCCGGCCGTGGCCAGGGCCTCGGCGTGGTGCTCGGCGAGGGGCTCCAGCCGCACGCTACGGCCGATGAGGGTTACGGGTACGGGCACGGATCCTTCGGTCCTTCGGCGGTCGGAGGGGACCTCCGCACCGGTTTCTCGGCATGGAGGCGGGGCTGTCTCAGCACGTCCGGGTACGGGAACGGGTCTTCGACCGCGTCCGGCGGGATGAGAGAGAGGACAGTGTGCGTCCGAAAGATGGCCGAGAGAGGAATGAGAGCGCGAAGAGCAGCGGGCGGCCAAGTGAAGGCAAGGTGTCTGGAGAGTGGCTGCCAGCGTACCTGGCCGGGCCGGGAACACGACGTGACAGACGGCGTGACAACGGCGCGGCGATGCGAGGCAGCGAGAGGACCATACCCGTCAGAAGGCGGTGCGTCACTTCGCGGCGCGCGAACAGGGGCACGTGGCCGCCCGGGACACGCCACCACGGCCCGGCACAGTGGTCGAAACCGGGCACGACAGGGGGCTCGGCAGGGGGTCGGGAAGAGCCGACGTGACGGCTCTCACCTGCGGATTCGCGGCGAGATGCGATGATTTTCGTCCGGCCGGGTCCGGTGGCGGGCCGGCGGGGTGTGGTGGGGAAGCTGACACATCCTCGGCGATTCGGGAATGTCACAGGGCTGCGGCACGCTGGACTGGTCAAGAACCGGTCGGCCGGAAGAGGACCGCAGGATCCGGTGCCCGTGACGGGCGGGGTCAGGCCGGTCGATCCGACGACGATGAGCGACGAGACGGAACGGGGTTGGGTGCGCGGTGCGTGATCCCAAGGAGCTGTACCAGCTGGAGCGGCAGGGCGTGGACGCGCTGGCCGAAGCCCGTGCCGCTGCCGGTCCCGAGGCCGCCGGCCTGGTGCTGCTGCACCACTTCGAGGGCTTCCTGGACGCCGGTGAGGCCGGCGGCCAGGTGGTGGCCCACCTGCTGGAGCACGGCTCGCCGCAGATCGTGGCCCGGTTCGACCACGACCGCCTGGTGGACTACCGGGCCCGCCGCCCGGTGATGACCTTCAAGCGCGACCATTGGACGGCCTACGAGCCGCCGGAGATCCTGCTGCAGCTGGTCCGGGACTCGGTCGGCACCCCGTTCCTGCTGCTCAGCGGTCCCGAGCCGGACACCGAGTGGGAGCTGTTCACCGCAGCCGTGCGGGAGCTGGTCGAGCGCTTCGAGGTCCGGCTGACCATCGACTTCCACGGCATCCCGATGGGCGTCCCGCACACCCGGCCGGTCGGGCTCACCCCGCACGGCAACCGGGTCGACCTCGCAGCCGGTTACCCGCGCTGGTTCGACCAGGCCCAGGTGCCGGGTAGCGCCCAGTCGCTGCTGGAGTACCGGCTGGCCCAGGCCGGGCACGACGTGGTGGGTTTCGCCGCCCATGTGCCGCACTACGTGGCCCGCGCGGCGTACCCGGCGGCCGCCGTGGTGATCCTGGAGGCCGTCCAGTCCGCCAGCGGCCTGGTCCTGCCGGGCACCGAGATCCGCGAGCGGGTCGGCGAGGTGTACGCGGACATCGAGGAGCAGCTGGCCCAGGGGGACGGCGAGTTGCGTTCTGCGATCCGGGGCATGGAAGGCCAGTACGACGCGGTGGCCGGGGCGGAGAGCCGCGAGAGCCTGCTGGCCGAGGCCACCGAACTGCCCTCGGCGGACGAGCTGGGGCGGCGGTTCGAGGAGTTCCTCGCGGAGCAGGATCGCGGCGCGGAGTAGCGCCTCCGGCACCCCGGAGTGTTCGGCAAGCAGGCACCGCCCGTCGCGGACGAACCTGATCGGCCCCGTGCGGTCCGGGGGTACGGCCGATCGGGCGTACGACGCCGTCAGGCGTAGTGGCCGTCACACCCGGGAGGGGAGCTATCGGTCGTGCCCGTTCGTTGGACCGGCGAGGCCCGGGGACGGGCCGACGGAACACGGCCGGGCCGGCTTCGGGGGGTGGGGATGGACATCAGACGCGTGGGAGCGCTGCTAGGCGGGGTCGGGCTGCTGCTGACGGCCGGGTGCCAGGCGGACGGCTCCGAGTCCGCACCGGCCGCTTCCGCAGCTGCCTCGGCGGCGGCCGCCAAGGCGGCCCCGACCGGTCCGTACGTGGCGCTCGGCGACTCGTACACGGCCGGGGTGCGGATCGCCCCGCAGACCGGTACCCCGGCCGGGTGCACCCGCTCCGGGGCCAACTATCCGTCGCTGGTGGCCAGGGCCCTGGGCCTGTCCGGGCAGGCCTTCACCGACGTCAGCTGCAGCGGGGCGACCACCCGTGACCTGACCGGGGCGCAGCGGACCGGAGACGGTACCAACGGGCCCCAGCTGGACGCGCTCTCCCCGGCGACCCGGCTGGTCACGCTCGGGATCGGCGGGAACGACGCCGGGTTCGCGGAGGTGCTCGGCCGGTGCGCCGAGGAGGGCCTCAAACGGAGCCTGGTCGCCGGTCTCACGGGCGAGCCCACCGCCGACTCGCCCTGCCGCGGCCACTACACCGGTGCCGACGGGCGGGACCAGCTGCAGCAGCGGGTCGATGCGGTGGGTGAGCGGCTCGGCGAGCTGCTGCGGGAGGTGAAGCGGCGCTCCCCGCAGGCCAGGGTCTACGTGGTCGGGTATCCGGAACTACTGCCGGCCGACCCGGCATCCTGCGGGGCGACGCTGGGCCGGAGCGTGGCGGCCGGGGACATCGCGTTCCTGAACGAGAAGGAGCAGCAGCTCAACGCGATGCTCCGGCAGCGTGCGGAGGCGGCGGGCGCCGGTTACGTGGACACCTACGCTCCGTCGTCCGGGCACGACATGTGCGCGGGAGAGGCGAACCGCTGGATCGAGCCGCCCTTCCCCGCACACGGTCTGGCACCGGTGCACCCCAACGCGGTCGGCCAGCAGGGCATGGCGGCGGCGGTCCTCCAGGCCGTCCGGGCGTAGCCGGGCGGGAGCCCGGGCAGGGCCCCTCGCGCAACCGGCGGCGGTCCGGCCGGAGCTCCACCTGCACGGGCCCGATCCGGCGCGTTCATCGCCAGCCGTGCAGCCGCCGCTCACCGGGGCGGTGGGGTACCCGTTCAGCCCAGTGCGGCCGCGGCGTCCTCGGCGGCGGTACTGGCCTCCCGGGCGGTCATCGGCTCGGTGGGCAGGTCGCGGCAGTGGCGTACCGGCGAGAACCAGAGGATCAGCGCGGCCAGCGGCACCCCGGCCGTGAGGATCCACATCGCGGGCCGCAGTCCCAGCTCGGTCGCGAGCAGCCCGCCGGCCAGGGCGCCGACCGGGATGGTCCCGTAGTTGAGGACGGAGCTGCTGGCGCTCAGACGGCTGAGCAGCTCTGGCGGGCAGTGGTGCTGCTGGAAAGTCGACTTGAGGACGTTCCCGCCGACGACCCCGAGCGAGACCGCGAACCCGCCGAGGACGTAGAGCGCCAGACCGGCGCCCCTCCCGGTGAGCGGGATGAGCAGAGCCGGCAGGGTCAGCCCGCCCTCGAAGAGGAGCATGGTGCGCGCCGTGCCGATCCGGGCGCCCACCCGGCGGGCCAGCGCCGCGCCGACGATGCCGCCGGTCGATGCGGCGGCGATCAGGGCGCCCACCACGCCGGAGTCCAGTCCGACCTCGCGGACCAGGAAGACCGCCAGGATCGACTGGTAGCCGGTCAGTGCGAGGTTGGAGCAGGCACCGAAGAGCGTGAGCGTGCGGAACCAGGCGTTGCCTGTCATCAGCCGCAGACCGTCACCGACCTCGCGGAACAGTGCCCGGCGCGGTGCGGCCTTTCGGACCGGTTCCCGGTACCGGATGCGCGCGGTGGCGCAGAGCGAGATCAGGAAGGTGGCGGCGTCGACCAGCAGACCGTTCACCGGGCCGAGGAGCTGGGCGATCGCGCCGCCCGAACCGAGGCCGACGATCTGGGCCGCCGAGGCGCTGCCGTGCAGTTTGGCGTTGCCCTCGGCCCGGTCGGCGGGTTCCAGCAGGCCGGGCAGGTAGGCGGTGTACGCGGTCTGGAAGAAGACCCCGGCGGCGCCGATGGCCAGTGCCACGCCGAGCAGTTGGCTCATCGTCAGGATCCCGGCGCGGGCCGCGATCGGCACGCCCAGCAGCAGGACCAGCGACACCGCCGAGGTGGTGAGCATGATCGAACGGCAGCGCATCCGGTCCACCCAGACGCCCACCGGCAGGCCGATCAGCAGCCAGGGCAGCCATCCGGCCGCGCTCAGCAGGCTGACCTGGAAGGTCGAGGCGTGCAGGGTGGTGATGGCGATCAGTGGCATCGCCAGACCTGTCACGGAGGAGCCGAACTTCCCGGTCGTCTCGCCGAGCCAGAGCAGTCGGAAGTCGCGGTGGCGGCGGAGTAATCCGACCGGGCGCAGCGGGTCTGCGGACTCGGTGCTCATTCGGTCTCGGCTTCCTTTCGGGGCAGGGCCTGGATCTGGAGCACGATCGGTTTGGCGTCGGGGTCGGGTTCGGCGTCCGGGGCGGGGGTGTGGCGCTCGATCACCTCGAACAGATCGCGGATCAGGGCGCGGAGTTGCTCCGAGGTCAGGCGCAGCGTGTTCCAGTCGGAGATGCTCCCGGCGCCGAGCCAGTCATCCGTCCACGCGATGGCCGAGGCCTCGCTGGCCCGCTGGAACTGCTGCCGGAGCAGCTCCTGCACGTAAACGGCCAGCGTGCCTTGAAGTGCCGGATCGTGCCGGAAGTCGGCGGTGTTCAGCACGTTCTGCATGCGCACGGCCCGCCACCATCGCTCGCGCTTGGTGCCGCGCCCCAACTCCTCCTCGATGAAGCCGTGTTCGGCGAGGTGGCGCAGGTGCCAGCTGATCGTTCCGGTGCTCTCGCCGAGCCGCTCGGCGAGTCGGGCCGAGGTGGCCGGCCCGTCGAGCCTGAGTGCTTCGAGGATGTGCACCCGCAGTGGATGGGCCAGTCCGCGAAGGCTCTTGGCGTCGATCACGCGGTGGGTGCGGGGTTCGGGCTCGTTCATGGTGTCAGCCTAGAGTGCAGAGAACTCTCTGCATAGAGTTCTCTGCAGACAAATCTCTGCATCAATCGCAGACGCGCGGCGGGGCAGAGGAATGTCGGTCCGGCGGCGTACGGTGACACACATATGGACGACACCGCGCACCGCTCCGCCCCGAACGACTCCTCCCAGCCCGGCGCGTCCCGCCCGGAGGCACCGCGTCCCGCCGCGTCCCGCCGTGCCGTGCCCCGGTCCGGCGTGTTCGGATACGACCCCGCCGCCCAGGCCCGCTGGGTTCCCGAGCCTGACAAGCGGCCCGGCCGCACGGCCTTCCAGCGCGACCGCGCCCGCGTCCTGCACTCCGCCGCGCTGCGCCGGCTCGCCGGCACGACCCAGGTGGTCGCCCCGATGCGCAGCGACTTCCCGCGCACCCGGCTGACGCACTCGCTGGAGTGCGCCCAGGTCGGCCGGGAGCTCGGGGCCTCGCTCGGCTGCGATCCGGACCTGGTGGAGACCGGCTGCCTGGCGCACGACCTGGGCCACCCGCCGTTCGGCCACACCGGCGAGCAGGCCCTCGACCAGGCGGCCGCCGCCTGCGGCGGCTTCGAGGGCAACGCGCAGTCACTGCGCATCCTGACCCGCCTGGAGCCCAAGCGCTTCGCGCCGACCGGCGAGCCGCCCGCCCGCCTCGCCCCCTGGCCCGGCCGCAGTGTCGGCCTCAACCTCTCCCGTGCCGCGCTCGACGCCGCCACCAAGTACCCGTGGACGCGCGGCAACCACCCCACCGACCCGGCCTCGGCGAAGTACGGCGTCTACGCCGACGACCTGCCGGTCTTCCGCTGGCTGCGCAGCGGCGCGCCCGCCCACCGCAGGTGCTTCGAGGCCACCGTGATGGACTGGTCGGACGACGTCGCCTACTCCACCCATGACGTCGAGGACGGCCTGCAGGCCGGCCACATCGACCCGGCCGCGCTGCACTCAGCCGAGGAGCGCACCGAGCTCTTCAAGGTCGCCCAGCGCTACGCCCCGGACGCGGGCGCCGAGGAGCTGAGCGAGGCCCTCGACCGTCTCCAGGGCCAGGAGTGGTGGCCCCGCTCGTACGACGGCTCCGCCCGGGCCCGCGCCGGCCTGAAGGACCTCACCAGCCAGCTGATCGGCCGGTTCTGCCTGGCGGCCGAGCAGGCCACCCGGGCCAGGTACGGTCCGGGCCCGCTCACTCGCTACGCCGCCGAGCTGGTGGTTCCGCGGGAGGTCCGGCTGGAGTGCGCGGTGCTCAAGGCCGTCGCCGTCCGGTACGTGATGCAGCGGGACGAGCAGGCCCAGCTGCGCTCCCGCCAGCGCATCGTGATCGCCGAACTGGCCGACCGCCTCGTCGGCACCGCCCCGTACGGTCTGGATCCGGTCTTCGCAGCGCTCTACGAGAGCGCAGAGGACGACCGGGCCGCGTTGCGCGCGGTGATCGACCAGATCGCCACCCTCACCGACGCCTCCGCCCTGGCCCTGCACGCCCGCCTGGTGGAGGGGCGGTAAACGATCGCCGGTTCGGGGGGCCGGGGCCGTAGACTTCCGGGGTGGCAGGCAGGATCAGGGACGAGGATGTGCAGGCGGTGCGCAACGCACTGCCCATCGACGCGGTCGTCGGCGACTACGTTCAGCTCGCCAATGGCGGCGGTGCGCAGCTCAAGGGCGTCTGCCCGTTCCACGACGAGAAGTCGGCCTCCTTCTACGTCCACCCCGGCAAGGGCGTCTTCCACTGCTTCGGCTGCGGCGAGAGCGGCGACACGATCTCCTTCCTGATGAAGATCGAGCACTTCTCGTTCGCCGAGGCGGTCGAGCGGATGGCCGCCCAGGCGGGCATCACCCTGCGCTACGAGGAGGGCGGCTACAGTCCCCGGCACCAGCAGGGTGAGCGCACCAGACTGGTGGAGGCGCACAAGGTGGCCGCCGCCTGGTTCCAGGAGCAACTGGGCTCCCCGGAGGCCGAGATCGCCCGCGGTTTCCTGGCCGAGCGCGGCTTCGACGAGGCCGCCGCCAAGCACTTCGGGGTCGGCTACGCTCCGGCGGGCTGGGAGCACCTGGTCCGCTACCTGCGCGGCAAGGGGTTCACCGACAAGGAGATCCTGGTCGGCGGCCTGGCCTCGCAGGGGCAGCGCGGCGGCCTGATCGACCGCTTCCGGGGTCGGCTGGTCTGGCCGATCCGGGACACAGCCGGCGAGGTGGTCGGCTTCGGCGCCCGCCGCCTGCGCGAGGACGACAACGGGCCCAAGTACCTCAACACCCCCGAGACCCCGCTCTACAAGAAGTCCCAGGTGCTGTACGGCATCGACCTGGCCAAGAAGGAGATCGCCAAGACCGGTCGGGCCGTGGTGGTCGAGGGCTACACCGATGTGATGGCCTGCCACCTCGCGGGCGTGACGACGGCGGTGGCCACCTGCGGTACCGCCTTCGGGGAGGACCACATCAAGATCATCCGTCGGCTGCTGATGGACACCTCCGCCTACCGCGGTGAGACCGTCTTCACCTTCGACGGCGACGCCGCCGGGCAGAAGGCCGCCCTGCGAGCCTTCGAGGACGACCAGAAGTTCGCCGCCCGCACCTCCATCGCCATCACGCCCGGCGGTATGGACCCGTGCGAACTCCGTCTCGCCGAGGGCGACGAGGCGGTCCGCGAACTCATCGAAAACCCGGTCCCGCTCTTCGAGTTCGCGCTCCGCTCGGCCGTTGCCCGGCACCGCGTGGACACCGCCGAGGGCCGTGCCGCCGCGCTGGAGGAGACGGCCTCGATCATCGTCAAGATCAAGGACCGCTCGATCCAGCACGAGTACGCGGTCCAACTCGCCGGAATGCTGGGCATCCTGGACGAGCAGTTCGTGGTCCGCCGGGTCGGCCAGCTCGCCCGCTGGCAGCGTGAGAACGGCCAGCAGCCGCGCGGCCAGGCGCTGCGCCGGGCGGACGGCGGTCAGCCCGCCCAGCCGCCGCGCCCCGTCCACCGGTTGAACCCCCGGGACCCTGCCCAGTTCGTCGAGCGCGAGCTGCTCAAACTCGCCCTCCAGCACCCGGATCTGGTCAGCCCGGCCTTCGACCACTACGGCGACGACGAGTTCCCCACACCGCCGTACACCGCCGTCCGCCGGGCCATCCGCCAGGCCGGCGGCACCGCGTACGGCGCGAGTCTGCCGGACTTCACCGCGACCGTGCGCGATGCCAGTCCTGATGACCAGGTGCGCAGCCTGGCAACCGAGTTGACGGTGGAGCCGCTGCGTACCCGGCGAAAGCCGGACGCCATCTACGCGGGCGAGTTCCTGGTCAAGCTGCGGCTCCAGGCCGTGGACCGGCGGGTCAACGAGGTGCGTGCCCACCTGCGCCGCCTGGGCGACCGGGCCACCGCCGAGGAGCTGGGCCCCGTCCAGGGCGAACTGTGGGCCCTCCAGCAGTACGCCCAGCAACTGCGCAACAAGGGCGCCGCGGGGCTGTAAGCGCGGCCGCCCTTTCGGCGCGAGAGCACCACCCTGCGACGGCGCCGGAGCGGACGGCCGGGGCCCCGGCCGCTCACGCCCCCGGCGTCCCTCCGGCCCCTCGGGTGACCGCTCGCGGAAGTTCGACACGGGAACAGAAAGTCGCCGCCCGCCTCTCGGCCCCCGAGTGTGGCGTACCCCACACTGGTGGGTATCCCAGTCCGTGTGGCGCGGTTCTCCGCATGAGCCGCGCGCGGCCCAGAGGGGGATGCCCGTGGAACTTGCCACTGCGCGTCAGGCCGTCATGTTCGAGGACAGCAGCCGTCACGGCCGGGACACCATCCTGCCGTCCGAGGAAGCCCGGGTGCCCCTGCAGGGCTCACCGGACGTCCGCCCCGACACCGCGAGCAACACCCCCGCGGACCCGGTCTCCCCGGCCCCCGGGGCCCGCACCGGCCTGCCGGACATCCCCCACCTGCCCGACCCGCCCGACCTCCCCGGCGTACCGGAGCTCCCGGGTCCGCCCGACCTCCCGGGAGCTCCGGCCCTGCCGGACGAGGACGCGGAGGCCGAGGGGCTCGCCCCGGCCCTGGACGCGGGCACCGGCCCCGCCGCCGACCTGCTGCGCCAGTACCTGCGCGAGATCGGCCGGATCCGGCTGCTCACCGCCGTCGAGGAGGTGGAGCTGGCCCGCCAGGTCGAGGCGGGCCTCTTCGCCGAGGAGGCCCTCGGCCGGGCCGCCGGAGCCCCCGCGGCCCCGCCGGGGCCCGCACCCGGCGTCGCGGTGGCCGCACCCGGCGCGGCGAGACCCGCGGCCCCGCTCACCGACGAGCTGGACCGCCTGGTGCTGCTCGGCAGGATCGCCAAACGGCGGCTGATCGAGGCCAACCTGCGGCTGGTGGTCTCCGTCGCCAAGCGCTACGTCGGCCGCGGCCTGACCCTGCTCGACCTGATCCAGGAGGGCAACCTCGGCCTGATCCGGGCCGTCGAGAAGTTCGACTACACGCGCGGCTACAAGTTCTCCACGTACGCGACCTGGTGGATCCGGCAGTCGATGAGCCGGGCGCTGGCCGACCAGGCCCGGACGATCCGGGTGCCGGTGCACGTGGTGGAGCTGATCAACCGGGTGCTGCGGGTGCAGCGGGCGCTGCTGCAAGAGCGCGGAGCGGAGCCGGCCGCCGCCGAGATCGCCTCGGTGCTGGAGCTCTCCGAGGCCAGGGTCCGCGAGGTGCTGCGGCTGGCCCAGGAACCGGTCTCGCTGTACGCCCCGGTGGGGGCGGAGGACGATGTCGCGCTCGGCGATCTGATCGAGGACGCGGACGCCGTCTCGCCGGTGGAGAACGCCTCCTTCCTGCTGCTGCGCGAGCACCTGGAGGCGGTGCTGGCCACCCTGGGCGAGCGTGAGCGCCAAGTGGTCCAGCTCCGTTACGGGTTGGACGACGGGCGGCCGCGCACCCTGGAGGAGATCGGCAACCTCTTCGGCGTCACCCGGGAGCGGATCCGCCAGATCGAGTCCAAGACCCTCTCCAAGCTGCGCGGCCACGCCTTCGCCGACCAACTGCGCGGCTACCTCGACTGATTCGGGGCCGACGCGGCCGACCGCCGGTTCAGTGGTGGAAGCCGCTCCGCGGCGGCATCCCCAGCTCGGCCAGCGGTTTCGGCTGGAGCTTGAGTTCGGGCAGCAGACGGGTCAGATCGGAGAGCAGCAGATCCGCCAGATCCTGCGAGAACCCGTTGCGGCAGACCACCCGCAGGACGGACAGATCGGTCCGGTCCGCCGGGAAGGCGTACGCGGGGACCTGCCAGCCGCGTTCGCGCAGCCGGCGGGAGACGTCGAAGACGTCGAACGGGAGGTCCCCGAGGGTGGTGAAGGCGAAGACCGGCAGCTGGTCCCCCCGGGTGAGCAGCCGGAAGCAGCCCAACCGCTCGATTCCAGCGGCCAGATATCCGGCGACGTCGCGGCATGCCTGCTGGACCGCCCGGAAGCCCTCCCGGCCGAGCCGCAGGAAGGTGTAGTACTGGGCGACCACCTCCGCCCCGGGCCGGGAGAAGTTGAGCGCGAAGGTGGGCATCTCGCCGCCCAAGTAGTTGACCTTGAACACGAGTTCCTCGGGCAGCGCCTCGTGGTCCCGCCAGAGCGCCCAGCCGACCCCGGGGTACACCAGGCCGTACTTGTGGCCAGAGGTGTTGATCGAGGCGACCCGCGGCAGTCGGAAGTCCCACGGCAGTTCGGTGTCGAGGAAGGGCGCCACCATGCCGCCCGAGGCGCCGTCCACGTGCACCGGGACATCGAGCCCGGTGCGCTGCTGCAACTCGTCCAGGGCGGTGCAGATTTCGGCGATCGGCTCGTAGGAGCCGTCGAAGGTCGAGCCTAGGATGCCGACCACGCCGATGGTGTCCTGGTCGCAATGGGCCACCGCCTGCTCGGCGTCGAGGTGGAACCGTTCGCCGCTCATCGGCACCAGCCTCGGCTCCACCTCCCAGAAGTTGCAGAACTTCTCCCAGCAGACCTGCACGTTGATGCCCATCACCAGGTTGGGCCGGGCGCCCGCCGCGTAGCGGTCCCGGTTGCGCCGCATCCACCGGCGCTTGAGGGCGAGCCCGGCCAGCATGCACGCCTCGCTGGAACCGGTGGTCGAGCAGCCGACGGCCTGGTCGGGGTCGGGGGCGTGCCAGAGGTCGGCCAGGATGGCCACGCAGCGCCGCTCCAGCTCGGCGGTCTGCGGGTACTCGTCCTTGTCGATCATGTTCTTGTCGGCGCACTCCGCCATCAGCCTGGTCGCGTAGTCGTCCATCGACGTGGTGACGAAGGTGGCCAGGTTGAGCTTGGCGTTGCCGTCCAGCATCAGCTCGTCGTGGATCAGTTGGTACGCGCTCGGCGGCGGGATCGGGCTGTCGGGAAGCCGGTGCACCGGCGGGGCGATCTTCATCGCGCCGAGCAGATCGGTCGAGCCCAGCAGCGGACTGACGGACAGCCGGCGGTCCCTTCCGTTTCCCTCGTGCAGTGCCATACGGAGACATCCCTTCACCACGGTGCCTGGAGTGCCGGACCCCTCCAAGCTGCCACCACTGCCAGGAGGCGCGGCCGCAACACGCCGCCGGGCGCGCGGCCGCCCGGGGTGCGGGGCGGAGCGCGGGAAGGGCTGCGGGACCCGGCGGCCGCCGGGGTGCGATCGGGATGCCTAAGCCCTGGTCTCCGGATGCACCTGCTCGCGTACGGTGCCGTACTGCTGGCGGACCGCCTGGCCGAGGGCGAGGTCGTGCTCCTGGTCGGGCGTGTGAACGGTGGCCTCGGGCAGCTCCCACTGCGGCGGCTCGGGGGTTCCGGCCAGCGCCCAGGCGGCCTGCCTGGCCGCACCGCGCGCCGCGTGCGCCCCAGCCGGCGGTATCACCACGGGCACGCCGAAGATCAGCGGCGCGATCTCCCGCACGGCGGGCAGCCTCCCGGCCGTACCGAGCAGGAAGACCCGGTTCACCGCGACGCCCTTGGCCCGCAGCACGTCCAACGCGTCCGCGATGTTGCAGAGCATGCCTTCGACGGCGGCCCGGGCCAGGTGCTGGGGGGCCATCGACTCGGCCCGGAGCCCGGTCAGGGTGCCGGTGGCGTGCGGCAGTCGGGGCGTCCGCTCGCCGTCCAGGTACGGCAGGAGCACCAGCCCGTACGAGCCGGGGGAGGACTGCAGGGCCAGCTCGCTCAGCCCGGCCAGGTCGCAGCCGAGCATGGCGGCCATCGAACGCAACACCTGGGCAGCGTTGAGGGTGCCGGCCATCGGCAGGTGCCGGCCGGTGGCGTCGGCGTACGAGGAAACGGCTCCGGAGGTGTCCACCACGGCCTGGTCGTGGACCGCGAAGATGGTGCCGTTGCCGCCGAGTGAGACCACGGCGTCACCCGGGAGCAGGCCCAGGCCCAGGGCGGCGGCCATGTTGTCGCCGGTGCCGGCCGAGATCAGCAGGCCCTCGGGGGTGTGTCCGGCGGGTTCGGCGGGACCGAGCACATCGGGCACCCGCAGTTCGTGGCCGAGGGCGAGCTTGATGAGGTCCTGGCGGTACTCGCCGGTGAGCGGTGACCAGTAGCCGGTGCCGGAGGCGTCGCCCCGGTCGGTGGTCCGGCGCTTGGAATGGCGGCCGAGCAGCTGCCAGGTCAGCCAGTCGTGCGGGAGCAGCACCTCGGCGATCCGCTTCGCCGAGGCGGGCTCGAACTCGGCCAGCCAGCGCAGCTTGGCGATGGTGTAGGTCGGCAGCGGGACCGAGCCGATCGCCTCCACCCACGGGGTGGGGCCGCCGAGCGCGTCGATCAGCGCGGCGGCGGCACCGGCCGAACGGGGGTCGTTCCACAACAGTGCGGGGCGGACCAGGACACCGCCGGCGTCCAGGCCGATCAAACCGTGCTGCTGGGCCGAGACGCCGATCGCCCGGACGCCCTCCAGCAGCCCGCCGGTGGCCGCCTCGCCGAGCGAGTGCAGCCAGTTCTGCGGATCGGTCTCGGTGGTTCTGGCGTCCGCGCCCTCGGGCAGCGGATGGGGTGCCCGGCCGTCCCGCAGTACGGCGCCGGTCTCGGCGTCGCACGCGACGATCCTGGTGCGAGTGGTGGAGCTGTCGATCCCCGCGACGATAGCCATGCCGAGATCATGCCTCAGCGGCCACCCCGTCCGGAGCCCGCCCACCCAAGTGTTGCCCACTCGGCGTGGTCCGCCGGCCGCGGACCGGCCCCTCGGGGCGGCCGGTGGCCGCTCGGTGGTGTGCGGACCGGATGAGAGGCCGGCGGGTGGTGCGACTCACACGGGCGGGTCCACGCGGACACGGACGCCTCCCGCTGCCGGCTTCGCGGGCCCGCCGGCCGCGCTACGGCCGGACGGTGCCCCAGCTGTCGTCCTCGACGCGATGCCGGTTCAGGTACGGGACCCGGTCGGTGAGGGCGTCGGGCAGCCGGTCACCGACCCGCTCGGCCACCGCGCCCGCGGCCTTCCCGGCCACTGCGCCGGCCTGCTGCCTGGCCTTGCAGGCCACGTCCTGGACCCGGGGGTTCTGGGCGATCTGCCTGGCCGTCTTGGCGATCTGCTCGTAGCGCTGCCGTCCGGCGCGTGCGCCCAGGACGTACCCGAGCCCGACCCCCACGACCAACGTCACCTTCCACATGCTCGGCCTCCACCCTTCCTCGCGGTTCCTGCCGCGTTGCCCTACCCGTCCTGCCCGGCGGCGAACCGCGCGGGCGATGGCGGGTCCGGGCCAGCCGTGCCCGCCGTGCACCAGCATCCCCCGGTGGTCCGTACCGCCGCGCGCCGGGCGCGTCGGAGCGGGTAGCGCGCCGGGTACCGGGAGGGGTGCGCGGTATCGATTGGCGGACCACCCCCCTGAGTGCGCTAATGTATGTCCCGCAGCGAGCGCCGAGAGGTCCGGGGGAGTCCGGAAGTCAAGGCGGAAGCTCATTCCCCCATAGCTCAATTGGCAGAGCAGCCGACTGTTAATCGGCAGGTTATTGGTTCGAGTCCAATTGGGGGAGCTCGGACGGCCCGCCAAGGCAGTCCTGCTGTGGACATTCCCCCATAGCTCAATTGGCAGAGCAGCCGACTGTTAATCGGCAGGTTATTGGTTCGAGTCCAATTGGGGGAGCTTCACCGTCAGTTGAGGTGAGTAGCGCAGAGCGAGGGCCCTCCGGTCGCCGGGGGGCTTTCGTGTTGTCCCGGGGCCCCGCCGGATGGCGGACCGCCCCTCACCGAGCCGGTTCGCTCCCCGGGCGGAGCTCGAAGCCCTCTCTCGGGCCGGACCGGGATCCGGTCCGGCTACCCGGTGGCCTTCCGGTACAGATTCGCGACCCGCTGGTCGAAGGTGATGCTGTACGAGGTCTGGTCGGTGTCCCCGCCCTGCTGGTAGCCGCCGATCACGCCTATCACCTTGCCGGCCGCGGTCAGCCAGGGGCTGCCGCTGGTGCCGTTGGTGTAGCCGCCGCAGTCGAAGCGCTCCTGGGTGTCGGTGAACTTCTTGGTGGGGGCGGTGCAGGTGATCGGGTCCTGGTGGTCGTTCGGGTAGCCGGTGACCGAGACCGGGACGTCGAAGCCCTGGTCGGTGCTGATCGGGTTGCCGCCGAGGGCGTCCTCGATCTGCTTGCCGTTCACGGGGGCCACCGTGACGAAGGCGACGTCGTACTCCGGATCCTCGTCGCTGGTCCAGTGCGGGTCCGTGGTGATCGACTCGAGCGTCCAAGCGCCGTAGGGGGCACGGCCGTTGCGGTAGCCGGGGGCGAAGACCATGTTGTCGAGCCGGCCGAGTTCGCTGGTGTAGACGCAGTGCGCCGCGGTGACCAGCAGGTTGCGGTGCGGGCTGTCCACGACGCTGGCGGTGCAGGCCCGTTGGCCGTCCAGGTCGCCGACGAAGAGCGCGCCGATCCGGTTGTTGAGCTCGCCGTCGGGGGCGGGCCGGGAGGAGGGGATGTTGCCGTTGTCCTCGGGGGCTATACCGGCGCTGGGCGTGCAGCCCGTGGCGGCCAGCAGTACGGCCAGCAGCGCGGCAGGCCCGCCGGGACCTCGCCGAGCGATCGTGCTGCCGGACTGCCGTACACGTGCCATGAACCGGTCTTTCTCGCCAGGGCCCGCCGTCGTGAGGCCTCGGGAGCAAGATCTACCAGGCGAGGAGCCCGATGCGCTAGCCGGTGGCCCGATCGTAGAGGGACCTGACCTGCGGACCGAAATAGCTGGTGTACGAGACGTCGGGGGTGTTCCCGCCCTGCTGGTAGCCGCCGATCACACCGACGATGGTGCCGGTTCCGCTGGCGGCGTCGGGTTCGGTGATCCACGGGCTGCCGCTGGTACCGCCGGTGTAGGCGGGGCACTCGATCCGGAGCTGGGTGGGGCTCTGCTCGGTGGTGTTGTTGGCGCAGGTGATCGGGGCGTCGCCGCTGCTGGGGTAGCCGGTGATCCGGACCGGCAGCTGGTATCCCTTGCCGATCCCCAGGGTGCTGGCGCCGAGCACCTGCTGGATCTGCATGCCGCTCTGCGGCTGGACGATCGCGAAGGCCACGTCCATGTCCTCGTTCCCGCTGTCCTTCCAGCTCTGGTCGACGGTGATCGACACCAGCGGCCACACCCCGTTGGGCGCCTCGCCGTTGCGGTAGCCGGGGACGAAGACCAGGTCGCTGCGCTGGCCGGTCGTCGGGTCGTAGACGCAGTGCGCGGCGGTCACGATCAGGTTCTGGCCGGCGCTGTCGACCACGCTGGCGGTGCAGAAGTGGTCACCCTCCGCGTTGTGCGTGAAGACGGCTCCGACCTGGGCGTTGAGCGGGTTGGCGCGGGCGGTGTGGGTCGTACCGGGGTGCTTGGTGATCGCGGCGAGCAGGCGCTTGCGGCTCCAGCCGTGGGCGGCGGCGCTCCCGCTCGGGCTCGCCGCGCGGCTGCCGGAGGAGGCCGCCGACCGGCTCGGCCCGCCGGTCGGGGCCGTGGAGGACGTGCAGCCGGTCGCGGCCAGCCCGAGGACGCTGACGGCCGCGCACACCCGCCGGCCGATCCGTCTGCGAACCGCCACCTGTCCACCGCCCTGGTCCGCCCGTGCTATCGGATCACCCGTACTGCCCCGTGTCGCTTTCCCGGCCTCACCCATCGGGCGGATTGCCGCCAGGTCGGCCCACCCGGAGGGGGTGGCGCACACCTCGGCATACTCGGATGCGGCCCCGGGCGCGCATCAGGACTGATCGACCAGCTATGCTGCCGGGGACGCCCTGAAGGGCTGTCTGCTGCTGCACCGGCTGCTGCCCGGCTGCGCGGCGAACCGGGGCGGTAGCTCAGCCGGTTAGAGCAGGGGACTCATAATCCCTTGGTCGTGGGTTCGAGTCCCACCCGCCCCACCGTTCGATATGACTGGCTGTTCGAAAAAAACTGCCGCTGACCTGCGGGAACATATGAACCGCCTGTGAGAACTGTAAGGGCATGACTACCCATCAGGCGCGGTGACATGCCAGGGTTCACCCGCTTGGGGGCATCTTGGTGTCATCGCGTTGACGGGTGTGCCGGTGCCGGGCTCCGGCAGGTGGCCATGGCGTGGCGCGGCCGGTCCGCTCCCGGGTGAGCGGTGCGACCGACCGAGGTCCTCCCGCCGGGGCTGTGGAAGCCCGCCGGTCCGATCGGCTCGACCGGCCTGATCGCCTCGCGGGTGAACGCCGTACCGGTGCTGTGCCGGTGTCCGATGGGCTGCGGCTCATCGGGGCGTGGTGAAGCGGTAGCCCTCGCCGAGCAGGACCGGCAGGTAGCCGCGCAGGGCGGCGATGGTCTGCGAGCGGTCGCCGCCTCCGTCGTGGTTGAGCACGATGGCGCCGGGACGGATGCCCTCCAGTACCCGGCTGGTGATCGCCTCGGTGCCCGGACAGGCCCAGTCGCGAGGGTCGACGGACCAGCCCATCGGGCGCATCCCGAGCTCCGCGCAGGTCCGCAGCGCGACGTCCGACCAGTCGCCGCCGGGAGCACGGAACCAGGCGACGGGCTTGCCGGTGGTCTGTTGGAGCAGGTCCGAGGTGCGCTCCAGCTCGCTGCGAACCCGGGAATCGGGCAGGTGTCGCAGGTCGGGGTGGGTCCAGGTGTGGTTGGCGACGTGGTGGCCCGCGCCGGCGATGGCCCGGACGAGGTCGGGGTGCTGGGCCGCGTTCTCGCCGATCAGGAAGAAGGTGGCCTGGATCCCGTGCTGGTGGAGCAGCTCCAGCACCTCGGGGGTGTGGGTGGGGTGCGGACCGTCGTCGAGGGTGAGGGCGACCACGCGGTCCGACGCCCCCAGCTCGAAGAGCGGATCGACGGTGGGGCGCGCCTGGTGGGTGGCCGGGGGCGGGCCGGGTACCGCCGCCGGTGAGCGGGTGCCGGCGGGCGGCGGGCCGGAGGGGGTGGCGGTGCTCCGGTCCCCGGCGGACGGTCCGCAGGAACCGGACGACAGTACGGCGACTCCGGCGATGCCCAGAAGCATCCTGCGGGACACGATCTGATGATGCGACAACATGGCCGGATCTTTTCCTCGGTCCCGGCGACGCCACGCCGACCGGCGGCCGTACCGGCCCCCGATGCCACCCTGACAGCTGAACCGGAGTCAGCTGCAATCGGCCGTCCGTGGGCGCGCCGGACACCCGGGAGGCGAACCCTCACCCGGATGAGAGCCAGCGGTGGCGAGTGTCCGTCAGGTGACTGACGGTGATGGGAGCGTGAGTCCGCGAATCCCCGAGCCGGTGACCGAGCCGCAGTCGTCCGGACCCGCCGGAAGGATCATCCCATGCGTGTGCAGCCCACCACCCTCGCCGGGGTGGCCGTCGCCGTCGTCCTCGCCGTCGGTGCTCCGGCCGCCCACGCGGTGGGCGGCTCGGAGGCGCCGTCCGACCGGAAGGCGGCTCCGGGCGACCCCGCGGCCGTCATCGGCCAGCAGATCCGGGCGGACGGGGGCGTCGAGGACGGAGGGAAGAGCGGCGGCTCCCACAAGGAGCGCTCCCGTGAGGAGGGGCGCAAGTCGCGCGGCTCGGCCCACACCGGCGGTGGCGGCCTGGCGGTCCCCGGTGGCGGCCTGGCCTCCGGTACGGCGCTGATGGGTGCAGGTCTGGTCCTGGGGGCATACGCCCTGCGCCTGCGCAGGGCCGCGGGTGGCGCGAGCTGATGGCTCGGAAACCCCTGTCCCGCCATGGCGGGCGCGTGGGCGGACGGGGTCCGGCGGGGCCCGGTCGACGTCGACTTCCGGATGCTTCCGACCCCGTGAGCCTTCCCGGACCGGGGCGGACCAGAGATGAGAGAGGTGCCAACGCCGATGGACGACGGGACCACCCCGCCCGAGGCCGGAGAGCCGGCCAGGGGCGGCCGGGGCGGCAATCAGCGGCTCCTCAAGTGGGCGATGGGCGCGGCGGCGCTGGGGGCGGTGGTGATCTACCAGTCCGTGAACCCGCACACGGTCACCCTGCCGCCGCCGACCGCCGCCGTGGCGGTGCCCCCGACCGCCGCACCGCCGGCCGCCGGTGCGCCCGCGGCGAAGTCCCCCGGAGCCCCGGCTGCCGTCAACACGACACCCTCGCTCGGCCGCTCCAAGCCGACCAAGATCAAGATCCCCCGGCTGCGCGTCGAGGCGCCCTTCACCGAACTCGGCCTGGACAAGGCGGGCGCACTGGAAGTCCCGCCCGCCGACAACCCCAACCTGGTCGGCTGGTTCCGCGAGGGGCCCACGCCGGGTGAGCGCGGCGCCGCGCTGCTCGTCGGGCACGTGGACACCACCAAGGGCCCCGCGGTCTTCCTGATGGTGCGCACACTGGCCCCCGGCGACACCGTGGAGATCGCCAGGGCCGACCGCACCGTGGCGGTCTTCGCGGTGGACGCGGTGAAGACCTATCCGAAGAACGGCTTCCCGGACAACGAGGTGTACGCGGACGCCCCTGACGCCCAGCTGCGCCTGATCACCTGTGGCGGCACTTACAACCGCAAGACGAAGGACTACTCCGAGAACATCGTCGCCTTCGCCCACCTCCAGTCCTCCCGGAAGGCCTGAGCCGCCGGACCGGGGTCGTCGCTTCCGTATGCTGGCCGGATGCTCAGCCCCGCCGCCCTGCCGACCCTGCTGCAGGTCCTGACCGACCCCGTGCTCGCCCGGGCGGGCATCGAGCTGCGGCTGAAGCGGGACGACCTGGCGCACCCGACCGTCCCCGGCAACAAGTGGCGAAAGCTGGCCCCGAACCTGGCGCGGGCCCTCGCCGACGGGCACACCAGGCTGCTCACCTTCGGCGGCGCGTACTCGACGCACGTACGGGCGGTGGCGGCGGCCGCCCAGGCGCTGGGGCTGTCCGCGGTGGGGGTGATCCGGGGCGAGGAGCTGGCGGCGGCGCCGCGGAACTGGTCGCTGCGGGCCGCCGAGGCGTCAGGGATGGAGCTGGAGTTCGTCTCCCGCTCGACGTACCGGGGCCTGGTGACCGGGGAGCACCAGGGGTACGGGGAACTGCTGGAACGCTGGGGGCGCTGTCTGGTGCTGCCGGAGGGCGGGTCCAACGCCCTGGCGGTCCGAGGGGCGGCGCAGATCCCGGCGGAGATCCCCGGGCTGGGGGAGCGCGACGTCCTCTGCTGCCCGGTCGGCACCGGCGGCACACTCGCCGGGATCGCCGCCGGGTTGCCGGTCGGTGCGCGGGCGCTCGGGGTGGCCGTGCTGCGCGGCGAGGGCTACCTGGAGCGCGAGGTGATGCAGTTTCATAAGGATTCCCATGGGCGGGAGTTCGGCAACTGGCGGATCCACCATGGTCACCACGGCGGCGGCTACGGGAAGGTCCCGGCCGAAGTGGAGGAGTTCGCCGTGGAGTTCGAGCGGCGGCACCGGGTTGCGGTGGAGCGGCGGTACGTGGCCAAGACGCTGCTCGCCGTCCACGACCTGGCCGCGGCAGGGGAGTTGGTGCCGGGGACCAGAGTGACCGTGGTGGTCACCGGGTTGCCCGATCCCGTGAGTCCCTAGGCGGGGACGCGGGTCTGCGCGCGAGCCGCGCGCCGTGGGCCTCACCCGAAGGAGAGGTCGGAGCAGAGGTCGCTGTCGGCGGCTCGGGTGTTCTCGGTGATGGTGGTCGGGATGGTGGTGGGCAGGGCGCTGGGGGCGGCGGCCGGGTTGTAGTCGCGGCCCAGGGTGACGGTGATGCCATCGGCGGACGAGTCCGCCCTGAGGGTGGCTCCGGGGAAGTACTGGGCGAGCTGCTGGGCGGCGCCCTGCTGGTCCGGGGCGTATTTGAGCAGCGTGGTGTCGCGGCCGTCGGCGTCCGGACCGAGGCTGACGTTCTGGTAGCCCTTCGCCTTGAGGGCGTCGGCCGCCTGTCGGGCGATACCGCCGCTCCCGGAGCCGTTGACGACGGTCACCGGCAGATCGGCGGTGGTCGCGGCGGTGGCGGGAGCCGAGGCGGACGGGGAGGCGGAAGGGCCGGCCGACGGGGTGGTCGAGGAGGACGCGGCCGCGCCGGTCTGACCGGTGCTTCTGCCATCGAGGGTCTTGTCCTGCCGCAGCAGGTTCCACAGCTGCTCGGCGTCGGGATGGACGAGCGCGACCCGCTCGCCCGAGTAACGCCACGGCACCGTGACGAAGTTGAGGTCCTTGAGCTTGATGTTCTGCAGCGACTGCGCGAAGTCGGCGAGCTTCATCGCGGTGCCCAGCTCGGGGTCGACGGTCAGTGACTTGGTGGCGGCGTCGGCCAGCGGGAGCAGGGTGGCCGGGTTGAGGCCCTCGCCCTGGACCTTTTTGACCAGCGAGGAGACGAATGCCTGCTGGCGCTTCATCCGGCCTATGTCGGAGCCGTCGCCGAAACCGTGCCGCGCCCTGACGTAGTCCAGCGCCTGCTGCCCCGAGAGGGACTGGCGGCCCTTGGTGAGCTTTATCCCGTACGAGTCGACGTCGCCCGGAACGCAGACGTCCACGCCGTGCACGGCGTCGGTCATCGCGGCGAAGCCCTTGAAGTCCACCACGACGGTGTGGTCGACCCGCAGGCCGGTGAGCGCCTCGACGGTGTTCTGGGTGCAGGCGGGGTTGCCCTGCGGGAACTCGCCGACGGTGAACGCCGAGTTGAACATCTGGTTGGCGTGCGCGGTGGTCCATCTGCCGTCGGGCAGCTTGCACGGCGGTATCGTCACCAGGGTGTCGCGGGGTATGGACACCCCGACGGCGTGCCGGTGGTCGCCGTAGATGTGCAGCAGTATCGCGGTGTCGGAGTGACCGACCCCCAGATCGCCGCCGCCGAGGGAGTCGTTGCCGTTGTCCCGGCTGTCGGAGCCGAGCAGCAGCACGTTGACCGGCTGCCCGCCGCCGGGCGCGGGATGCGCGACCGGGGGTCGGCTGGGGGCGATGCCGCCCGCATCGAAGGTGCTGATGTTGTGGTCGATGTGCCAGTAGAACCAGGCGCCGCCGCCAGCGGTGGCCAGCAGTAGGACGGCGGCCGTGGCTCCGGCGGCCCGGGCCAGTCGCACCCGGAGGGAGCCGGGAGTGCCGTTCGCGGGGCGGCTCTTGGCGTCGGTCATCATCAGCGCTCTCTGTGCGGCCGCCCGGGTGCTCCGGCAGGCTGGTGCGGGTTCTCACTCGTCAGACGGTTCGGCGAGGGCGTCCGGTTACACGAGTGCGCACCCTAGCAAGGGAGACCCGCACGGCTGCGATCCCCCCGGCGGCGAGAGAGCACATCAGGAGTGCGCTTGTTCCACGGCATTGGCCGGAGTGCGGCGCTCCGGGTCCGCGCCTTCGAGCATCCGGCGCAGCAGGTCGCGCAGCTGCGCCCGCTCGTCCTCGGCGAGGGCGGCCAGCGGCTCGCGGGCGAAGTTGAGGGACTCGCGCAGCTCCTCGGAGGCGTCCCTGCCGGTGTCGGTGGCAGCGACCAGCTTGACCCGGCGGTCCTGCGGATCGGCCTCACGGGTGACGAACCCGCGGTTCTCCAGCCGGTCCACGATGCCGGTGATGTTGGATGGCTCGCAGCTCAGCGTCTGGGCGATGTGGCGCATCGGCATGGGGCCGCGTCTCAGCAGCGCGAGCACCTTGGCCTGGGCGCCGGTGAGCGATCGGGCGGCGGCGGCCTCCTCGTACTCCCGGTGGAAGAGCGCGACCAGGCTCGCCATGAGGTCCACGACCTCGCGGGTGATCGCGTCGGCTGGCGGCGGGGCGACCGGATTCGGTGGCATCTCCATGCCGTCCAGTGTAGCTGGAAAGTTGACAACGTGAACCTTTCATGTCCACGATTGCTTTAGTAGGTCAACCTTTCAGGGTGGCCGGTTCAAGGACGACACAGTGGGAGTGCAGCCATGTCAGAGCAGGTGGCAACGGAGCGGGCGGTACCCACCACGGGCCGTGAGTGGCACCTGGTGGCCAGGCCGGAGGGCTGGCCGAAGCCCGGCGACTTCGCCCTGGTGGAGGCCGGGGTCAGGCAGCCGGGGCCGGGTGAGGTCCTGGTCCGCAACGTTTACATGTCGGTCGACCCCTACATGCGCGGGCGGATGAACGATGTCCGGTCCTATGTCCCGCCGTTCCAGCTCGGTGCGGTGATGGAGGGCGGCGCGGTCGGCTACGTGGTGGCCTCGCAGGCCGAGGGCTTCGAGGTGGGCGACGCGGTGCTGCACGGCCTCGGCTGGCGCGAGTACGCCACCGTCGACGCCAAGCACGCGGTCAAGGTCGACTCCGAACTCGCCCCGCTCTCCTACTACCTGGGCATCCTCGGCATGCCAGGCCTGACCGCCTATGCCGGTCTGCTCGAGGTCGCGAGCTTCAAGCCGGGCGACACCGTCTTCGTCTCCGGTGCGGCCGGCGCGGTCGGCTCGCTGGTCGGCCAGATCGCCAGGCTCAAGGGCGCGGGCCGGGTGATCGGTTCGGCCGGCTCGGCCGAGAAGGTGGCCAAGCTGGTGGGCGACTACGGCTTCGACGCGGCCTTCAACTACAAGGACGGACCGGTCCACGACCAGCTGACCGAGGCCGCACCCGACGGTATCGACGTCTACTTCGACAACGTCGGCGGCGACCACCTGGAGGCCGCGATCGCCGCACTCAAGGTGCACGGCCGGGTCACCCTGTGCGGCGCGATCTCGCAGTACAACGCCACCAGCGCCCCGAAGGGCCCGCGCAACCTGGCGCTGGCCATCGGCAAGCGGCTGCGCCTGCAGGGCATGCTGGTCCGCGACCACGCCGCGCTCCAGTCGCAGTTCGTCGCCGAGATGGCGGGCTGGCTGAAGGACGGCAGCCTGCACTACGACGAGACCGTGGTGGACGGCGTGGAGAACGCCGCCGAGGCCTTCCTCGGCATGCTGCGCGGTGACAACACCGGCAAGATGGTGGTCAAGCTGGCTCCATGACGGATCGTCGAGAAGTCTGAGCGCCCCTGCGGACCTGTTCCGCGGGGGCGCTTCGCATGCCGTCCGGGGGCGTTCTGCGTGCGGATCCCGCCTTTTCGGCGGAGCGTCAGGTTCGGGGTGCGGCGGCACGATTGCGGTTTTCGGATGGGGCCGTTCGGGGGAGAGATTCGGAAAGGGGTAGACCTCGTGGCGGATCTGGCTAGCATTGAGCGAGAGCTTGTCCGTTTTGCTCAACTTGATGACCTAATGTCGAATGAGTTGGGCGCCACGGGGGCAGGAACTGGTCAGGCAGTGAGGCCGGGCCGGTGGCGGGTACGAGGCAGCTGGGGAAGGCGACCCTCGTCCACAGCCTGGAGGTCCCGGTGACGACTCGTGGAGTCCTGTACATCCACTCCGCGCCCCGCGCGCTGTGCCCGCACGTCGAGTGGGCGGTCGCAGGCGTACTCGGTGTGCGGGTGAGCCTCGACTGGATCCGCCAGCCGGCCGCACCCGGTCACTGGCGTGCCGAGTTCTCCTGGCAGGGTGAGCCCGGCACCGCGTCGAAGCTGGCATCCGCCCTGCGCGGCTGGCAGCTGATCCGGTACGAGGTGACCAGTGAGCCCTGCGCCACCGCGGAGGGAGAGCGCTACAGCAGCACGCCGGCGCTCGGTATCTTCCACGCGGTCACCGGCATCCACGGGGACATCCTGATTCCGGAGGACCGGCTGCGGGCGGTGCTGCTGCGGGCCAAGACGGAGGGTGGCAACCTGGAGGCCGAGCTGGCGCGGCTGCTCGGCAAGCCGTGGGACGACGAGCTCGAACCCTTCCGCTACGCCGGTGAGGGGGCCCCGGTGCGCTGGCTGCACCAGGTGGTCTAGCCGCGCTTCAGGGGGTCGCGGCCTGCCGGCTCCCCGTACCTCTGGGGGCAGCCCCGCAGCCCCGGAAGCAGCGCACGTCCCAGATGCCCGGAGGTCCGCCCGTACGGGGATACGGCGTGCCGAACGCCCGAGGGCCGTACCGGTGATCCGGTACGGCCCTCGAGTGCTGGCGATGCGTCAGACGGTGCGGAAGGCGAGGACCACGTTGTGGCCGCCGAAGCCGAAGGAGTTGTTGAGGGCGGCGATGCGGCCCTCGGGGAGCTTGCGGGGCTCACCGCGCACGATGTCCGCGTCGACGTCGTCGTCCAGGTCGTCGACGTTGACGGTCGGCGGGGCGAGGCGGTTGTGCAGCGCGAGCACGGTGGCCACGGTCTCGATACCGCCGGCACCGCCCAGCAGGTGGCCGGTCATCGACTTGGTGGCCGAGATGGCGATGTGGTCGACGTGCTCGCCGAGTTCCTTGCGCAGCGCCTTGATCTCGGCGACGTCACCCTGCGGGGTCGAGGTGGCGTGCGCGTTGACGTGCACGACCTCGGCCTTGTCCAGGTCGGTCTGCTCGAACAGGCCGGCCAGCGCCTGGGCGATACCGGCACCGGTCGGCTCCGGCTGCGCGATGTGGTGGGCATCGGAGGAGAGGCCCTGGCCGACGGCCTCGCAGTAGACGCGGGCACCGCGGGCGGCGGCGTGCTCGGCCGACTCCAGCACGACCACACCGGCACCCTCGCCGAGCACGAAGCCGTCGCGGGCCTTGTCGTACGGGCGGGAGGCGCGCTGCGGCTCCTCGTTGTTCTTGGACATCGCCATCATGTTGGCGAACGCGACGATCGGCAGCGGGTGGATCGCCGCCTCGGTGCCACCGGCGACCACGACGTCGGCGCGGCCGCTGCGGATCATCTCGATCGCGTAGCCGATCGCCTCGGCGCCGGAAGCGCAGGCGGAGACGGGGGTGTGCACACCGGCGCGGGCGCCGACCTCCAGACCGACGTTGGCCGCCGGGGAGTTGGGCATCAGCATCGGGACGGTGTGCGGGGAGACCTTGCGGACGCCCTTCTCCTTCAGTACGTCGTACTGGTCGAGCAGGGTCGTCACGCCGCCGATGCCGGAGGCGATCACGGTGCCCAGGCGCTCGGGGGTCAGCTTGGAGGACTCGTCGGTGGCGGGGGCCTCGTAGCCGGCGTCGGCCCAGGCCTCGCGGGCCGCGATCACGGCGAACTGCGCCGAGCGGTCCAGCTTGCGGGCCAGCGGACGGGGGAGGACCTCGGCCGGGTCCACGGCGGTGCGCGCGGCGATCCGGACGGGCAGCTCGGCGGCCCACTCCTCGGTCAGCTCGACCACACCGGAACGGCCCTCGAGCAGGCCCTCCCAGAACGAGGCGGCGGTGCCGCCCAGCGGCGTGAAGGCGCCGATACCTGTGACGACCACGGTGCGATTTTCAGCGGTCACTGGTTTCTTCTTCTCTCACGTTGTGCGGGGAGGGTGGGCCGGGCCGGGGATGGGGCCGAAAGTCGGGGCCCTGGGGGGCGGGTGGCCGGCCGGGACGCGTGCGGCGCCCCGGCCGGCGGGTTCGGTCAGCGAAGACCGAAGGTTGATCAGGCGTTGGCCAGGATGTAGTCCACGGCGTCGCCGACGGTCTTCAGGTCCTTGACCTTGTCGTCCGGGATCTTCACCTCGAACTTCTCCTCGGCGGCCACGACGACCTCGACCATGGAGAGCGAGTCGACGTCCAGGTCGTCGGTGAAGGACTTGTCGAGCTCGACGTCCTCGGTCGGGATGCCGGCGATCTCGTTGACGATCTCGGCGAGACCTTCCAGGACCTCGTCCTTGGTAGCCATAATCGGCTGCTCCTCTTCACTGTGGATTGCCAACCGCCCGGCGGACGGTCGGCAGGTTTTCGGTGCCGTACCCCACGGATGCGGGTCACGGTGGTGCAACTGGCGGTGATGTTGCCTAGGGGAGAGTAACGACTGCCGCCGCGTAGACCAGACCCGCCCCGAAGCCGATGATCAGGGCGAGGTCGCCGCTCCTGGCCTCACCGGCCTCCAGCATCCGCTCCATGGCGAGCGGAATGGAGGCGGCGGAGGTGTTGCCGGTCTCGACGATGTCCCGGGCGACCGGGACCGAGTCGGGCAACTTGAGCGCCTTGATCATGGCGTCGGTGATCCGCATGTTGGCCTGGTGCGGGATGAACGCGCCGAGCTGGTCGGCGGTGATCCCGGCCGCGTCCAGCGCCTGCTGGGCGACCTTGGCCATCTCCCACACGGCCCAGCGGAAGACCTTCTGGCCCTCCATCCGCAGCGCGGGCCACCTGACTTCGTCACCGGCGCCGTTGACGGCGTCGGCCTTGCCGAAGGCGGTGTCCCAGGCCTGGGTCTGCGAGATGACGTCCTTCTGGGAGCTGTCCGAACCCCAGATGACCTTGCCGATCCCGGGAGTCTCGGACGGGCCGACGATGGCCGCGCCAGCGCCGTCCCCGAAGATGAAGGCGGTCGACCGGTCCGAGGTGTCGGTCAGGTCGCTGAGCCGCTCCACGCCGATCACCAGCACGTACTCGGCGCTGCCGCCGCGCACCATGCCGTCGGCCAGGCTCAGGCCGTAGCCGAAGCCCGCGCACGCGGCCGAGATGTCGAAGGCCGGGGCGGTGCCGCAGCCGAGTCGTTCGGCGATCTCGGTGGCGATGGCCGGGGTCTGCTTGAGGTGCGAGACGGTGGCGACGATCACGCCGCCGATCTGCGCCGGGTCGATCCCGGCCTGCTTGATCGCCTTCTCGGCCGCCTGGACCGACATCTCGCTGACGGTCTCCTCCGGACCCGCCCAGCGGCGCTCGGCGATCCCGCTGCGGGTGCGGATCCACTCGTCGGAGGAGTCGATCCAATTCAGTACCTCGGCGTTCGGGATCACCCGGACCGGGCGGTAGCCGCCCACTCCGTGGATCCGCGAGTACGCGGCGCCGACCTGGGGGCGGATCTGCGGGACGGTCATGCGTTCTGCTCCTGACCGCTGTGCTCCGCGACCAGCGCGCGTGCCTTGTCGAGATCGGCGGGGGTCTTGAGGGCCAGCGTCGCCACGCCCTTGATGTTGCGCTTGACCAGGTTGGTGAGGGTGCCGGCCGGGGAGAGCTCGATCACCGCGGTGGCGCCGAGCTGCCGCAGGGTCTCCATGCACAGGTCCCAGCGGACCGGGTTGGACACCTGCGACACCAGGCGCGCCAGCACCTCGGCACCGGAGGTCACGACCTCGCCGTCCTTGTTGGAGACGTACGAAACCACCGGGTCGGACACCGTCAGGGTGGGCGCCAGCTTGGCCAGGCGCTCCACGCCCGGGGCCATGTGCTCGGTGTGGAAGGCACCGGCCACCTTGAGCGGGATCAGCCGGGCGCCGGCCGGCGGGTCGGCCTTGAGCGCGGCCAGCTGCTCCAGCGTGCCGGCCGCGACGATCTGCCCGCCGCCGTTGTTGTTGGCGGCCGTCAGGCCGTGCTCGGCCAGCTTGGCGGCCACCGCCTCGGGGTCGCCACCGAGCAGCGCGGCCATCCCGGTCGCGGTCCGGGCGGCGGCCTCGGCCATGGCCAGGCTGCGCTCGCGGACGAAGGTCAGCGCGTCCTCGGCGCTCAGCACCCCGGCACCGGCGGCAGCGGTGATCTCGCCGACGCTGTGGCCGGCGACCGCGCCGACCAGCTTGCGGGCCTCGGCCGCGTCGGGGAACAGGGCACGGGCGGTGAGCAGGCCGGCCGCGACCAGGAGCGGCTGGGCGACGGCGGTGTCCTTGATCTCTTCCTCGCCCGCCTCGGTGCCGAAGCGGACCAGGTCGATCCCGGCCACGGCGGACCAGCGCTGCAGCCGGTCGGCAGCGCCGTCCAGCTCCAGCCAGGGGCTGAGGAAGCCGGGGGTCTGGGCACCCTGTCCAGGGGCGACGATTACGAGCACGGTTCAACCCTCTCTCGCCAGGCACCCGGGGGCGGGTAGGCGACGGTAACGAAGAAAAGCACGCGGGATTGTGGAGTCCCTACAGGGCGGGGGTCAGCCCTGCTCGGCGACCGATCCGAGACGGCCCAGCGCAAGAGCGATGCGCAGGGTGAACGCCGACCGTACGTCGGACGGAGCATAGCCGGTGACGTCGGTCACACGGCGCAGTCGGTAGCGCACGGTGTTCGGGTGGACGAAGAGCATCCTGGCGGCTCCCTCCAAAGAGGAGGCTTGTTCGAGGTAGACACTCAGGGTCTCCAACAGCGCCGAGCCGGCCTCGTCGAGCGGTGTGTAGATCTCCTCCACCAGCTGCCGCCTGGCGGCCTGGTCGCCGGCGAGCGCCCGCTCGGGCAGCAGGTCGTCCGCCAGCACCGGGCGCGGGGCGTCCGGCCAGGCGGCGCAGGCCCGAAGTCCGGCGGCCGCGGCGGCCGCGGACCTGGTCGCGGAGAGCAGGTCGGGCACGGTCGGGCCGACCACCACCGGGCCCGGCGCGAACTGGCCGATCAGCGCCCTGGCGGCGTGCACCGGCTCCTTGTCGCCGCCCACCACCACGACCAGACGCTTGCCCAGCACACCGGTCAGCACGTGCAGCTTGGCGTACCTGGCGGCCCGGCGGATCGCCTCCACCACCAGTTCGCTGTCCCCGTCCGGGGCGCTGCCCATCACCACCCGGACCTGGGTCGGCTGACCCCAGCCCAGCGCGGCCGCCCGGGAGAGCACTCCCTCGTCCGCGTCACCGGAGAGCAGCGAGTTGACGACCAGCGCCTCCAGTCGCGCGTCCCACGCACCGCGCGCCTCCGCCGCCTGGGCGTACACCTGGGCGGTGGCGAAGGCGATCTCGCGTGCGTAGACCAGCACCGACTCGCGCATCCCGGCCTCGTCGCCGGGGGCGGCCACCTCCTCGATGGCCTCCTCCATCACCTCGATGGTGGTGCGGATCAGCTCCACGGTCTGGCGCAGGGTGATCGCCCTGGTCAGTTCGCGCGGTGCGGTGCCGAAGACGTCCGTGGAGATCGCCTGCGGGGCCTCCGGGTGGCGGTACCACTCGGTGAAGGCCGCGATACCCGCCTGGGCCACCAGACCGATCCAGGACCGGTGTTCCGGCGGCATCCGCCGGTACCAGCCCAGTTGGTCGTCCATCCGCGCGATCGCGGCACTGGCCAGCTTGCCCGCCGACTTCTCCAGCCGCTTGAGCGTCGCGGCCCGCAGCTCGGCCCGTTCGGCGGCCAACTTGCGCTCCTGCGCGGTCAGCCGCCCGGGCCTGCCGTTGCGCGGACGCTCGGCGGACTTGGCCGGGGACTTGGCGGCAGCCTTCGCCGGCGCCTGCGCCGGCCCGGTGTCCTCGGGGTCTGGCGCTGTCACCGCGGCTCCACCGGTCGCGGCCTTCACGGGTGCGACCTTGGTGGCCCCGGACTTCTTGTCGGAATTCGCTGAAGCGGCTGGCACAGGACAAGCCTGCCTCACGCCGGTCGGTGCTCGTGCACACCCCCACCGGTTGCGGCGGTGGCCCCGGTCACACCGGCTACGGTGTCAGTCGTGACTGACGCCGCCACCCGCCCCCGTGCCGACCTGCGCCGAGCGCCCGAGCGCTACCGCTCCACGCCGGCCGAAGGCATCGAAACCAGGCACGCCTTCTCCTTCGCCGGGCACTACGACCCGAAGAACACCCACTTCGGCGCGCTGCTCGCCTGCAACGAGGAGACCCTGGCCCCCGGCGCAGGCTTCGACGAGCACCGCCACCGCGACACCGAGATCCTCACCTGGGTCGTCGAGGGCGCCCTGGCCCACCGGGACGGCGACGGCCACGCGGGCGTGGTCCGCCCCGGCATGGTCCAGCACGTCAGTGCGGGTTCCGGCGTCAGCCACACCGAGCGCAACGTCGGCGGGGCCGAGGTGCCGGTGCGGTTCGTCCAGATGTGGCTGCAGCCGGATTCGTTCGACACCCCGCCCGCGTACGGGCTGCGCCGGGTCGAACCGGCCGCGGACGGGCTGACGTTGCTCGCGTCCGGTCTGGAGCGGGACGCCGGTACGGACGCGCTCCGGCTGCGGCGCAGTGACGCCGCGCTCTACCTGGTCACGGCCGGGCCCTGGCAGCCGCTGCCGGCACTGCCGCAGGCGCCCTACCGGTACGTGCACCTGACGGCGGGTTCGCTCGGGTACCGGACCGTGCCCGGGCCGAAGGGCAGCGGGCGGTCGATGGCGGCGGGGGACAGCGTCCGGGTCACCGGGAACGCGTTCGCCGACCCGACCGCGGGGGAGGACGGGGTGGAGCTGCTGTTCTGGGAGATGCACTCGGAGCTGAAGTACGGGTGAGGGCCTCCCCGCGAGGGCGCGGACGGCCAAGTGTGCTGGGTGCCGAATGACTTGGGCCTGACCGGGGCCGGGCGGACGGCTGCGGGTCGCGGCCTTCCGGTGGGGCGGTTCAGCTCGCCCCGGGAGGCTCGGTGGGGCAGGGGGCTTCTGCGGCGCGCGGTTCCCCGGGCCCCGGGGAGCAACCCGCTTGCGCCGAGGGCCAGTCGGGCCGCGCCGGGGATCAGCCGGCCCCTGCCGAGGGGAGTCGGCCCGCGCGGAGGAGTTCCGCCGGCCTGAGCTCGAACGGGTCAACGGGAGCGGCGATGCGGTCGGTGGCGGCTTACGTTGGCGATGGCCCGTACCGCCCCGTCGTCGCGGGGCCGCGGTCGTGGGCCGCGTCCCCGTGCTCCCGGCCCAGAGAGGCGCTTCGACATGGCCGACCCCTCCCAGCAACGGTGTGTGAACGGATCGCGGCGCAGGATATGCCTGGCCGGTCTCGTCGTTGCGGCCCTCCTGGCGGGCGCGGGCTGCTCCCCCGTCGATCCGGAGGCCGTCGCCCCGGATACCGGTACCCCGAACGTCGGCTCCGCGTCCGCCTCGGCGCCGGACACCGGCTCCGCGTCCACCTCCGGTAGCCCTCCGGTGCAGCTGAGCCCGGCGGTGACCGCGCAACTCGACGCGGCGGTCGGGCAGGTGATGCAGAAGGCCAATGTGCCCGGCGTGATCGTCGGGCTCTCGATCCCCGGCAACGGCACCTACACCAAGGCCTTCGGGGTCGCCGACCGCAGCAGCAACACGCCCATGACCACCGACCTGAACATGCGGATCGGCAGCGTGACGAAGACCTTCACCGTCACCGCGCTGCTGCGCCTGGTGGACGCGGGCAAGGTGGGGCTGGACGATCCGGTCGGGAAGTACGTCTCCGGGGTGCCGGGCGGGGACCGGATCAGCCTGCGGCAGCTGGCGGACATGCGCAGCGGCCTCTACCCGTACAGCTCGGACCAGGACTTCGTGAACGCCCTGATCGGCAATCCCGCCAGGTCGTTCACCCCGCAGGAACTGCTCGCATACAGCTTCAGGCACCCGGTGGCCTTCGAGCCGGGCAGCCAGTACCAGTACTCCAACACCAACACCATCCTGCTCGGCATGGTGGTGGAGAAGGCCGCCGGGCAGCCGCTCCAGGACTACCTGCAGCAGCAGGTGTTCGTCCCCGCGGGCCTGCAGCGCACGGTGTTCCCGACCGACGCGTCCTTCCCGGACCCGCACGCGCACGGCTACACCAACCAGACACCGGCCGGCTCGAGCGCGGACGCGACCGACTGGAACCCGTCCTGGGCCTGGGCGGCCGGGGCCGTGATCTCCAACCTCACCGACATGCAGCACTGGGCCGCTCTGCTGGCCACGGGTTCGCTGCTCAACCCCGGGACCCAGACGCAGCGGCTGCAGACGCTGCCCACCGGCTACCCCAACACCGGTTACGGGCTGGGGCTGTTCACCGACAACGGGTGGGTCGGGCACAACGGCTCGATCCCCGGCTACCAGAGCCTCGTGCTGTACCTGCCGTCAGCGAGGGCCAGCCTGGTGGTGCTCAGCAACACCGATGCGAACTACCAGGGTTCGGAGAACTCGACGCTGTTCGGTGAGGAGATCACCCGGATCGTGACACCGGGGAACGTGTACTCGCTGCCGGCGATGCCGACGGTGACCACGTCGCCGAGCGCGTCGGGGGCGTCCGCTCCGCCCTCCGCGTCCCAGTCCTCCTCCGGGTCGCCCACGGGTTCGCCGTCCGGACCGCCCACAGGTTCGCCGTCCGGACCGCCCTCGGGCCCGGCGGGCACGTCCGCGTCGTCCTCGGCGGTGCCGCCGTCCGCGGTGCCGTCCGGCGTGCCGTCGGTGACCTCGCCGTTCGCGTCCGTCACCGGGCTGCCCGGTGCCGGGGCGAGCTGACCGCGCTGGCTGGGATCCGGGTCGGCGCGGGCGGGCCGGGGCGCGCGCCGACCCGGATCCGGGCGCCGGTGGGCGGCGGTCAGCCGCGAAGTTCGGCGAGGACGGCGTCGTTGAACTGCGGCCAGACCTCGGCGGCCCACGGCCCGAAGTCGCGGTCGGTGAGGGCGACACAGGCGACGCCCGCGACCGGGTCGACCCACAGGAAGGTGCCGGACTGGCCGAAGTGGCCGAAGGTCTCAGGGGAGTTGGCGGTGCCGGTCCAGTGCGGAGACTTCTCGCCGCGGATCTCGAAGCCGAGGCCCCAGTCGTTGGGCCGGCGGTGGCCGAAGCCCGGCAGGACGCCGCTCACTCCTGGGTACGCGACCTCGCGGGTCGCGGTGCGCACCGTGGACGGATCCAGCAGCGTGGGCGCCTGCAACTCGGCCGCGAAGCGGGCCAGATCGGCCACGGTGGAGAGGCCGCCCGCACCGGCGGGCGAGCGGTGGGCGGTGTTGATCAGCGTGGCCCGCATGCCCAGCGGCTCGAACACCGCCTCGGCGGCGTACTGCGCGAAGTCGATCCCGGCCGCCTTGGTCAGGGTGTCCGCCAGCACGTCGAAGCCGGCGTTGGAGTAGAGTCGCCGGTTGCCCGGCTCGGCCATCGTCCGGTGCTCGTCGAAGGCCAGCCCCGAGGTGTGCGCCAGCAGGTGCCGGACGGTCGAACCCTCCGGTCCCGCCGGGTCGTCCAGCTCGAAGACCCCTTCCTCGACCGCGACCAGCACGGCGTACGAGGTGAGCAGCTTGGTCACCGACGCCAGCGGGAACAGCCACTCCTGCGGCCCGTGTTCGCCCAGCACGACGCAGTCCGCGCCCCGTACCACGGCGGTTGCCGCGTTCGGCACCGGCCAGTCCTCGATCATCCGCAAGCTCTGCATGCGCCGACTCTAACGAGCCGCGCGGCAGGGCGGCGTGGCGGGCTTGCTTGGAGTGCGCTCCAACTCAGTAACTTCGTAGTCATCGCCGACCGACCGGGGGGTCCACTCGATGGCAACGACCGCACGGATCAACTCCGATCTGCTGAGCTGTTCGGAGGCCTACCGGACGGCGAGCGCGGAGGCCGACCGCACCCCGCGGCACAGCATCAGCGCCGTCGCGGCGGTCAGCGGGCTGACCGCCCACACGCTGCGCTGGTACGAGCGGATCGGCCTGCTGGACCCGATCGACCGCTCGTACTCCGGCCAGCGGCGGTACAGCGACGCCGACCTGAACCGGCTGGGTTTCCTCAGCCGGCTCCGGCTGACCGGGATGCCGGTCGCCGACATGCTCCGCTACGTGGAGCTCGCCCGGGCCGGTGACGACACCGTCGAGGCCCGCCGCGAGATCCTCGTCCAGCACCGGGAGGAGGTCCGGCAGAAGATCGCCGATCTGCACGCGACCCTCGCGGTGCTCGACTACAAGATCGACATCTACTCGGAGAACCGGCAGCAGGTCCCGGACCACCGGTACGAGCCGCCCGCCCGAGCCGGCCGGCCCGGGCAGTACGAGCAGCAGCAGTACGACCAGATCGACAGGAAGAAGCAGAGCGCATGACTCTCCCCACCACCGTCCTCGGCACCAACGGCCCCGTGGTCGGCACCCAGGGCCTCGGCTGCATGGGCATGAGCGAGTTCTACGGGCCGACCGACACCGCGGAGGCGCTGGCCACCCTGGACGCGGCCCTCGACCTCGGCGTCACCCTGTTCGACACCGCCGACATCTACGGCTCCGGCAAGAACGAGGAGCTGATCGGCCCGTTCGTCCGGGCCAACCGCGACCGGGTCGTCCTCGCGACCAAGTTCGCCATCGAGCGCCGGGCCGACGACCCCGAGTACCGGGGCGTACGGAACGACCCGGCGTACATCCGCACCGCCGTGGACGCCTCGCTGCGGCGCCTCGGGATGGACGTCATCGACCTGTACTACATGCACCGCCGCGACCCGGGGGTCCCGCTGGCCGAGTCGGTCGGCGCGATGGCCGAGCTGGTACGGGCGGGGAAGGTGCGGCACCTGGGGCTCTCCGAGGTAACCGGGGCGGAGCTGCGCGAGGCGCACGCCGTGCACCCGATCGCCGCGCTGCAGTCGGAGTGGTCGATCTTCTCCCGGGACGTCGAGCACAGCGCGGTGCCCGCCGCCGCCGAGCTCGGGGTCGCCCTCGTCCCGTACTCGCCGCTCGGGCGGGGTTTTCTGACCGGGGCCTTCCAGGCCGCCGAGCAGCTCTCGGCGGATGACTTCCGGCGGAGCCAGCCGCGGTTCAGCGGGGAGAACGCGGCTCGGAACGCCGCACTGGTCGAGCCGATCCAGAAGATCGCCGCCGGGCGCGGGGCCACCGCGGCCCAGGTGGCCCTCGCCTGGGTGCACCAGCGGGCCGAGGTGCACGGACTGACCGTGGTGCCGATCCCCGGCACCCGCAAGCGCTCCCGGCTGGCGGAGAACGCCGCGGCCGCGACGCTGCGGCTCACGCCGGAGGAGCTCGCCGAGCTGGAGCCGATCGCCGGGCGCGTGACGGGGCAGCGGTACACGGACATGAGCCTCACCTCCGGCGCCCGGGAGTAGGCGCACCGGCAGGGGCCGGGGCTCTGCTCGGGAGAGCCGAACCCCGGCCCCGGGAAGACCTGCCGCCGCCCGTCCCGGGACGGTGTCAGGAGGTGGCCGGCGGGTGGGTGACGCTCGCGTACCTGCCGAGCGCGATGTCGCCGAAGTTGTGCAGGCTGGCGGTGTTCGGCGCGAAGTAGCCGGTGTGGCCGGCCGCGCCGGCGGAGGAGACCCGGATCGCCCCGAAGCCCTCGCCGGTCGGGTCGGCGCCGTGGCCGAGACCGCCGACCTCCAGGTACGGGACGTTGCCGATCCAGTCGGTGGGGTTGCGGGCCGCCCAGACCCGGACGCCGTCACCCAGCCCGGAGGCGTTCTGCACACCCATCCCCGGGCTGCCGAAGACCACCAGGTCGGTGGGCCGGTCCTCGTGGATCTTCGGCGCGGCGATGCCGCAGACCACCGAACCGTAGGAGTGGCAGAACAGCGCCGGCGGGGTCTCCGGGTGGCTGGTCGCGCCCAGGCCGTCGAGCAGGCGCTCCAGTCGAGGGGCGCCGACCTCGGCGAGCCGCGAGGTGACCGCGTCGGGGCCGAGGCCCAGCGGGGTGACGTACCCCGTCCAGGCGATCACGGCGGTGCGGGTGCCGGGGGACTGCCGGTGCTCCTCGTCGAAGAGCGCGCGGGCCATCCCGGACGGGGAGCGCAGCGGGTCCGAGGGCTGGTCGAAGTGGGCGAGGTCGGCGTCCGAGCCGGGGACCAGCACGGCGACCTTCTGGGCCGAGGCGAGGTCACCGTAGACCTCGCTGACCAGGCCGCGGCCGCGCGGGTCGAAGGCCAGGACCTGGCGGCCGGGGGCCAGCAGCTCCTCGGTGTTGTCGGCGCGCAGCCTGGCGGCGGAGCGGTCGTTCGCGGTGAGCTTCGGGTCGGCGGCGCGAAAGCGCCACCTGTCGGCCTCGGCCCTGATCGCCAGCCGGTTGGCCTGGTAGCGCAGCTTGACCGGCGCGCCGTCGAGGTTGCCGACCACCAGCGGGTACCGGGCCACCAGACGGGTGGCCTGCTCGGGCGTGAGCGAGGCGAAGAAGGCGGCGACCGTGCGCGCGTCGGCGGTGGCCGGGTCGGGCAGCGACCGGCCCAGGGAGTGGTCGGCTGCCCACTCGGTGCTGCCGGCCGGCGGGGTGGAGATGGCCAACTGCTCGGTGGCGGCGGCGGCCTGGGCCGCTGCGGCTCCGGCGTCCACCAGCACGGCGCAACCCGCGAACGCCCCTATCAGGGCACGCTTGATCCGCCTGCGGCGTGCCGCCGTGTACTGGCTGAGCCTGCGCTTCGTCAGCCTGCGCTGCAAGGCCTCAACTCCCTCGGACCCGTGACCGTCACAGCGGGCGGGGCCCGATGGTGGTACGACCGCCAACTACTCGTCAGCCAGGGTAGGGGCTCGGAGCACGGCCCGTGCAGGCTCCAAACTGTGCGATGAATCACACCATGCCGTCATGGCCCGTCTGCCTTCGTCTCGAATTCCTTGATCAGGTACTTCGGGGCGATGCTGCGTCACGCCTCCGTCAGCAGATCGTTCAGCTCGCCCGCGGCCACTGTGGCGAGGCTCACCTCCACCCAGCCGTGCCGGCCGACGCGGAACGCCGCCGAGTACGTCCGTGGGGCGGCGGCCGGCAGCTCGGCCTGCTCTCCCTTGCCCGCCTTGACGCGGGCCGAGCCGTCCTCGGGGGTGCTCATGGCGAAGATCCTCTCGCCGAGCCGGAGCGTCGCCTTCGTCTCCCGGGTGAGCCGCTCGGCGGTCTGCGGGAGGGCCGGGCCCGTGGCCAGGAACTGATCGAACGTCACCATGCCGCCAGGGTGGGGCGGGGCGGCGGCCTCGACCGGGCCCAGCACCCCGGCCGAGGTCACACCACTCCGAGGGCGTACGCCGCGAAGAGCGCAGCGGCCGCGCCCGCCACCGCCCTGAGCGGTCCGCGCAGGCCCCAGGGCCCGTCGAAGCGCCGGGCGTACCGTGCGACCGCCACCAGGGCCATTCCGAAGACCGGCAGCCAGATCAGCCGGGCCGCCACCCAGTCCGGCGAGTTCGGCGCGGTGGTCAGGCCGGGGACGGCACCCAGCCGGGAGAAGGCCAGGGCCACCGAGTACATCGCCGTCTGGTGCCAGCAGAAGATGGTCATCGCGGAGAGGTTGACCACCACTACCGGCAGCCAGAGCAGCGGACGGCGGAGCAGGTGCGCGATCCGGTCCCGCAGCAGCATCGCGGCACCGCACTGGACGGCCGCCAGCGCGAGCACCAGCAGGGACGGCGGGTGCGAGTTGGTGCGCGCCTGGCCCGGCACGCCCACCATGCTGGCCGGGTAGTGGAAGATCAGCAGCAGCACGGCGAACAGTGCGGCCCCGCCCAGCAGCAGCGTCCGGGCCCCGGCCCGCCCGATCCGGCCCTGTGCCCAGGAGACGCCCAACTGGTAGCCGAACATCCACCCCGGCACCAGGTTCACCAGGGCCAGCCAGGACGGTACCGACCCGGCCCACGGCCCGTACCGCAGCAGGTCGACCAGTGCGACGGTGGCCAGCAGCGGCGCCGCGGCCCAGCCGCCCAGGCGGCGTCCGGCGGCCACGCAGTACGGGGTGAGTGCGGTCAGCACCAGATACACGCCGATGTACCAGAGCGGTTGCACCACCAGGACCGCACCGGTCCGTACGGTGCCCTGCGGCACGCCGAGCGCCTGCAGCAGCGGGATCAGCACCGCCCACACGGCGGCCACTCCCAGCACCGGGCGCAGTAGCCGGACCGAGCGGGCGCGCAGCCAGGCCGTGGTGCTCGCCCCGCGTGCCCTGGCCCGCTCCAGCGAGCGGACCGAGGAGCATCCGCCGACCAGGAAGAACACGCCGAGCAGTTGCAGGCCCCAGCTGAGCGGGGCGAAGAAGCCGAGTGAGGTGAGCGGGCTGGCGTTGTGCAGCACCCCGCCTTGGAGGGTGAGCCCGCCGAGCAGCCAGTGGCCGACCGGGACGGCGAGCAGGGCGAGCGCGCGCAGGCCGTCCAGGGCGCGGTCGCGGTCGGCGGGGGTCCGGTCCGCGACCCGGTCGGCGGTCCGGCGCAGGCGGTGGGCGAAGGGGGCTCGGGTGACGGGGCAGGGGCTGTCAGCGGGCATCACGGCACTCCTGGTTCGGGTCGGCGCACTGGATGTGCGAGTGGTCGCCGAGTGCGATGGCGGCGAAGGAGGCGAGCGAGGAGGTGCCGGGGGCGAAGTAGCCGCTGTGGCCGTGCGAGCCGGCCGAACTGACCACCCGGGCACCGAAGTCGGCGGCGGTCGGATCGGCGCCGTGGCCGAGGCCGAGCACCGAGACGTGCGGGACGTCGCCGATCCAGTCGGAGCCGTTGCGCTCGGCGGCCCAGAGCGGCACCCGCAGGGCCCGCGCGTCGGGGACGTCCATCCCGGGCGAGCCCAGGACCACCAGGTCGGACACCTGCTCCGGGCGCGGGTCGGCCAGCCCGCAGACCGCCGATCCGTAGCTGTGGCAGAACAGCGCCACCGGGCCGGTGACCGGCGCGAGGGCGGCCAGGAAGCGGTCCAGCCGGCCCGCACCCGCCCGGGCCAGATCGGCGGTTGCCGCGTCGAGGCCGACCCCGACGGGCGTGGTGTAGCCGGCCCAGGCGACGACGGCGACCCGGTCGCCGGTGGCGTGCCGCAGTGAGCGCGCCATCCCGGCCGGGGTGCCGTACGGGTCGTTCGTGCGGTCGAAGGACATCAGGTCGACGTCCGAGCCGGGCACCACCACCGCGGTGCGGGTCGCCGTGGCGAGATCTCCGTACACCTCGGCGATCTGGCCGCGGCCGCGCGGATCGAAGGCAAGAATCTGACGTCCCATCAGAGATGCGCAACGGTCGGCACGTTCGGCCGCCGAGCGCTGCTGGTCGGGGGTGACGGCCGGATCGGCGGCGCGAGCGAGTTCGCGCTCGCGCTCCTCGGCCAGGGCGAGCGCGTTGGCGCGGTAGCGCAGCTTGACCGGCGCGCCGTCGAGGTTGCCGACCACCAGTGGGTGGCGGGCGGCCAGGGTGTCCTGCTGCGCCGCCGTGAGGCCGGCGAAGAACCGGGCCACCTCGGCGGCCGGGGCCGTGGCGGGATCCGGCAGCCGCACCCCCAGTGAGCCGTCGGCCGCCCAGGCCGCACTTCCCTCCGGTGGACCGGTCACCGGCGTCTGGATGTCCGCCGCCGCCGCCCATCCGCCGGCTCCTGCCAGCACCGCGACCATCGCCGCGGCCGCCACCAGCCCCCGCCCGAACCGTCCTGCCATCTCCTGCTCCTCCTCCACGACTTGGACGGGGAGGAAGGTAGGGAGGAGGTGCCCCGACGGACGTCACACCGCGGGGCCAACTGCGGCGTCATACCGTGGTGCCAGGGGTACGCCTGCTGGGGATGGGGAGGTGCCACTCCCGCGGTTTCGTCCGCGCGTCACGGGCACGGGAGAGGGAGGCGCCCGGCGGCGGGGCCGGGGCGGGCCTGGGCGTCCGGGACGCGGATGAGCGACCCCGTGCGCACGGCGCACGGGGTCAGGGCGGCGGACCGGAGACGGCCGACCCGCCGCGGCGGAGTCCGTTACTGGCCCGGGGTGACCAGGCCGGACTCGTAGGCGAGGACCACGGCCTGGGCGCGGTCGCGGAGGTCGAGCTTGGCCAGGATGCGGCCGATGTGGGTCTTGACGGTCTGTTCGGCGACGATCAGGCGGTCGGCGATCTGCTGGTTGGAGAGGCCGCGGGCGATCAGTTCGAGCACTTCGGTCTCGCGCGGGGTGAGGCCGCCCAGGCGCAGCCGGGGGTCGCGGCGGGGCGCGGGCCGGGTGCGGGCGAAGTCCTCGATCAGCCGGCGGGTGACCGAGGGGGCCAGCAGGGCCTCGCCGGCCGCGACGACCCGGACGGCGGAGATCAGGTCGGCGGGCGGGGCGTCCTTGAGCAGGAAGCCGCTGGCCCCGGCGCGCAGCGCCTCGTACACGTAGTCGTCGACGTCGAAGGTGGTCAGCATCAGCACCTTGGGGCGGTGGACGACCCCGACCGGGGGGTCGAGCAGCCGGCGGGCCGCCTCCAGGCCGTCCATCTCGGGCATCCGGACGTCCATCAGCACCACATCGGGGTGGGTGCGCCCGCTGACCTCCAGTGCCTGCCTGCCGTCGGCGGCGTCGCCGACCACGTCGATGTCGCTCTGCGCGCCCAGCAGCGCCGCGAATCCGGCCCGGACCATCGCCTGGTCGTCGACGATGACTACGCGGATGGTCATGTGCTGGGCTCCTCGGGCTGGTTGACGGGCAGGACGGCGGCCACGCGGAATCCGCCGTCGGGCAGCGGTCCGGTGTCCAGCCTGCCACCGAGCAGCCGCACGCGTTCACGCATTCCCACCAGCCCGTGCCCGGTGCCCTCGGAGGACTCGATGCCCGTGCGGTCCTGCCCGCCCGGCGGGCCGGTGTCGACCACGGTGATCCGCAGGGCCTCGTCCTCGGCGGCGATCGAGACCCAGACCTGGGCGCGGGGCGCGTGGCGGACCACGTTGGCCAGCGCCTCCTGGACGATCCGGTACGTGGACAGGCCGACCGCCTGCGGCAGTTCGCCCAGGGCGTGGACCTCCTCGGTGACGGCCAGCTCGGCCCGGACGCCGGCCTGGGCGACCGTGTCGACCAGTTCGGGAACCTGGTCCAGACCGGGCTGCGGGGTGCGGTCCGCGGCGCTCTCCTCGCTGCGCAGCACGCCGAGCAGCCGGCGCATCTCGGTCAGCGAGCTGCGGGCGGCGGCGGCGATGGTGCCGAACTCCTCGACGGCCTCGGCCGGCAGGCCGCCGATCCGGTACGGCGCGCTGTCCGCCTGGACGGTGATCACCGACATGTGGTGCGCCACCACGTCGTGCAGCTCGCGGGCGATCCTGGCGCGTTCCTCCAGCAGCGTGCGCCGTCCGCGTTCGGCCTCGCTGATCTGCTCCTGCTCGGCGAGCAACCGCCTCGCCTCGCCACGTCCGCGCAGACTCCAGCCGAGCAGCAGCACGGCACCGCTGAGCACGATCGGCAGCGGGGCGCCGGCGTCCCCGGACCGGGTGAAGGCCGCTCCCGCCCCGGCGGTGGCCAGCCCGGTGGCCATCCAGACGGCGAGCAGGGTCCGCCCGCTCTCCCGCACGGCCAGCGCCAGCATCAGGAACAGGTAGCCGATCAGCGTGGTCACCGACCAGGGCCAGGGGCCCGCGCCGTGCGGGGTGTCCAGAGTCAGCACGGCCCCGGCGACGGAGGCCGGGAACACCACCCACCAGACGGCCAGTGGTCGGGTGACCGCCACCAGCAGCGGCGCGGTCTGGGCGACCACCAGCGCCGCCGCGGTCGGGACCGGCAGTTCGTACGAGGTGTGCAGATGGACGGTGCCGGTCGGGATCAGGGCCGCGTTGAGTGCGCCCGCGATCACGTACGGCAGGCTGCGCACCCAGCGGTGGCGGGAGCCGCCGAGCAGCGGCTCGGCACCGCCGGTCGGGGTGATCAGGGCGTGCCCGAGGGAGACCGCGAGCGCGCGCAGCTCGGGCAGGGCCGAGCGCAGGTCGGACAGGACGTTGGCGGGCGGTCGGATCTTCATCCCGGCCCAGGCTAGGGGCCGGGGAGTGCGCCGGCATCGTACGCAGGAGCTGTTCCGTGCGTAGTACCTGGGTATGACGTGGAGCCGGGCCCTGCGCGGCGGGACGCCGGGCTCAGGGCCGCCAGGAACCGGACAGGGCGGGCCCGAGCTGGTCGAAGTGGCGCTCGAGCGTGGCGATCATGCCGTCGGGGCCGACCTGGTGGGCGGCGGCGTCCGTGGTCCAGGAGAGGTGGGAGAGCCGGACGACCGCGCCGAAGACGGCGGCCAGCAGCCGGGGGCGCAGGTCGGTGGCCGGGTCCAGGCCCTCGCGTTCGGCCAGGATGGCGGCGATCTGGCGCTCCTGCTCGGCGGTGTGTCGCAGGTGGGCGGCGAGCAGGGTGGGCGTGGACTCGATGAGTTCGAGCAGTTCCAGGGCGGCGGTGACACTGCCGGGGCCGGCGTGCTCCACGCTGCCGAGGCTGCGCCAGGACTCGGTGATGGCGGCGCGCATGGCCGTCAGCGGTTCCTCCTCGGCGGGGCGCCGGCGCAGGCACTCGATGAAGAAGCCCTCGGCGTCGGCCATGACGGCCAGGGCGACCTGCTCCTTGTTCTCGAAGTAGCGGAAGAAGGTGCGCTGGGAGACGTCCACGGCGGCGGCGATCTCGTCCACCGTGGTGCGGCCGTAGCCGTGGACGAGGAAGAGCCGGTGCGCCGCTTCGACCAGGGAGTCCCTGGTACGCCGCTTCTTCCGCTCACGGAGCCCGAGGACCCGGCAGGCGGGGTCGGTGGTCGCTTCGGCGAGCTGTGCGGCCATACGAGGGGCCTTTCGAGGGAGGAGTGGTCGGTATCACCACGATAGCGCTCTGACATATGTCATCAATGCGCACAAGTCACCGTTTGCCGAATGTCAGCGACTGCCATAATGTCGTGAGTCAGTGGCGTCCGTCGGGCTGGACAACCGTGGGGACGGGTGGGCCGGGGCGCCACTCGCCATGTCGTTCGGGCTCCGGAGGGCCAGTTATGAGTCAGTCCGTCGTCAACAAGGGGAAGGCGGACCTGCCGCCGCAGCGCAGCGGTCCGCCGGGGGAGCGGAACGGCCTGAAGGGCCATCCGTGGCTGACCCTGCTCACCGTGGCGGTCGGCGTGATGATGGTCGCCCTGGACGGCACCGTCGTCGCCATCGCCAACCCGGTCATCCAGACCGACCTCGGCGCCTCGCCCGCCGACATCCAGTGGGTCACCAGCGGCTACCTGCTGGCACTCGCGGTCTTCCTGATCACCGCGGGGAAGATCGGCGACCGCTTCGGCCACAAGGCGACCTTCCTGGTCGGCGCGACCGGCTTCGCCGCCACCTCGGCCGCGATCGGCTTCGCCGGCAGCATCCAGACGGTGATCGCCTTCCGGGTGCTGCAGGGCCTGTTCGGCGCGCTGCTCCAGCCCGCCGCGCTCGGCCTGCTGCGCGGAGCCTTCCCAGCGGAGAAGCTGAACATGGCGATCGGCATCTGGGCCGGTGTGATCGGCGCCTCCACCGCCGCCGGGCCCATCGTCGGCGGCCTGCTGGTCGAGCACGTCAGCTGGCAGTCGGTCTTCTTCATCAACGTCCCGGTCGGCGCGGCGGCCCTGCTGCTCGGCCTGTGGATCCTGCGCGACGTACGGGCCGAGAACGCGGCCAAGTCCTTCGACATCCCCGGCATCGTGCTGCTGTCGGCGGCGATGTTCGCGCTGGTCTGGGGCATCATCAAGGCCCCGAGCTGGGGCTGGGGCGACACCCGCACGCTGCTGTTCCTCGGCGGCGCGCTGCTCGCCATGGTGCTCTTCGCGCTCTGGCAGGCCCGTGCCAAGGAGCCGCTGATCCCGCTCAGCCTGTTCCGCTCCGTGCCGCTCTCGGCGGGCACGCTGCTGATGATCCTGATGGCCTTCGCCTTCTTCGGCGCGATCTTCTTCGTCACCTTCTACCTGCAGAACGTGCACGGGATGACCCCGGTCCAGGCCGGTGTCCACCTGCTGCCGATGACCGGCATGATGATCATCGGCGCGCCGGCGGCCGGTGCCGCGATCGGCAAGGTCGGACCGCGGATCCCGATCGTCGCGGGCATGCTGCTCACCACGCTCGCCATGTACGGGATGTCCACGCTGGACACCCACTCGGGGGCGGGCGTCATGTCGCTCTGGTTCGTGCTGATGGGGCTGGGCATCAGCCCGGTCATGGTCGGCGCCACCGAGGTCATCGTCGGCAACGCCCCGATGGAGCTGTCCGGGGTGGCAGGCGGTCTGCAGCAGTCCGCGATGCAGGTCGGCGGCAGCCTGGGTACGGCCGTGCTCGGCGCGGTGATGGCCTCCAAGGTCAGTAGTGCGCTGCCCGGCAACTGGGCCAAGGCGGGGCTGCCGCCGGTCGAGGGCGCGCAGGGGGCGCAGCTCAAGCAGGCCGCCCAGCTCGGCATCGCGCCGCCGGCTCCGCAGGGCACGCCCGAGCAGGCGGTGCACGCGATGGCGGAGGCGGTGCACAGCTCCTTCGTCAGCGGGATGTCGATGGCCTTCGGGGTCGCCGCGGTGATCGCCTTCGCGGCGGCGCTCCTGGGCCTGCTGACCAAGCGGGGCAGCAACGACGCGGGGCCCGCGGTGCACATCTAGCACCGGCGGCAACCCGCTTGGCCCCGGCGGCGGTCCGCTGCCGGGAGAGCGCCTTCAGGGACGCGGGGCGGTGCGCTTGACCAACCGCACGCGCGACCGGCCCGGTCATGCGTGCAGGGGTCTCCCCCAGCCTTCGGGCGGGGGAGACCCCTCCGCTCGCTTGTCGCTCGTCCCCGCGGCGGAGCCGCAGATCGACATCGTCGGCGCCGGCGCGCCCTTCGGCTCAGCGCCCCTTGCGCTTTCGAGGATGGTCAGCCGGAGGAATCCACTGCGCTGCACGGCTGCTCACGCGGTTCCCCACCTCCCGGGGGAGTCGCCCGCCGGGCCGCGGTGCGGATGTACCTGGCCCGCTCCTCCAGTTCCAACTCCGGGAACCAGTACCGCAGTTGTGTCTGCGCCTCGCCGGGTGAGAGGCGGAGCTCGGTGAGCAGGAACTCCGCTCTGGCGATGATCTCCTCGTGCATGGCGTCCTCCGTCGGCGTCGGGTGAGCCCGGAACGATTCTGCAACCGCCCCGGTGGCCGGGCTTCCGCTGTTGCGCCTACCGGGCGTCCCGGGCGCGCCGCCAGGGCCAGGAAACGCCCGAGGGCCGGGCTCCAGAGAGGAGCCCGGCCCTCGGGGCCGCTGGTACGGATCAGGCGTCGCCGCCGGCCGCGCCCGGGTCGGCCGCGGCCACGTCGAGCAGCTGGTAGCGGTCGATCGCGTCCTTCAGCACGTGACGCTCGATCTTGCCCTGCTTGGCGAGCTCGGTGAGCACGCTGAGGACGACCGACTGCGCGTCGATGTGGAAGAAGCGACGGGCCGCGCCGCGGGTGTCGGCGAAGCCGAAGCCGTCGGCACCCAGCGACTGGTACTGGCCCGGCACCCAGCGCGAGATCTGGTCCGGCACCGCGCGCATCCAGTCGGACACGGCGACGAACGGTCCCTCGGCGCCCTGGAGCTTGGCGGTCACGTACGGGACGCGCTGCGGCTCCTCCGGGTGCAGCAGGTTGAACTCCTCGGCCTCGACCGCGTCGCGCCGCAGCTCGTTCCAGGAGGTCGCCGACCAGACGTCCGCCTTGACGTTCCACTCCTCGGCGAGGATGCGCTGGGCCTCCAGGGCCCACGGCACCGCGACACCGGAGGCGAGGATCTGCGCCGGGATCTGGCCGGCCTCGCCGTCCTTGTACTTGTACAGACCCTTGAGGATGCCGTCGACGTCGACGCCCGCAGGCTCGGCCGGCATCTGGATCGGCTCGTTGTACACGGTGAGGTAGTAGAAGACGTCCTCGCCGTGCGGGTGCTCGGCGCTGGAGCCGTACATCCGGCGCAGACCGTCCTGCATGATGTGCGCGATCTCGTAACCGAACGCCGGGTCGTACGCGACGACGCCCGGGTTGGTCGAGGCGAGCAGCTGCGAGTGGCCGTCCGCGTGCTGGAGACCCTCACCGGTCAGCGTGGTGCGGCCGGCGGTGGCGCCGATCACGAAGCCGCGGGCCAGCTGGTCGGCCATCTGCCAGAACTGGTCGCCGGTGCGCTGGAACCCGAACATCGAGTAGAAGACGTAGACCGGGATCAGCGGCTCGCCGTGGGTGGCGTAGGACGAACCGGCGGCGATCAGCGAGGCGGTGCAGCCGGCCTCGGAGATGCCGTCGTGCAGCATCTGGCCGGTCGGGGACTCCTTGTACGCCAGCAGCAGCTCGCGGTCGACCGACTCGTAGGTCTGGCCGAGCGGGTTGTAGATCTTGGCGGACGGGAAGAGCGAGTCCATGCCGAAGGTGCGGTACTCGTCCGGCGCGATCGGCACGAAGCGGTTGCCGATGCCCTTGTCGCGCATCAGGTCCTTGAGCACCCGGACGAACGCCATGGTGGTGGCGATGGTCTGGTTGCCGGAACCCTTCTTGACGCCCTTGTAGGCGTCGTCGCCGGGCAGCACCAGCTGGCGCGGCCGCACCTTGCGGGTCGGCACGTAGCCGCCGAGCTCACGCCGGCGGTCGTGCATGTACTGGATCTCCTCGGAGTCCTTGCCCGGGTGGTAGTAGGGCGGGTAGCCCTCTTCCAGCTGCTTGTCGGTGATCGGCAGGTGCAGCCGGTCGCGGAAGCGCTTCAGGTCCTCGACCGTCAGCTTCTTCATCTGGTGGGTGGCGTTGCGGCCCTCGAAGTTGGGGCCCAGCGTCCAGCCCTTGACGGTCTGGGCGAGGATGACGGTCGGCTGGCCCTTGTGCTCGCGGGCGGCCTTGAACGCGGCGTAGATCTTCCGGTGGTCGTGGCCGCCGCGACCCAGGTGCTGGATCTGCTGGTCGGTCATGTTCTCGACCATGGCGCGCAGGCGCAGGTCGCCGCCGAAGAAGTGCTCGCGGATGTACTCGCCGGTCTCGGTGGCGTAGGTCTGGAACTGGCCGTCCGGGGTCGAGTTCAGCTTGTTGACCAGGACGCCGTCGCGGTCCTGGGCCAGCAGCGGGTCCCAGGTGCGGTCCCAGATCAGCTTGATGACGTTCCAGCCGGCGCCGCGGAACTGCGACTCCAGCTCCTGGATGATCTTGCCGTTGCCGCGGACCGGGCCGTCGAGGCGCTGCAGGTTGCAGTTGACCACGAAGGTCAGGTTGTCCAGGCCCTCGCGCGCGGCGAGCGACAGCTGGCCGAGCGACTCCGGCTCGTCCATCTCGCCGTCGCCGAGGAAGGCGTAGACCTGCGAGTCGGAGGTGTCCTTGATGCCGCGGTGCTCCAGGTAGCGGTTCATCCGCGCCTGGTAGATCGCGCCGAGCGGGCCGAGGCCCATCGAGACGGTCGGGAACTCCCAGAAGTCCGGCATCAGCCGCGGGTGCGGGTAGCTGGACAGGCCGTACGGGGCCTTCGACTTCTCCTGGCGGAAGGCGTCGAGCTGCTGCTCGCTCAGTCGGTCCAGCAGGAAGGCGCGAGCGTAGATGCCGGGGGAGGCGTGACCCTGGAAGAAGATCTGGTCGCCGGACTCACCCTCGGCGTCCTTGCCCCGGAAGAAGTAGTTGAAGCCCACGTCGTACAGGGACGCGGAGGAGGCGAAGGTGGCGATGTGGCCACCGACGCCGATGCCCGGACGCTGGGCCCGGGAGACCATCACGGCCGCGTTCCACCGGGTCGCGTTCAGGATCTTGCGCTCGATCTCCTCGTTGCCGGGGAAGAACGGCTCGTCCTTGGTCGCGATGGTGTTGACGTAGTCCGTGCTGCGCATCTCGGGCACGGCGACACGCTTCTCGCGGGCGCGCTCGATCAGCCGCAGCATCAGGTAGCGGGCACGCTCGCGCCCCCGCTCGTCGATGGCCGCGTCAAGCGACTCAAGCCATTCCGCGGTCTCCTCGGGATCGAAGTCCGGGACCTGACTCGGAAGGCCGCCAATGATGATCGGGTTGCGATCGGATCCGGAAGCCACGCTGTTCCTTCACTGTCGGACGTAACTGAGGTGTGTCGCGCCGCCTCCATCGTGTACCGCAACTCGGAGATCCGTCATCTCTACCGATCGGTAACCATTCCGTACCAGGGCTTGCTTTTCCCTGGTGCGGTCAGGTCGGATGGTGTGTGACATGGGCATCGCTGCCGCCGTCGCGCACCACCGGTTGTTACGAAGAGGTGGTCCGACCTTGATGTCCGACCGCCCGGAGGCGGCCGGTCGGGGGTGAGGGCCAACAGGAGACTCTACGCCCGCCGGAGTGGTTACCCCGAAATGCGTTCGCATCCCGGGCGCTTTCCGGCCTGCGCGGCCGCCCGCCCGCAGCATCCCTGGGGGGTGCAGAAAAGGGCAAATCGGTGTGATTACCGACACATTCCACGGCGTGTCCCGCCGCGACACGTCAACCTTTGGGTGGGATCGGGGGGCGGGTACTTGCGCGAACCGCCGCGCACGTGTGGACTACGGCCACAGCCTCGGCATGAATGCCGAGCCGAATACTGGAGGTTATTCCCGTGAGCGCGACCGCGGACCCCGCGGACAAGTCCAACCCGGCGCACCGTCTGGGCTTCGAAGAGGGCCAGATCGTCCAGGAGCTCGGGTACGACGAAGACTGTGACCAGGAGCTCCGCGAGGGCATCGAGGACATCACTGGCGCCGAGCTCGTCGATGAGGACTACGACGACGTCGCCGACGGCGTCGTGCTGTGGCACCGCGAGGAGGACGGGGATCTCACCGACGCCCTCGTCGATGCACTGGAGTACCTGGCGGAGGGCGGCCTGGTTTGGCTGCTGACCCCGAAGACGGGTCGGGACGGCCACGTCGAGGCGCACGAGATCAACGACGCCGCCCGGACCGCCGGCCTCTCCCAGACCAGCTCGGTGAGCGTGGCCAAGGACTGGATGGGCACCCGCCTCGCCTCGCCGAAGGCTGCCAAGAGCGGCCGCCGCTGACCTCGGCCGCGAGCGGCGGGCACCGGCCGTGGCGCCGGGCCTGGGTGCCGCTTGCGTCCCGGACCCCGCCGGAGCTTCCTCCGGCGGGGTCCGGCCGTTTTCGGGGCGGTGATTCGGTCCGCTCGCCTCCGGGCGCTCCGGCCCGGTGTCGACACTCGCCCTCCTCGCCCGCCCACGGGCGGGGGTGCCCATCCCCCTGCCCTCGGCCGGCGGCCCCAAGTCGAAGGCCGGGGCCAGGGGCCCCGCTCCGGCGCCACCTCCTTCATCGGTCGCCCGTCGTTCTCGGCGCTGGTGCACCATTCGGCGCGGGGGCATCCGGGGTGCTGTTCACCCAGGGCGAAACCCGGCCCGGGTGGTGGTACGGCACCCACCCGCACGGCCGAAGCGGGCCGCGCGGATGCAAGGATGCCGGTAGTCGCGCGGCCGTCTGGGCCGTGGCATCCGGTTAGGAAGGTCTCAGCATGGCCATCGAGGTCGGCACCAAGGCTCCGGACTTCGAGCTGAAGAACCAGCACGGCGAGCTGGTCAAGCTCTCCGACTTCCAGGGCGAGAAGAACGTCGTCCTGGTCTTCTACCCGTTCGCGTTCACCGGTGTCTGCACCGGCGAGGTGTGCGAGATCCAGAAGGAGCTGCCCCGCCTGCAGAACGACTCGGTGCAGGTCCTCGCGGTCTCCATCGACTCGCCGTTCACCCTGCGGGTCTTCGGCGACAAGGAGGGCCTGGAGTACCCGCTGCTGTCGGACTTCTGGCCGCACGGCGAGGTCTCCCAGGCGTACGGCGTCTTCGACGAGGAGAAGGGCTGCGCGGTGCGCGGCACCTTCGTGATCGACAAGACCGGCGTGGTGCGCTGGTCGATCGTCAACGGCCTGCCGGACGCCCGGGACACCAAGGAGTACCTGGCCGCGATCGACGCGCTCTGACACGAGCGCTCCGCTTGGGCCGTCGAGCCCTCCCGGCCCGGCGCGTTCGCTGACGCGCCGGGCCGGATGGCCGCGTCGGGCGGGAACCGGTCCTACGATCGGGCCGTTGACGGAGAAAGCACGATTCTTGGAGGACCAGTGGGTGTCAGCCTGAGCAAGGGTGGCAATGTCTCGCTCACCAAGGAGGCCCCGGGCCTCACCGCCGTGGTCGTCGGCCTCGGCTGGGACGTCCGCACCACCACCGGCGCCGACTTCGACCTGGACGCCAGCGCGCTGCTCTGCAACGAGGCGGGCAAGGTCGGCTCGGACAGCAACTTCGTGTTCTTCAACAACCTGAAGAGCCCGGACGGTTCGGTCGAGCACACCGGTGACAACCTGACCGGTGAGGGCGAGGGCGACGACGAGGCGATCAAGGTCAACCTGGCCACCGTCCCGGCCGACGTCGCGAAGATCGTCTTCCCGGTCTCGATCTACGACGCGGACACCCGCCAGCAGAACTTCGGTCAGGTCCGCAACGCCTACATCCGCGTGGTGAACCAGAACGGCGGTGCCGAGATCGCCCGTTACGACCTCTCGGAGGACGCCTCCACCGAGACCGCGATGGTCTTCGGCGAGCTCTACCGCAACGGCGCGGAGTGGAAGTTCCGTGCCATCGGCCAGGGTTACGCCTCCGGCCTGCGCGGCATCGCCCAGGACTTCGGGGTGAACGTCTGACCCGGGCTCGGGTGTGTGCCCGGCGGGGAGCCGGGTGAATAATCTTGGGGCCGGGGTCGGCGGGAGTTTCGCTCCCGCCGACCCCGGCCCTTGCTGTTCCCGGGTCAGATGCTCCGTGCGGTACCGAACCGGAGTTCAGCAAGTTCAGTGGGTCAGGAGCACCCGCTGCGGGCCGCGAGGGCGTACATCTTTTAACGCGCCCGGCCGGCGGCCCCGTGCGCTGCGCGAAATCCCGTGCAGCGTGCCGGACACAGCCCCGGGAACGGGGACTAGGGAGGAAGAACAGCCATGAGCGTCACGCTCGCCAAGGGTGGCAATGTCTCGCTGACCAAGGCCGCGCCGAACCTGACGCGGGTCCAGATCGGCCTGGGCTGGGACGCCCGCTCCACCACCGGTGCGCCCTTCGACCTGGACGCCAGCGCCCTGCTCTGCGCCGGCGGCCGGGTGATGGGCGACGAGTACTTCGTGTTCTACAACAACCTCCGCAGCCCCGAGGGTTCGGTCGAGCACCTGGGCGACAACCTCACCGGTGGTGCCGAGGGCGACGACGAGGTGGTCGTGGTCAACCTCGAACTCGTCCCGCCGCAGGTCGACAAGGTGGTCTTCCCGGTCTCGATCTACGACGCCGACGCCCGGATGCAGAACTTCGGACAGGTCGGCAACGCGTTCATCCGGGTGGTGAACATGACGGACGACCAGGAGATCGCCCGCTACGACCTGACCGAGGACGCCTCCACCGAGACGGCGATGATCTTCGGTGAGCTCTACCGCTACCAGGGTGAATGGAAGTTCCGTGCGGTGGGCCAGGGTTACGCGTCCGGGCTGCGCGGAATTGCTCTCGAATTCGGCGTAAACGTAGAGTAAAGCAGCTCTACATACAGTATTTGAAAGGTACTAACCCGTGTTCCTCCGTACATTCGGATGGTCATTCGCCATAACGATCGCCGGTCTGCTCGCTGCCGGCCTGCTCTGGGGTGCCGAGGGCTTCGGCGTCGTGCTGATCCTCTCGGTCCTGGAGATCTCGCTGTCCTTCGACAACGCGGTCGTCAACGCCACCGTCCTGAAGCGGATGAACCCGTTCTGGCAGAAGATCTTCCTCACCGTCGGTGTGCTGATCGCTGTCTTCGGCATGCGGTTGGTCTTCCCGCTGGCGGTGGTCGCGTTGACCGCGCACCTCAACCCGGCCACCGTCGTGGAGTTGGCGCTCGACTCCGGCAAGACCCATGACGGTCACACCTACGGCCAGTACCTGGAGCTGGCCAACCCCGCCATCGCGGCCTTCGGCGGCATCTTCCTGCTGATGATCTTCCTCGACTTCGTGCTGGAGGAGAAGGAGTTCAACTGGCTGAACTGGATAGAGAGGCCGCTGGAGAAGATCGGCAAGCTGGAGGCGCTCTCCTCGGTGATCGCCCTGGTGGCCCTCGCGCTGGCGGCCAACCTCTTCGCCGGTGCGCACGCCGAGACCGTGCTGCTGGCCGGTCTGCTGGGTCTGGCCACCTACCTCGCGGTGGGCGGGCTCTCCGGCGTCTTCGAGTCCGGTCTGGAGGAGCAGGAGGAGGCCGAGGAAGCCGCCGAGCGCAGCGGGAAGTCGCTGGTCCAGGTCGGCGGCAAGGCCGCCTTCTTCCTCTTCCTCTACCTGGAGGTGCTGGACGCCTCGTTCTCCTTCGACGGTGTGGTCGGCGCCTTCGCCATCTCCCAGGACATCTTCATGATCACCCTGGGTCTGGGCATCGGCGCGATGTACATCCGCTCGCTGACGGTCTTCCTGGTCCGCAAGGGCACCCTGGACGACTACGTCTACCTGGAACACGGTGCGCACTACGCGATCGGTGCGCTGGCGCTGATCCTGCTGGCCTCGATCAAGTACCACATCCCGGAGATCGTCACCGGCCTGATCGGTGTGGCCTTCATCGGTGCCGCACTGGTCTCCTCGATGCTGCGCAACCGGCGCGAGCAGGCGCTGGAGGGCGCCACGGGCTGATCCCCCGACGAGAACGCCGAACGGTCCCCGGAACCCTGCTCCGGGGACCGTTCGCGTTCAGTGGTCAGCCGAGTTGCTTCTCGAGGGCGCGCAGCTTGCGCTCCAGCGAGTCCAGCTTGGGCATGGCGAGGGTGTCGTCCTCGGGGGTCAGGTCGACGGCCGGGAGCGCCTGGAAGGCGGGGGACTTCGCCACGGCGGAGGGCTGCTCGACGGCCGGGGCGCTCTCGACGGTGAGGGCGGTGTTCCCCGCTGGTGCAGGCTCCGTAGCGGTCTGGCCGTCGCCGGCCCGGGCGGCGGCCAGGGCCGGGACCTGCCGGCCGCCCCGGGCCCGGGAGAGCAGGCTGCCCTGGCGGGCGATGGCCTTGAGTTCGGCCCGCTCGCGGCGATCGGCGCTGCGGGCACGGGCCTTGGCCTCCAGCTTGGCCTGCCGCTCCTCGCGGACCTCCTCGACCGCGTCGTCCAGGCTGCGGACGTTCTCCAGCAGCATCAGCGACCAGGCCGCGTAGGTCTCGCGCGGTGCGCGCAGCCAGCGGACGATCCGGATCTGCGGCAGCGGGCGCGGGATCAGGCCCTGCTCGCGCAGTGCGGCCCGACGGGTCTGCTTGAGCGCGCGGTCGAACAGCACCGCCGCCGAGATGGACATGCCCGCGAAGAACTGCGGCGCGCCGTCGTGGCCGCCGCCGCGCGGGGCGTGCACCCAGTTGAACCAGGCCGAGGCGATGGCGAACAGCCAGACCAGCAGCCGGGATCCGAGCGCCGCGTCACCGTGGCTGGCCTCGCGGACCGCGAGCACCGAGCAGAACATGGCCGCGCCGTCCAGACCGAACGGGACCAGGTACTCCCAGCCGCCGGAGAGTCCGAGGTTCTGCTCGCCGAAGCCGACCAGGCCGTGGAAGGAGAGCGCGGCCGCGACGCCCGCGCAGCAGAACAGCAGCACATAGGAGGCGATCCCGTACACCGCCTCCTTCCGTCGGCGGCGCTCCTCGCTGCGCTCCCAGGAGTCCCCGCCGTCACCGGACTTGGTGCCCCTGAAGCGCAGGACGGCGAACAGGACGGCGGCGAACAGCAGCGCTGCGGTGCCGACGACGGCCCAGACCAGCTGTATCGGGGAGAGGTTCATTGCGGCGGGGGCCTCGGCTTTCCGCAGGTCGGTGCAGTTTGGTGCAGCAACGGGGAAACGGAACGGGACGGACAGGGCAGGTTCACCTGTGCGGCTGAACGATATCGCGTCCCAGGACCGTTCATGGTACGGAAGTTGACGTACCGTCGGATGCGCACGGTCGGAGCCGGACCCCGGGTGGCGGGTGCGCTGCTGCCTGCGATGTCGCGCGGCTGGGTAGGGATGTATGGCGACGGCGGGCCTGCTTCGGGCACGATGGGCCCGTCGGGTGGTGAATGGATCGGCCGGGTCCGGATGAGGGCCCGGCGGGGTGTGGGGAGGACGGGATGGTCTCGGTCTGGGAGTTCCTGCGCGGGGACCGCACGACCTTCGACACCGGCGGCGGTCAGTACAAGGTCACACTGACCAAGTCCCAACCGCAGCACGCGATCACCGGCCCCGCCGCCACCACCGGATACCTCTACGTCAACCTGCACTGGACGGCCCGGACGGCTTCGCGTGCCGCCGCCAGGAGCGCGCTGCGCCGGCTCTTCGACCCCCGCATCCTGCGCCCGATGGAGCCCGCCTCCTACCAGTCCGAGCAGGTCAACGTGGACCTCGACCTCGCCTGCATGTACGAACTCGCCGACGGCACCAGGGGCGTGGTGCAGCCGCTCGGCAAGTACTTCGGCGACCTGCAGCGCCCGCCGTACATCAAGCTGAGCGGCGACGACGTCTACGGCGCGCCGTCCGGCGAGACGATGTACATCAACCTGGAGAAGAAGGACCAGTTCCGGCGCCTGCTGATCTTCGTGTACATCTACGACGACACGCCCGCCTTCGACAGCACGCACGCGACGCTCACCATCGTGCCGCAGAGCGGGCCGCGGATCGAGATCAGCCTCGACGAGCGTGCGCCGCAGGCCCGTTCGTGCGCCGTGGTGCTGATCGAGAACGACGGTGACAACCAGCTGACGATCCGCCGTGAGGTGCGGTACGTGCACGGCTTCCAGTCGGACCTGGATCGGCTGTACGGCTTCGGGATGCAGTGGCAGCGCGGCTACAAGACACCGGCCGCGGGCTCCGAGTAGTGCGCGGCGCGGCCGGTGCCGTGGTGTCGCGGGTGCGGCGTCAGCGGGGCTGGAACTGCGGGCCCTGCGGCGGGAGCGTGAACGCCTGCGGCGGGGCGGGCGGTTGCTGGGGTTGCTGGTGCGGCAGCGGCGGCTGGTGCGGCTGCTGCGGGTAGGCCGGGGCCTGCGGATAGCCGTACCCGCCCGGCTGGGTCTGCTGCGGTGGCGGGTAGCCGTACCCGGGCTGCGGCCCGGCCTGTGGCGGGTAGCCGTACCCGGGCTGCGGCGGCACGGATGACGGATAGCCGTAGCCGACGGTCTGGTTGGCCGGGTACGGCTGCTGCGGGTGGCCGTACGTCGGCTGAGGAGCGGGCTGCGGCGGGTAGCCGTAACCGGGCTGCTGCGGCGCGTGCTGGGGCGGCGGTGTCGTGGGCGGCAGGGGCTGCTGCGCCACCGTCGTGGGCGAGGGCGCGGCGGTGGGCATCGGAGGCACCGCCGGCGCCGGTGCCGGCGGTACCGGCAGCGGCGTGGCGGGTGCCAGCGTCCAGCTGTCGGGTTCGTCGTCCGTCTCGGCCCGGGGGGCGGCCGGGGGAGCCTTCGGTGCCGGGGGAGTGGCGGCGGGCGGCTCCTGCGGGGAGTCGTCCGATTCCTCCACGGCGACCCCGAACTCGGTGGCCAGCGCGGCGAGGCCGGCCGCGTACCCCTGGCCGACCGCCCGGAACTTCCAGGTGCCGTTGCGCCGGTACAGCTCGGCGACCACCAGTGCCGTGACCTCGCCGGTGTCGGTCACGCTGAACTCGGCGACCGGCGCCGACTCCGCCGCGGCGGAGTCGTGCAGCACCAGGCGCAGGTCGGGGACGGCCGGGAAGGCCCCGCCCTCCGCCGACCCGGCCAGCACCACCCGGTCCACCTCGGCCGGCAGCTGCGCGAGGTCGACCTCGACGGTGTCCCAGATCGCGCCGCCGTCCGGCGTCTGCTGCTTGGGCTGGTGCCGCACCGTGCCCGTCGGGTGGTCGGGCTGGTTGTAGAAGACGAAGTCGGCGTCCGAGCGGACCCTGCCGTCCGGCCCGAGCAGCAGCGCGGAGGCGTCCACGTCGGGTGTCCCCGGTCGCGTGCTCCAGTGCAGCACGGCGCGCACGGCGGCGGCCGTCAGCGGGATGTTGGCGCCTTTGGCCATCACGTGCGTCATAACGCACCATCCTGCCGCTTCTCCGCACTCCGGGACAACGCGGGTGCGCCGTGCCGTCCCGCAGGGCGGGCCGGCTGCGGTGGTGTCCCGGTGGCGATACGGTCAGGGCCCAGGAGTTCCGCGCTTTACGGCCGGGGCTGGCCGAATCCGTCGATGGTCGGCCAACGGGCCCCGCCCGTGCGGAGAGCGCCGACCCGGGGTCGCGAACTTTCCGACCGGGTGGACCGTCTACTAGATGCGATTATCACCACGACCCCCGGGTCCGCCGCCGTTTTGCCCACCCATGGAGAGCATTTTGCGCCATTTCGGCCACCTCGCCGACGACGTACGCGACCGGCTCTTCCTGCGGCAGCCGGCCTCCTTCGACCGGGACAGCGACGCGGCGGTGCTCGCCACCGCGCTCGGCGGGACGCTCTACAGCCCGGCCACCAGGCCGACCCTGGTCGCCGACATCCGGAAGCAGGCGGCGCGCGGAGTGGTCTCGATGGTGCTCTGCCTGGAGGACGCGATAGCCGACCACGAGGTGCCCGACGCGGAGGCGAACCTGGTCGGCCAGCTCACCGGGCTGCGCTCGGACGGAGCGGCCGGCTCCCCGCTGCTCTTCGTCCGGGTCCGCACCCCCGGGCAGCTCACCGACCTCACCAGTCGGCTCGGTCCGGCGATCGACCTGCTCACCGGCTATGTGCTGCCCAAGTTCACCGAGGAGAGCGGCGGCCCCTTCCTGGAGGCGCTCACCGAGGCGGAGCAGCACTGCGGCCGGCGGCTGTTCGCGATGCCCGTCCTGGAATCCCCCGAGCTGGCCCACCTGGAGTCCCGCCGCGAGCAACTCTTCGGCATAGAGCGGCTGCTGGACAAGTTCCGGGACCGGATCCTGGCGGTCCGGCTCGGTGTCACCGACCTGTGCTCCGCGTACGGGCTGCGCCGCTCGCCCGACCTGACCGCCTACGACGTGGCGCTGGTGGCCGGGGTGATCGGCGACGTGGTCAACGTCCTCGGCCGCGCCGACGGCACCGGGCACACCGTGACCGGACCGGTGTGGGAGTACTTCCCCGTCCAGGAGCGGATGTTCAAGCCGCAGCTGCGCCGCACCCCCTTCCTGGCGGCGGACCCGCTCCCGGCCTCCGACCGGGGGGAGCCCCTCGGCGGCCTCGGTGTCCGGCAGCAGCTCATCGAGCACGACCTGGACGGTCTGCTCCGGGAGATCGAACTGGACCGCGCCAACGGCCTGTTGGGCAAGACCTGCATCCACCCCAGCCATGTCCCCGCGGTGCACGCCCTCTCGGTGGTCACGCACGAGGAGTACTCGGACGCCCTGGACATCCTCGACCGGCACCGGGACGGCGGCGGGGTCTCCCGCTCCGCGTACACCAACAAGATGAACGAGGCCAAGCCGCACCGGGCCTGGGCGGAGCGGGTCCTGCTGCGCGCGGAGGCGTTCGGCGTCGCCCGGGAGGACGTGAGCTTCGCCGAGCTGCTGGGCGCGGCGATCCGGGGCTGAACCCGCACGCGCGCGCTCCGTGGCCGAACCCCCGAACCCTTGCACAGCTGCCCGGCGGTTGAACCCGCCGTTCCCGAAGTGCCCGTGAAAGTAGGAGACTTGATCGCAGTACCGCACGTCGAGCCCGCCCCCTGGACCGGCCGGTGGGTCACCGACCGGCTCGGCCTCGGACTCACCGGCTCGCCCGCGCTGCCCGGACTGATCGGCCTCGCCCTGCGGGCGAACAACCCCCGGCGCGCCCACCTGCTGGTCTCCCAGGTGCTCGGCAAGCACGTTCCGCAGCACCCCACCACGGTGCACGCGGCAGGTGTCGAACTGGGCCGCAGGGTGCGGGAGCTGCTCGGCGAGGAGGAAGCCGGGCGGGCGGTCGTGCTCGGCTACGCGGAGACCGCCACCGCACTCGGGCACAGCGTCGCCGACGGCCTCGGCGCCCCGTACCTGCACTCCACCCGGCGCCCGGTCGAGGGCGTGACACCGCTCGGCGGCTTCGAGGAGGAGCACTCGCACGCCACCTCGCACCTGCTGCTCCCCGAGGACCCGCACTTCCTCGCGGGCGACGGTCCACTGGTGCTGGTGGACGACGAGTTCTCCACCGGCAGGACCGTGCTCAACACCATCCGCGCCCTGCACGCCGACCACCCGCGCCCGCGCTACGTCGTGGTCGCGCTGGTCGACCTGCGGACCGAGGCCGACCGGGCCGCCCTGGCCGCGGCGGCCGCCGAACTCGGCACCCGGGTCGACCTGGTGGCCACCGCAGTCGGCGGCGTCGAGCTGCCCGCCGACCTGCTGCCCAGGGCCCAGGCCCTGATCGCCACCGCCGACCCCGGCGACAGCCTGCCCGACGGCCCGCCCGCACCGGTCGTCCGCGCCCGGCTCGACTGGCCCGAGGGCCTGCCGGAAGGCGGCCGCCACGGCTTCACCCGCGAACACCGCCGGTCGCTGGAGACGGCGCTGCCCGAACTCGCGGCCGAGCTGGCGCCGCTGCTGGACGGACACCGGCGGATCCTGGTGCTCGGCTTCGAGGAGTTGATGTACGTTCCGCTCCGGCTGGCCGGCCAACTCGCCGTCCACCTGGGAGCGGAGACGCGGATCCGGTTCTCCACGACCACCCGCTCGCCCGTACTGCCCGTGGACGACCCCGGTTATCCGATCCGCACCCGGCTCGCGTTCCCCGCGCACGACGACCCCGCCGACCGTTCGACGGAGCGTTACGCCTACAACGTCGCCCCCGGGAGCGACCCGGACCGCCGTTTCGACGCCATCGTCCTGGTGGTCGACGAGCAGGCCGACACCCCCACCCTGCACCAGGGCGAGCGGGCACTGCTCCAGCAACTGCGCCGGGTCACCGACCAGGTGGTGCTCGCCGTTCTGCCCTCGTACCGCCCCCGGACACCGTGATGACGCCCCACTGCCCGACGATCGACCCGTACACCCCCTCCTGAGGCTCTGATGTCTGCTGCCGGCCCACTGCTCGGAACACCGTCCGTACCTGGAACCCTGATCGGTCCCGGGACACCGCCCGCCGCGCGTCCGCTGTTCGGACCCGCCTTCTCCTCGTACTCCGCCGAGGAGGTCGCCTGGTTGCTCAAGGACCTCTCCGAAGTCCGGCTGGAGGCGCCGACGGAGGAGCGGGAGGAGGCGGTGCAGTCGGGCGGCGCGCACTACGCCGAATCGCTGCCGGTCGAGTACCAACCGAGCCCCGAGTACCAGGAGCTGTTCCGGCAGGCGCTGGCCGCCTCGGCCCGCCGGGTCGCGCTGGCCGTCGGCACGGTCGCCGAGACCCTGGTACGCGAGCGCGGCCGGGACCTGGTCCTCGCCTCGCTCGCCCGGGCCGGCACCCCCGTGGGCATCCTGATCCGCCGTTGGCTGGCCTTCGCCCACGGCCTGGACACCCGGCACTACACGATCTCCATCGTGCGCGGCCGGGGCATCGACCAGGTCGCGCTGCGCCACCTCGCCGCCCACCACGACCCGGCGGCCGTGGTGTTCGTGGACGGCTGGACCGGCAAGGGCGCCATCACCCGCGAACTCGCCGCGGCTGTGGAGGGCACGCCTTTCAACCCCGACCTCGCCGTACTCGCCGACCCCGGCCGCTGCGTGCGCACCTTCGGCACCCGCGAGGACTACCTGATCCCCTCGGCCTGCCTCAACTCCACGGTCTCCGGCCTGGTCTCACGCACCGTGCTGCGCGCCGACCTGATCGGACCGGACGAGTTCCACGGCGCGAAGTTCTACCGCGAGCTGGCCTGTGCCGACGTCTCGTCGGACTTCCTCGCCGTCGTGACCGGGCACTTCACCGCCGTCCGGGCCGAGGCCGCGGCCGCACGCCTCGCCGCCGCGGACGACGACCGCACACCGGACTGGGCCGGCTGGGCCGCGGTCGAGCGGATCAGCGCCGAGTACGGCATCGGCGACGTCAACCTGGTCAAGCCCGGCGTCGGCGAGACCACCCGGGTCATGCTCCGCCGCGTCCCGTGGCGGGTCCTCGCACGGCGCGGAGCCGGTCCGGACCTGGACCACGTACGGCTGCTCGCGGACCAACGCGGCGTACCCGTCGAGGAGGTGGACGAGCTCCCGTACAGCTGTGTCGGGCTGATCCACCCCCGGTTCAGCCGCGGTGCGACCGGCGCCGAAGGCACGGCGGTCCGTGCGGCGGCCGGGGCGGCCGGGACGGCCAGGAGTGCGGTTCCTGGTGTGGCGGTGGGGGCGGCCGGCAGTGCGGTTACCGGTGTGGCGGTGGGGGCAGCCGGCAGGGTGGTAACCGGTGCGGCAGTCAATGCGGAGGATGTCTGAATGAGCAGCCCGATGAGCACGCCGATGAGCAGTGCGGTGAGCAGCGCGATGAGCAGCGCCGAGAGTCCGGCGACTCCTCGGTTCCTGGTCGCCAGCGACCTCGACCGGACCCTGATCTACTCCAACCGGGCCCTCGCCCTGGACGTCCCCGACCGCCTGGCACCCCGGCTGATCTCGGTCGAGGTGCACGAGGGACGCGCGATCTCCTTCATGACCGAGCAGTCCGCCCGGCTCCTCGCCGAACTCACCGGGTCGGCGCTCTTCGTACCCGCCACCACCCGCACCAGGGCCCAGTACGAACGGGTCAACCTGCCCGGGCCGACGCCCGGTTGGATTCCCGCGTACGCGATCTGCGCCAACGGCGGCCAGTTGCTGGTGAACGGTGTGCCCGACCGGGACTGGCGGACCGAGGTGGAGTCCCGACTCGACTCCGGCAGCGCGCCGTTGGACGAGGTGGTGCGACACCTCGCCGTCGTCGCCGACCCAGAGTGGACCCACAAGCGCCGCACCGCCGACCACCTCTTCGCCTACCTGGTGGTCGAGCGCGCCGAACTGCCCGACGGCTGGCTGGCGGAACTCACCGGCTGGTGCGCCGAACGCGGCTGGACGGTCTCCCTCCAGGGCCGCAAGGTGTACGCGGTGCCCGCTCCGCTCACCAAGAGCGCCGCCCTCGCCGAGGTCGGGCGCCGGACCGGTGCCGCGACCGTCCTCACCGCCGGCGACTCCCTGCTCGACGCCGACCTCCTGCTCGCCGCGGACCAGGCCTGGCGCCCCGGCCACGGCGAACTCGCGGACACCGGCTGGACCGCCCCGCACGTCACCGCCCTCACCCAGGCCGGGGTGGCGGCCGGCGAGGAGATCGTCCGCCGGTTCCTGGGCCGGGTCCGGACCGGGGCGGGGGTGACCGTCGGAGGGTGAGCACGGCGGTCCGCGGTGGGGCTGACGAGGTTGCCACGGTCGAGGTCGCGAGGCCGCGAGGCCGCGAGGTTCGCGGCGGGCGGCGCTACGGCGAGCCTCGGCCGCGGCAGCCCGGAGGAGGCGCGCCGCCGGTCGACCGGCTCAGCCGCAGCAGCCTCCGCCGCAGCACCCGCCGCCCCCGGCGGACGGCCTCGGTGCGGCGGCGGCCGAACCACCCGTCACCGCAACGGTGGAGAGCAGCTTGACGGTGTCCGTGTGCCCTTCCGGGCAGACGGCCGGGTCATTGGCCTGCGCCATGGTGCGCCGGAGTTCGAAGGTGGCCCCGCAGGAGCGGCAGCGGAAGTCGTAGCGTGGCATACCCCGCAGCGTACCGAGCCGGGCGTCCTGGCCGCAGTCCTGCGCGGCGCCGGTCCCGCGTCCCTGCCGGGCCGCCCGCTCGGATCGGCAGGGACGCGGGCCTCCGGGCCCCGGTCTCCGGAACGCCCCTTACCCGATTACGCGGTTGCCCGGTCGGTTCGATCGGCGGCTGCCCATCCCGGGAGCCTGCCCGATCGTCCGCCGAGCCTGGCCGGCGGCTGCCCTGGACAGCAGGCGTCCCGGGGTCGGCCCGGCCGGTGGATGCCTCAGTGGCTGCCCCGGATCATCGCCACCACCTGGGCGGCGGTCTCACGCACCCCCGCCAGCTCGGTGAGGAAACGCCAGTAGTCCGGGTGCCGTCCGGAAGCCTCCAGCGTCGCCACAGCACGGTCCAGCCGTACCACCGCGGCATCCAGCGGACCGGCGTGCCGGGGGTCCGGGGCTTGCCGCCCGGCCATCGCCAGCCGCTGGGCGTCGCGCAGCGCGAACCGGCTCCGCTCGACCTCCCGCTGCGGATCGGCCGACACCTCGTTCAGCTGCCGCAGCCGGTCGTGCACCATCGCCACCGAGCCGTCCGCCGTCTCCAGCAGTGACCGCACCGTACCGATCGCCGCGGTCGCGTCCGCCCAGCGCTGCTCCTCCCGGGCCCGGACCGCCTCGGCCAGCTTCTGCTGTGCTGCCCGTACCGCCTCGGCCGTCCCGTCCGGCACCCGCTGCAGGTCCTGCCAGCACTCACTGCTGAACCGCCGCCGCAGCTCGCTCAGCACCGGCCCGACCGTGCCCGCCCGGGTCTCCAGCGCCTGGATCCTGGTCCGCAGGCTGGCCACCCGCTGGTCGATCTCCCGGGCCTTCGCCGGCCGTTGCTCGGCCGAGGAGCGGATCGCGTCCGCGCGCAGCGCCACGTCCTCCGCCCGCTGCAGCGTCGCCGCCACCCCGTGCCGGGCGGCCCCCTCGTTGAGCCGGGTCAGCTCGGGCGCGAGCTCGGCCAGCAGTGCCGCCAGATCGTCCGCGCGCAGCCCCGCCGCCTGTACGGCCTCCAGCGCATTGGTCGCCGCAAGCAGGGACTGCTTGGCCCTGCCGACCGCCGGGGTGACCCGGACCAGCTGCTCCTCGGCCTGCTGGAGCAGCGGCTGCACCCGCCCCAGATACCTGGCCAGTTCGGCCCGCTCACCGTCGATCCGGCGGTGCGCCTGCTCCAGCACCTGGCGAGCCCGGGCAGCGGTGGCGGCGTCCAGACCCTCGGCGTCCAGGTCGTACGCGTCAAGCGCCGCCAGATACTCGGCGCTCACCTCATTCACCTGCGCGGAGATCTGCCGGTACTCGGTGAGCGCCTGCTGCGCGGCCTGCCCTTCCCCGACCGCTCGCACCGTCTCCACGGCCAGCTCGACCTCGCGCTGCGCCGTGTCCAGCTCGTAGAACGCCTCCTGCGCAGCGTCCCGGGCCGCCCTGGCCTCCTCACGCACGCTGTCGCTCCGCCGCCACCAGCTGCCTCGCCCGCCGCCACCGCCGGCCACCCTCACGCCACCGCTCCCTGCTCAGCACCGAACGCCCGATCCACCTCATTCTTGCGGATCACCACAGCCCCCCATCACCCCCCTGCCACCCCTCTCCATCCCCCTCCCGCGCGAAGCCTGCGGCGAACCACCCCGAGAACGGGGTATTCTTGTCTTTCGTCGTACGCCTCCGGGCCACCCGGTGCGCGTCATGGCACGGGTGCATAGCTCAGCGGTAGAGCGCTGCTCTTACAAAGCAGATGTCGGCGGTTCGAAACCGTCTGCGCCCACAGCTCTGACCAGCATGAAAGCCCCTGACCAAGATCGGTCAGGGGCTTTTTCGTGATCGAATGGGAGAATTTTGGGAGATCAACTTCAGGTGGCCTGAACGGCCTGCCCTGCCCTCTCCCATCGGGCCTGCAGCGCCGCGAGGCGGTCCTGACCCATCTGCGGCGTGACGTGTTCGTACGTGCCCTCGATGTCGGCCACCGCCCAGCCCATGGTCGAGAAGCGCAGCGCCCGGTCGACGCGGTCTTCCTTCATCCAGGTGTCGTGGGTGTGCCGGGCACCGCGCATCGTGAAGCCGGGCAGGATCGGCTCCCATGCCTCGCGTGGAGCGTGGCCCCGCGAGGCCGGCAATGCGAGGCGACCATCCGCTGCCGGGCGCAGCTGCTGCCGCGTGAAGTTGCCGCGACGCCACCACTGCCCGCCAGGGGTGAAGAACGCGTACTCGTGTTCCCAGGTTTTCAGGTGCTGCGTCAGTTTCCGCACGAGGAAGGGCGGCACGTCGACTTCGCGCGCGCTCGTACGGTTCTTCGGCGGATCGAGGAACAGCTCAATCCGGTGCTTCGGCGCCTTCCTGGCTCGGGAGGTCTTGCCGGCCTGGAGCGCCCGCTCGATCCGGGCGGCCTCGCGCTGTCGCCACACCTCGATCTCATCGTCGGTCAGCTCGGACTCGATTTCATGGAGCGCGCCCACACGTGGGTCGATCCGCAGGACGCAGCGCTCGAAGTCTCGCCGTTGACGCGATCGGTTCGCAGCAGCAGGCAGTTGTCCCTGTGAAGGCCGGCCAGCTCACCCCAGCGCAGGCCGGTCCAGGCAGCGGTGATGACCATCAACCCGGCCACGCCTCCGAGGCGTTCCCCGATCTGCCGTGCCTCGTGAGGCTGTGCCCAGATATCTTCTTTCTGCTGGAGGTCGATGCTTCGACCGGTCCGCCGATTCCGCTTGAACAGCGGGTTTCCGAGCAGGTACCCGGCGTCGACGGCGCCGGTCAGGATCATGCTGAGCAGGGTCAGGGGGTGCCCAACCGTGGTAGGCGAGCAGGTCTGGCGGGCCCCCCACGCCTTCGCTGCGAACAGGTTGATCTGGTTGATCGGGGTGTGCTCCCACTCGGGCAGCAGGTGGGTGTTCAGCAGGCGGCGCCGCTTGGCGACCGTACCGGGTGCGACCCGCTGGGCCTCCATCCACGTCGGGACCCACTCGCCAAGAGTCATCTTGGCCTTTCGGGGGTCGTACGTTGGGTTGTGGCGAAGGACGGCTTCCTGTTCCTCGCCCCACCTACGCCCAACTCGCCCTGCTGCCCGGCAGTGCGCCCCGGTCCGGCTGGGTCTCCGGCGCCACCCGCGAAGCGCCCCTGCCGTGCCGGCTCGACGTCCTGTCCCTGCTCGGCCCGGCCGCCGAGGAATCCGTCCGCGACCCCCACGGCGACCAGGTCGGCGCCGAACCGATCCTCGGCACCCTGCTGAGCTGGGCCCGGCTCATCTTCGAAGAGGGCAACTACTACCGGCCGAGCGGCGGATGGGCCACCATCGGCGCCCTGGTCGCCTTCCTCGCCGACCGCGACGTGATCGAGTGGGTTGTCCGGCAACCGTGGGCCGACGAGTACGCCGACGAGATCGCCACCGTGCACCGGCAGTTGATCCCGCTCGCCCGCCTCCAGCCCCGCCGGCACCCGATGCCCTGCCGTGCCCGAGGTGCGAACTCCTCACGCTCACGGCCGAGGACGGCCGGGCCATCGAGTGCAGCAACCCCGACTGCGGCACCATCCTCCGGCAGTCCGAGTGCGACGACCGGGCCGAGCAGCACCTGACCGAGCTCTACGCCGCTTGACCCTGCCCACTCTGAGCACGCTCAACTCGGCGCCCAGCCAGCCGCTGAGCGCGCTCAACTCGATGCCGAGCCACGGGTTGAGCGCGCTCACCAGGCCCCAGGAAGTGACCATGTACCGCCCAGGCGACATCCACCGCGCCGAGCTCCGCGACATCCCCGGCGCTGGGCCCTGGACCATCCACGAGACCACGCTCATCCTCGACGAATCGCCGCGCGACGACCACGTGCGCCTCGTCCTCGCGCTCGGCTACAACCCCGACCCCAACGGGCCGAGCGCACACACCACCTACGCCCTCGGCAGCATCTACCACGGTGAACGCGTTCTCCGGCAGTCCGTTGTGCCCGAACCCGGACCGGCCGCCGTCACCCTCGGCCCCGTGATCGGACGCCACCACGACGCTGCCGAACTGGACGCCATGGTCGATGCAGTGTGGAGCCAGTTGAGCGACCTCATGCCGGATCTCATCCCGGGCGGCCCGCTCGGTGAGGACGCTCTCGGCCGCCTCGGCAAGGCGGCTCAACAGCTCGCGGACCGACGTGAAGCCGTCCGCGAAGCTCTCCGCGAGCGAGACGAGCTGATCCGCCGGTTCGCGGCCGGCCGCGTCGAGCCTGCCACTCTCGCCCGCGTCGACAAGAGCCACGTCTCCCAGCTGATCAAGTAGCTCCGGGGGCGTGTGAGCCTGTGGGGTCACACGCGCCAGCTGCCGGACCGGCCGGTCATCCGGACTGGCAAGAGACAGACCCCGAGCCTGGGCCACCCCCGACCTGATCGACCGCGACTTCAGCGCGGGTGCCGGACCTGGCAAACCATCCGGACGACACGTCACAACGGATGCGAACACTGCCCGATGCGGCGCTGAGGGACAGTTCGACGGATCGTCAGGCTGGGCCAGGGTGTGCGCCGTTCCGGCCTGTGAGCTGGCTGTAGCCGTAGGCCGCGGGTCGGCAGCGCCTCTGTCACAGGATGCTTGCCCGCGCCGGATCGAAGCGTGTCGAGATCATCAGAACCGCGGGTCAGCACATAAAGTGATTCAGTGATCACACTACGTGATCTCCGGCGTGTCGCCGCCGCGCTCGATACGGCTGGCGCAGGCTGCCCTTGCGTGAGGTGGAGGTGCCGGTGATCAGGCGCGAGAGAAAACAGAGGCCGTATCGCGGTCCGGGGCCCGGGGAGAGCGGGCTTCGGCCATGGTCGTGGGCTTGGGGGCGGGTCTGCATGGCAGGGCTGCTGGCCGTGCTGGCGGGACTGGCCCTGCCGGCCGTTGCGCCGTCCCCGGCCTGGGCAGCCACCCCGTCCCCCATCGCCTACGTCGCCAACAACGGCTCGAACAATGTGTTGACGATTGACACCGCCACCAACACGGTCGTGGGCAGCCCCATCCCCGTCGGTACCCAGCCGTTCGATGTGGCGGTCACCCCGGACCGCAGACACGCCTACGTCGCCAACTCCGGCTCGAACAGTGTGTCGGTGATCGACACCGCCACCAGCACTGTCGTGGGCAGCCCCATCCCCGTCGGTACTGGCCCGAGGGGTATCGCGATCACCCCGAACGGTCTGCGCGCGTACGTCGCCAACACGTTCTCGAGTAATGTGTCGGTGATCGATACCACCACCAACACCGTCGTGGCCACGGTCCCCGTCGGCGTCAATCCGGAACGCCTCGCGATCACGCCGGACGGCCTGCATGTCTATGTCGCCAACAACGGCACGAACGATGTGTCGGTGATTGACACCACCACCAACACCGTCGTGGCCACGATCACCGACAACTTCGGCCCGTTCGGTGTGGCGATCACCCCGGACGGCCTGCACGCCTACGTCACCAACCTGGCCACGAGCACTGTGGTGGTGATCGATACCACGACCAACAGCATCGTGGCCACGATCTTCCTCGCCTCCACCGCCGGCCCGGTCGGTGTGGCGATCACCCCGGACGGCCTACACGCCTACGTCGCCGACATCGGCGCGTCCCCCGGCGTGTCGGTGATCGATACCACCACCAACACCGTCGTGACCACGATCCCCGTCGGTACCCAGCCGGCCGGTGTCGCGATCACCCCGGACGGCCTGCACGCCTACGTCACCAACGACGGCTCGGGCACCGTGTCGGTGATCGACACCACCACCAACACCGTCGTGGCCACGGTCCCCGTCGGCACCAACCCGATCGGTGTCGCGATCGCTTTGCCCCCCAGCCCCCAGCCTTCCTTGACCATCACCAAGAGCCACACCGGGAACTTCACCCCAGGCAGACCGGGCGTCTACACCATCACCGTCGGCAACAACGGACCCGCCCCAACCGACGGCACCACCGTCACCGTCCACGACACCCTCCCGGCCGGACTCACCGCCCTCAGCATCACCGGCAACGGATGGCGCTGCACCGTGGGCACCCTCACCTGCACCCGCAGCGACATCCTCAACCCCGGCGGCACCTACCCACCCATCACGCTGCGGGTCCGCGTCGCCCGCACCGCCACCGGCACGCTCACCAACACCGCCACCGTCAGCGGAGGCGGCAACGGCACCGCTACCGCCAACGACCCCACCATCATCGACCCCGGCCCCGGTCACTGGCACTGGCCGCACTGCGACCACGGCCACTGGCCGCACTGCCACAACCACAGCTGAGGTTGCACCAGCACCCGGCCCACCACAACGGTGACGACAGCGCGGGACTCCGAACTGCGGAGGTCCGCGCTGTCCCCATCGAACGGCAGGTGTCGACACGAGCCGCGTCTCCTAGCTGACCAACGAAGCCAAGTAGTTGCGCAAGATCGATCCGGTGTGCAACGCTGATGTCAGCACCACACGTGCGCCATCATCACGAAGGGCCCGACCAACTCCGGTCGGGCCCTTCGGCGTTCTGCGGGGAGGTCGACGTGGACGACCTGCTGACCGGGCCTCAGGCCGCCGAGCTGTGCGGCGTCAGCCCGACCACCATCCGCAGCTGGAAGAACCGCGGCAAGCTCAAGGCCGCTGGCCTCGACGAGCAGGGCCGGCCGATGTACCGGCACCTGGACGTCGCCCTCGCCGAACGCTCCACTCGGGACCGCGCGGGCCGGACGTACGGGCAGCACGGCGCGTAGACCAGCGGGCCGCCACCTTGCCCCCGGCGGCGGCCCGCTTCCTCAGCTCAGCGAGCCAGCGAGGTTCGCCGCTTGTGCGCTACCGGTCGGCAGCCCCTTTTTGGAACAACGCGCTCGGCTACTCGACGGTGATGTCTTCGTAGGTAATGGTCACCTGCTCCGTTGCCGGTCCGGTGTTGGAACTGCCCAGCTGCGGTCCCTCCCAGCGGGACGCCCACGCGTTCGAGAGGTGGATGCGCCGCACGGTCTGCTTCTGGGCGTCCTTCATGGCAATGGTGATGTTCTGACGGGCAGCGTCGAGATCAGTGTTGACGAGAGTGGCCTTGATCCAGTCGGTGAAGGCGGTGCTCTTGTCCATGCCGCGAGTGATGGTGATCTCGCCCGACTCTCGCGATCCAGGCTGCTTGCGGATGAGGAGTTCGCCGGTCGGGTTGACCTGCCGGACCTCGATCACGTCCTGCTCCAGCTGCAGACCTGACACGCTCTGGACGGTCTCAACCTGGAACTTGCCGAGCTCGATGGCGAATGTGCTGGACGAGAAGGTGTCGCCGATGGCCATAGGGGCTTCCTGACTTAGTGGGACATCTGATCAGAATGCTCGCTCCCCATTACGGGCCGTCGACATGCGCAAGATCACCCAAACGAGCGGCCATAGAAACTGCCGTGATTAGCCGGATCGTGATCGGAGGTCCCCACCATGACTCGACGCCGGGCCTACACCGTGTGCACCGTGCCAGGCTGCCCCGAGTACACGACCGGCGGCCGGTGTGAGAACCACCGGCGCGAGGCCGAGCAGCGACGCGGCAGCGCACGAGCCCGCGGCTACGACCGCACGCACGAGCGCGAGTTCCGCGCCGCCGTTCTCGCCCGCAATCCGCTCTGCGTCCTTTGCCGCGCCGAGCAAGCACGCAGACCATCACCCGCTGAGCCGCCGCGAGCTGGCCGCGGCCAGCTCGCGGCCAGCCGCGACCCCAACGACCCGACATGCGGTCGTGGTCTGTGCCCCTCATGCCACAGCGCCGAGACTTCGCGGCATCAGCCCGATGGCTGGAGTAACCGCTGATCCCGGCGGGAGCCGGGTCACTGGCTGTCTACAGCTGTCGTGTCAGTGCCAGGTCCAGTCCTGGTTGTTCCAACCATTGCAGGCCCAGAGCTGGACCTTGGCGCCGTTGTTGGGGATGGTGTTGGTGTCACCGTCCAGGCATTGCGAGCCGTCGACATTCCGCAGTGTGTGGCCGTTCCAGGCCCAAATCTGGTTGCTCTGGCCGTTGCAGGCCCAGAGCTGGACCTTGGCGCCGTTGTTGGGGATGGTGTTGGTGTCACCGTCCAGGCATTGCCAGCCGTCGCCGTTCTGGATGTTGTAGTAGCCGACCGGCTTGTTCGGCACCGGGGACCAGTACCAGTTCTGGTTGCTCCAACCATTACAGGCCCAGAGCTGGACCTTGGCGCCGTTGTTGGGGATGGTGTTGGTGTCACCGTCCAGGCACTCGCCGCCGTCGTTGTTAGTGAAGGCGGTTGTGTGGTAGACCACGTGCAGTTTTGCAATGGCCGACTGCAGATGAGACTGGCTGCCTGTCGTGGGAAGTTCTGCCGGAGAGTCCAGCTCGATGACCTGCTTGCCCGCCGCCGGTCCGACCGCCGGTCCCGCCGTCACACGCGGCGCCATGCGGGCATGGTCACGCGGGGCGGCCTGGGCGGTCGCGCCATGCACGGCGCCGAAGGCGAGGATAGTCATCCCGGCAGTAAGGGTGAATCCGAACCGGCACTTCAGCATGATTCCTCATTTCATCTCAAGTCGGTTCATGCGCGTCCCTGTGGACGATATGCGGGAATTTGAAAAACAGTCAAGAATGTGCGAAATAGAATTATAATGTGAATTTGGCAGGCATGTGAGATCACTTTCACTCCGCAGGCTCGCGGTACTTTCGACTGATCGCTCCGGCGGCCCCTCGGAGCGTTCGGCACAATATCGCCATCGATTCATAAAATCGGGAACACCGTCGTGATCGGGCCAGTCCGGGCGAGAACACCATCCTGGTGTCGCTGGTCGCCTCCAGCGCCGCCATCCGGACGGTTTCGAGCGTGATCGGCAGCGCCGCACAGCCAGCAAGCCAAGCCGCCAGTCACCGAGGGTGACCATTCCCGGTGGATCCCCGGGGGATGCCCCCCTCGGCGTGATCGTTACGATCAAGCCAGGGGGTCAGTGGGATGGGGTGCCGCTGCATTTGTCACCCTTGGTGACCAGCGGCTTGGCCTGCTTGGCGCTGTTGTAGTGCAGGCACGCCGTCCGCGCGTTGGCCGTGCTGTGCTCGCCGCCCTGCGACAGCGGTATGACGGGTCGACGGTCGGGCTGGCGGGATCGAACGGCGACGCGTCGGCGTCGACTCGGTTCCCGTACAGGTAGCACGTCCAGTTGTCGCGCTCGAAGATCGTCAGCCTGTCGAACTTCTCCACCACGACGGCGCCGGCACGGATCGCCCGCTGCACAGCGTCGCTGGCCCAGTCGTAGCCGCCCCGACGTTGGACATCCGGGCCGAACGCAAGAGTCCGTCGGCAGGTGGTTGAGCAGGTGGGCCGACGGGTGGAGCTGGTCGGCCGTAGGACCCGGGCGCCGCAGACGGCACAGGAGGTAGGTCGGGCAGCGCGCCGGTTGGGCTGGTGTCGTTGGTTGTAGTGGGTGGAGCAGAGTCCGCGTGCGCGCCGCGCCTTGGTGCAGCCGCGCTCGGTGCAGATGTTCGCCATGTCGGCCTCCGGGAATGACGAATCCCCCGACGCCCGGAGTGTGCCGAGGGCTTCTGCTCGCCGTGATCAGCGGCGAATGGCTTGGATATAGTGCGACGGTCTCTGCGCGTGCTGGGCGCCGCAGGTCATTTCGGTGGGGGATGCAGTGCACGTGAAATCAGCCGACGGCCGCCCGAATCTGCGCGCGTGGGCGCACCGCGGGCTGTTCGCCGACCCACGTCGGCAGGCGCTGGCCGTTCAACTGTCGGTTGCGCTCTATACCGTTTGGATGGTGGTGCTGTGGGTGGCCGGCGGCGAGAAGTCCGTGTTCTACGCCCGGACGCCTGATCACGGGGGTGCTTGAGACAGCTCCAGGCGTGCTCTTCCTCGTCTGGTTCAGCCGGGTCCGGAGGAACGCCGAGGCCCTCGCGCCAGGTGCGCACCGGTATTCGCCTGGTCTCGCCATTGGCGGCTGGCTCATCCCCGTGGCGTGGTGGTGGATCCCCCGCCGGGTCACCCTGGACATCTGGCGTGCAAGCGGACTGGCCGGCAACAGCTGGCTGGTGGAAGCTTGGTGGCTCGCCTGGCTGGTGGATTTTGTGGGAGGTCCGCTTGTCTTGCTCCTCACGGGCAGGATTGACCCCTATGGACCGTTCGAGCAGCTGTCCAACCTCGCCGCCGCCGTCCTGGTCATCCTGGTGATCCAGCGGATCACCGTAGCCCAGTACACGCGGTACCGGCAGGACGTTGCTGCCGCGTCCGCTCGCGCCGACTCGCTCGCGTTCGGACCGGCCCCCGCCGGAACTAACGGTTGGCCCAGCCGCCAGGCTGATGCCGCGCGGTCTCTTGGCCATGACGCGAGGCACACAACCCGCGACCGCTGCTCGGGTCGTTGGGGTCTCGGTCGGCCGCGACCAACTCGCGGCGGCTCAGCGGGTAGTGGTCGGCGTGCTTGCTCGGCGCGGTGCGGCACAGGACGCAGACCGGATCGCGGGCGAGGACGGCGGCGCGGAACTCGCGCTCGTGCGTGCGGTCGTAGCCGCACTGCCGCGCGGTGCCGCGTCGCTGTTCTGCCTCGCGCCGGTGGTCCTCACACCGGCCGCCGGTCGTGTACTCGGGGCAGCCTGGCACGGTGCAGATGGTGTAGGCCCGATGTCTGGTCAGGGTAATCACCTCAGCTCTACGATTGCGCCCTACTGGGGGGCGGAATGGTCGAGTTGGAGCAAGCTCAACGTCACCTCAGCAGGAGCGGTCTCGCCCAGAAGACCGCGCGGCCGTAGCCAACTGAAGGAACGGCGCTTGGATGGAGTACGTCGGACCCGGGATCGCTTGTCTGCTGTTCGGCGTGGTGGGGGTCATTTCTCTCTTCAACCCGCGTGGCATGGCGGACAGATTCCTTAACCGTGTCTCTCCGGGGAGACGGGTTCCCACTTGGCCCGGAGGTGTCACGATGCTGATCATCTCGGCACTCTTTCTTGTGGGGATGCTGTCAAAACTCCTGGCCTGACTGGCGTGCCGACGGCTGGGGATCGACGCCCAGCACGAATCCACTTGCGCCGAGCTGAGGGTGAGCTTGAAGCCTGCGATCACGGCCGGGTCGGCGTTGTGCTGATCAAACGCAACGCTGCCCCGCCCGGCCGTAGCCGAGCGGGGGCGACGTGTTCAGGGACGCAGGCGCCGGCGGCGGCACCAGGGTGACCACGCCGCGGGGCTACCGCGAGACCACGGTGGAGCCCCACCATGCCGAGACGTTCGACCGGCTGGTCACCAATGCCGTCGATGTCGTCACGCTGCCGTACGCCACCGTCAGCCGTGAGGCGCGCGAGGGCGCGAACCGGCTCCTGCTGGAGCGCGCCAGCGGGGTCGTCGCCGTGTGGGACGGGAAGCCGTCGAGAGAGAAGGGAGGTGCGGGCGACATGGTGATGCAGGCTGAGGCGGCCTGGGTCGGCGTGTTTCGGATATGGCCGGACAGGCTGTGGGGCTCACTCGTGTAAGGCAGGGCCGCCGGCACTCGTGGCGGTTCGGTCGGGCCGTCCCTGGGCCGTTTGAGGTCAGCAGGCCGGTCGCGTGACCAGAGCGCGGTCACTCCGGGTGAGCCAGTCCGTTGGAGTACACCGACGCGCAGGCCAGGCCCTGTCGGGTGACGCTGGCACAAGCCAGGGGGGCAACTGGAAGGGACAGCAACGATGACCAACGAACACGACCTCTACGCAGTGGACCTGTCCAAGGCCCACTGGAAGAAGAGCAGCAAGAGCGCTACCGCACCCTATTCCGTGGAAGTCGCGTTCTTCGGGGATGACGCGATTGCTGTGCGCGACTCGAAGGACCACAAGCGTCCGCCACTCCGCTTCACCAAGGCCGAGTGGATTGCCTTCACCCATGGTGTGCGTAGCGGCGAGTTCGACCGGTAGTCCTGGCTGCCCACGAAGCGTAGGAGCCAGCGGGGCCTCGGCTTGCCCGGGGCCCCATCTAGTGCTGCCCGTGCGCCGAGCCGTGCCCGATCGATCGGGGAGCCACGGGGGAATCCCGGCCCCTTGGAGGCAGTTCGGACCGCATGAGGCCAAAGGCATGAGCCCAGGGCGGCAGGTGAGTACCTGCAGTCCTCTCGCGGCAGGTGCGGGTAGCCGGCGCCTCGGCTTCTCTTTCATGGTTTCGGCTCCTTGTGTGGGGCTGCCTGGGGAATTTAGGCCTCGGGATCGAGGGCTTTAAGGGGGAAGATCATATTCCGCTCAAATTTGCCGCGCATGGGAATCATTCGTGCGAATATGTTCCACCAGGGCAAGGGGGACTCCGGCAAGCGGCAACCACATGGAGAGGGTTGCGGACGGCGGGCGGCCCTGTTCACCTCTTGGACGGGTTGGCGGCGTAGGGCAGGGCGCTGCAAGAGAGTTGAGTCCCCGTGGCGCCCCTGCTTCCGAAGGGGAGGGCAAGAGTGGAGAAGGTGGAATGATCACTATTGGTTTTGCGATCCTGCAGTTACTGACTTTCGTAGCGGTTGCGGCAGCTCCCGTGCGCCACCCCATCGGACCTCGTGCGCAGTACGTCAAACGATGGGGCATCTACGTCTCCGTCACCGGAATCCTCGCCTTCCTCGTGGCTCTTGCACTCGACTGCACCGGTGTCGAGACGCTCCTGTGGATTTCACTCTTCTTCTTCTGGATGGGGACCACCATCCTCATCTTCAGCAAGTGGTGGGCGGTTGCCAGGTAGCCGTCACTGCCGCAGAGGTGACCGCTGCCAGGTTCTGGTCGCAGGTGTGACGGGTCGGGATCATCCGTGCGGTGGACATCCGCAAGGGGACCGTCAAGACATCCCTAAGCTTCCGGTATGGCGAAGCAGGAGTTCATCGTGGTGACCACCACCCACGACGACGAAGGCAGGGCGAGGGAGTTGGCCGCGAAGGTGGTGCGGGGGCGGCTGGCGGCTTGTGCGCAGGTGTATCCGGTGCGGTCGGTGTACTGGTGGGAGGGGGAGGTGCAGGAATCGGCGGAGTGGCGGGTGGATTTCAAGACCCGGGCGGATCTCGGGGAGCGGCTGGCGGAGTTCATCGGCGAGCAGCATGACTACGAGACGCCGGAGGTCATCGGTGTTCCCGTGGTCACCGGGAGCGAGGCGTACCTGGGCTGGGTGGCGGCCGAGACCGCAGGCTGAGCGGAGGCCCGCGCCGTCCCCTGGGCCGCCCGCGCCGTCCCCTGGGCCGCCTGGCCTGGCCCGGCCCGGCTGGACCAGGCCAGGTCGTCAGGCCGGCGGCAGGTCGAAGGGCTCCAACGGCTGTCCCGACCAGATGCGCAGGGAGGCCTCCTCGACGTGGTCGGCGGTTGCCGGGACGGTGTCGAGGATGCGTGTGCGGGGCTGGTCCGGGCGGGCGGCGGGCCAGCCGGGGTCGCCGGTGCTGGCGAAGGCGACCCAGTTGCGGCGGATGGTGTCGGCCATGGCGTGGGTCTCGGCGGAGGGTTGGTCGGGGCCGAGCAGGAGTTGTGCGCCGGGGTTGTCGTAACTGCCGAACAACAGTGGGACGTCGAGGCTGTGGCAGGAGCCCAGGGCACCGCCCGCTGCGGGGGAGGGCCAGCACAGTTCGTAGCGGAAGGTGCGACCGCCGGCGGCGGTGTGGAACTCGGCGAGGCGCTGGGTGGGGATCCTGAACAGGGCGTCGGAGAGGACGAGTTCCCACAGGTCCTGGGCGGAGGCGGCGGGGAAGGCGGTGCGGTACGAGTGCGGACCGTCGGGGCCGGGGGCGAAGGCCCGCAATGCGGTGTCGGCCTGAGCGTCGGTGACCTGGCCGAGCAGGCCGGCCATGGCGGTGAACAGGCGTGCCTCGTCCCGGGTGTGGCCGAGCAGCAGGTCCACTCCGGCGGCCCGGGCGGCGGTCGCCCCTTCGGCCAGCGCGGACCAGGGGAGTTCGGGCAGGATCTCGCCGTCCACGACGGGGGCGAACGGTGTGGCGGCCTGCCCGGCCCGGCCCCAACGGGCGCTCTCTGCGGGCATGGTGGCGATCAGAGCGGTCACGGTCTCGGCGAGCTTCTGCGGGTCGGCCGGGGCGGGGGCGGTGCCGAGCAGCCGGGTCAGCTCGGTCGCGACGGCCGTGGCGAAGGCCGTGGTGCAGTACATCCCGGGCACGGACTGGAGGATGGCCCGCCCGAACAGCCCGGCGGCGCGCTCCATCGAAAGCAGGGTCGCGATGGAACCGGCACCGGCCGACTGTCCGCAGACCGTGACGCGGTCCGGGTCGCCGCCGAAGCCGCGGATGTTCTCCCTGACCCACTCCAGTACGGCGATCTGGTCGAGCAGCCCCCGGTTGGCGGGAGTGTCCGGGAAGAGGGCGAAACCCTCGGCTCCCGTACGGTAGTTGCAGGTCACCACGGTCATGCCCAGTTCGGCGATGGCCGAGCCCTCGTACAGCGGGTTGCCGGAGAAGTCGGCCAGGTAGACGCCGCCGTGGATCCACACCAGCACCGGCAGTCCGGCGTCGCCCAGGTCGGGGGACCAGACGTTGAGTGTCAACCAGTCGTCACCGGCGACCACTTGGGCCGATGCGGCTGGCACGGCCTGCGCGGCCGGCCCGGACTGCGGCGGGGGCGGCCCCAACCTGGTGGCGTCGCGTACGCCGTCCCAGGGCCGGGCGGGCCGGGGTGCGCCGAACCGCAGCGGCCCGACCGGTGGTGCCGCGTACGGGATGCCGCGGAAGACGGCGAGACCGTTCCTCCGCTCACCGCGGACCGTTCCGGTGGTGGTGCTGACCTGCGGGGCTGGATCGGACACCGTGCCGTCTCCTCCCGGGCGGGGTAAGGCAGTTGGGCCCACCATACCTCCGGTAGTGGCCCGGGAGCGGGCCGGCCGCGACCCGAGGGCGAGGCGTTGCCGGCTCAACTCGACGGGGCGGCATCCTGCGTCGGCTCGTCCTTCCGGGCGGGCCCGGAGAGTGCGACCGTGAGTTCGCCGTCCGCGACATCGGCGCGCAGGGTGTCGCCCTCCTGGACGGTGCCGTCGAGCAGCAGGTTGGAGATCCGGTTGTCGAGCTCGGACTGGATGGTGCGGCGCAGCGGCCGGGCGCCGAACTCGGGCCGGTAACCCCTGTTGACCAGCCACTGCTTGGCCTGTGCCGTCACCTCCAGGCCGATCCCCTGGGCCTTGAGCAGGCGTTCGCTGCGGGCCAGCAGCAGGTCGACCACCTTGAGCAGTTCGTCCCGCCTCAGCGCGTGGAAGACGATGATCTCGTCGATCCGGTTGAGGAACTCGGGCTTGAACTGGAGCCGCAGGTCGCGCATCAGGTCCTCGTGGATCTCGTCCACGTCGCCCTTGTGCTCCAGGATCCGCTGCGAGCCGATGTTGCTGGTCAGGATGACCACGGTGTTGCGGAAGTCGACCGTACGGCCCTGGGCGTCGGTCAGCCGGCCGTCGTCCAGCACCTGGAGCAGGATGTTGAAGACGTCGGGGTGTGCCTTCTCCACCTCGTCGAACAGCAGCACGCTGTACGGCCTGCGGCGGACTGCCTCGGTGAGCTGGCCGGCCTCCTCGTAGCCGACGTAGCCGGGCGGGGAGCCGACCAGGCGGGAGACGGTGTGCTTCTCCTGGAACTCGCTCATGTCGAAGCGGATCATCCGGTCCGGGTCGCCGAACAGCAACTCGGCCAGGGCCTTGGCGAGTTCGGTCTTCCCGACGCCGGTCGGGCCGAGGAAGAGGAAGCTGCCGGTGGGACGCTGCGGGTCGCCCATGCCGGCCCGGCTGCGGCGGACGGCCTGGGCGACGGCGGTGACCGCCTGGTCCTGGCCGATGACCCGCTGGTGCAGGTGCTCCTCCAGCTTCAGCAGCCGGTCCCGCTCGGTCTCGCTGAGCTGGGTGACCGGGATGCCGGTGCGCGCGGAGAGCACCTGGGCGATGTCGTCCACGGTCACCTCGACCACTCCCTCGCGCCGCTCGGCGACCGCCGCCAACTCGTCCTCGACCTGCGTCAGTTCCTTCTTCAGGTTGGCGGCCCGGACGTAGTCCTCGTCGGCGACCGCCTCGTCCAGCTCGCGGCGCAGCTTGGTGCGTCGCTCCTGCGCCTCGACGGCCTCGCCGCTGCCGGAGAGGCTGCGCAGCCGTACCCGGGCGCCGGCCTGGTCGAGCAGGTCGATCGCCTTGTCGGGTAGGAACCGGTCGCTGATGTACCGGTCGGAGAGGGCGGCCGCGGCGTCCAGCGCCTCGTCGGTGAACCGGACCTGGTGGTGTGCCTCGTACGCGTCCCGCAGGCCGTGCAGGATCTGGACGGTCTCCTCGACCGACGGTTCGGGCACCAGGACGGGCTGGAAGCGGCGCTCCAGCGCGGCGTCCTTCTCGACGTGCTTGCGGTACTCGTCCAGCGTGCTCGCCCCGACCAGGCTCAGCTCGCCCCGGGCGAGTGCCGGCTTGAGGATGTTGCCGGCGTCCATCGAGCCCTCGCCGCCCGCGCCGGCACCGACCACGGTGTGCAGTTCGTCCAGGAAGAGGATGACGGTCTGCTCGGCGCCGACCACCTCGTCGATGACGTTCTTCAGCCGTTCCTCGAAGTCGCCCCGGTACTTGGAGCCGGCCACCAGGCCGGTCAGGTCGAGGGCGACGACCCGCCTGTCCTTGAGGCTGCTGGGGACGTCGCCGGAGACGATCCGTTGGGCCAGGCCCTCCACGATGGCGGTCTTGCCGACGCCGGGTTCGCCGATCAGCACGGGGTTGTTCTTGGTGCGGCGGGAGAGGATCTCGACGGTCTGCTCGATCTCCCGGGCGCGTCCGACCACCGGGTCCAGCCGGCCCGCGCGGGCCTCCTCGGTGAGGTCGCGGCCGTACTCGTCCAGGGTCGGGGTGTCGCTCCCGTCGGAGCCGGGCGCCCGTTCGCCGCCCGGGCCGCGGCTCTCCATCGCGGTACGCAGCGCCGCCTCGGACGGCGCGGCGTTGCGCAGCGCCTGGCCGGTGCCCGAGCGGTCCTCCCCGAACAGGGCGCCGAGGATGTGTTCGGGGCCGATGTAGGACGCGCCGGCGCGCTGTGAGCGGGCGTGGGCGGCGAGCAGGGCGCGCTTGGCAGCGGGGGTGAGGGACGGCTCCCCGCCGGGCTCGCCGCCCGTACCGGGGCCGGCGGGGAGCGCGTCCCGGAGGTCCTCGGCGAGCTGGTCGGGGTCGATCCCGGCGCGTTCCAGCAGGTGACGGGACTGCTCCACCTGGGTGGCGGCCCAGAGCAGGTGGGCGGTGTCGAGATCGCTGCTGCCGTCGGCGGTGGCCCGGTCGGAGGCGACCCCCAGCAGGGTCCTGGCGGAGTCACTCAGCATCCGGCCGATCGGCACGCGCTGCACGGCGGGCGGCGAGGAGAGCGGGCTCATGCCGAAGAACCGGCTCAGCAGGTCGGAGAACGGGTCGTCGGAGCCGAACGGAGGCATTGTCACGGAGGATCACCTCTCCCGGGAGGGAGTTCGCGGGACGGCCGGGGCCAATGCTGTCCACACAAACACACCGGTCAGGCCCGCGCCCGCCGAGCGTTCCGCCGTGCGGGCGTCCGGTCGTGCGGCTCCGCGCGCCGCCGGACGCCTCACGCCGTGCCGGGGCGTCAGCTGGTGTCGGCGTCCTGGGGCGGGCGGCCGGCCAGGTACTCGGTCACGTTCTGGACGGCGGCCAGCGCGATCCCGACCACGGTCTCCCTGGTGATCCCACCCACGTGCGGGCACGGTACGGCTCCGGGGGCCCGGTCGGCTCTCCCGCGCCTCCCGCGTACCGGGCCGCCCCCGGTAGCCGGCCAGCGCGGGTCAGTCCGCGCGGGTCAGTGCCTCCGGTGTCAGCCCGGTGGCGGAGGTGTGCCCGGAGAGGGCAAGGGTGAGGTCGAACTCGTTGAGCAGGGCGCGGATCACGTGCTCCACCCCGGCCTGCCCGTCGAGGCCGAGCCCGTACGCGTACGGGCGGCCGAGCAGGACGGTGCGGGCCCCCAGGGCGAGCGCCTTGAACACGTCGTCGCCGCTGCGGATCCCGCTGTCGAACAGGACGTCCAGCCGGTCGCCGACCGCCGCGACCACGCCCGGGAGTGCGTCGAGGGCCCCGATCGCCCCGTTGACCTGCCGTCCGCCGTGGTTGGAGACCACCACCCCGTCCATGCCCGCGTCGGCGGCCTGCCGGGCGTCGTCCGGGTGCAGGACGCCCTTGAGCACGATCGGTCCGTCCCAGTGCTCGCGCAGGAACGCCAGGTCGTCCCAGGTCTTCCCGGGGTCGGAGAACATCGCGGTGAAGTGCAGCACCGCGGCGTTCAGGTCCTCGTGCACCGGCCTGGCCAACCCGGCCTGGAACGCCGGATCGGTGAAGTAGTTGGCGGTGCCGACGCCCCGTAGGAACGGCAGGTACGCCTGGTCGAGGTCGTGTGGGCGCCAGGAGAGCATGGGGGTGTCCAGGGTGACCACCAGCACGCTGAAACCGGATGCCTTCGCCCGCCCCAGAAAGCTCCGGGTGACCTCGCGGTCCTTGCCCCAGTACAGCTGGAACCAGCGTTCGCCGTCCCCCATCGCCGCCGCCACCTGCTCCAGCGGCGTACTGGAGACCGAGGACAGGGCGTACGGAACGCCCTGTGCCGCCGCCGCCCTGGCCGCCGCGGGCTCGGCCTCCGGGTGCACGATCGACAGCACCCCGATCGGCCCCAGCGCGAGCGGAGCCGGCAGGCTCCGGCCGAGCACCTCGACGGTGAGGTCGCGCTCGCTGACGTCGCGCAGCATCCGGGGCACGATCTGCCAGCGGTCCAGCGCGGCTCGATTGGCCTGAACGGTACGGCCGTTGCCCGCACCGCCCGTGACGTATCCGACCGGTCCCGGCGCCAGCCACCGGCCGGCCACCTCCTCCAGCCGGGTGAGGTCGGTCGGCATCCGCGGCACGATTCCGGCCACACCGTTCAGGTAGATCTCGAACTGGTACGCCGACCAGTCCCGTGCCGCCTCCGCGCTCCCGCCGCTCAGCGAAGCCATTCCCAGCCCCTCTCCTGCGCCAATGCCGGACCGGGGCAGAGTCCATCACCTCGGCGGTGCCGAACTCCAGTCCCGTACGGAGTTTTCGGGCCGATCGGGTGCTGCGGTCCGCGGACCGCCGACCACCGACCGCCGACTGCGAACCGCCAACTACCAACCGCCGGGCGGACGAAGCGCGGCAGCCGTCCCGCCGGCCGGCCGCCCCTTGACGACCGCATTCGGGGCGACCTACCTTGCTTTCACATAGCAAAACTATTCTTTCGCATCGTGGAAATCAGCGAAAAGTGTGCGGAGTCGAGCAGAGCCCCCACACCGGGCCGACGCAGGAGAAGCCGATGCCTCGTATGACAGCCGCCCGCGCGGCAGTTGAGATCCTCAAGCGCGAAGGCGTTGAGGTCGCGTTCGGCGTCCCGGGCGCCGCGATCAGCCCGTTCTACGCCGCCCTCAAGGCCGCGGGCGGGATCAACCACACGCTGGCCCGTCATGTCGAGGGCGCCTCCCACATGGCCGAGGGCTACACCCGCACCAAGCCCGGCAACATCGGCGTCTGCGTCGGCACTTCGGGCCCGGCCGGCACCGACATGATCACCGGCCTGTACTCGGCGAGCGCCGACTCGATCCCGATCCTGTGCATCACCGGCCAGGCGGCGACCGCCCGGATCCACAAGGAGGACTTCCAGGCGGTCGACATCGCCTCGATCGCGCGGCCGGTCACCAAGGCGGCGACCACGGTCCTGGAGGCCGCGCAGGTTCCGGGCGTCTTCCAGCAGGCGTTCCACCTGATGCGCTCCGGCCGTCCCGGCCCGGTCCTGATCGACCTGCCGGCCGATGTCCAGCTGACCGAGATCGAGTTCGACCCGGAGACCTACCAGCCGCTGCCGGTCTACAAGCCGTCGGCGACCCGGGCCCAGGCCGAGAAGGCGATCGCGCTGCTGCAGGAGTCCGAGCGCCCGCTGATCGTCGCCGGCGGAGGCGTCATCAACGCCGACGCCTCCGAAGTGCTGGTGGAGTTCGCCGAGTTGACCGGTGTCCCGGTCGTCCCGACCTTGATGGGCTGGGGAGCCATCCCGGACGACCACGAGCTGAACGCCGGAATGGTCGGCCTGCAGACCTCGCACCGCTACGGCAACGAGACCTTCCTCGCCTCGGACTTCGTCCTCGGGATCGGCAACCGCTGGGCCAACCGTCACACCGGCGGCCTGGAGGTCTACACGGCCGGCCGCAGGTTCGTCCACGTCGACATCGAGCCGACCCAGATCGGCCGGATCTTCGCCCCGGACTACGGCATCGCCTCCGACGCCAGGGCCGCGCTGGAGCGCTTCGTCGAGGTGGCCGGGGAGCTCGGGGCCGCGGGGGAGCTGAAGGACCGCGGCGAGTGGGCCGTCGCCACCCAGCGGCGCAGGGCCACCCTCCAGCGCAAGACCCACTTCGACGACGTCCCGTTGAAGCCGCAGCGCGTCTACGAGGAGATGAACCGGGCCTTCGGCCCCGAGACCCGCTACGTCACCACCATCGGCCTCTCCCAGATCGGCGGCGCGCAGCTGCTGCACGTCTACCGGCCGCGCCACTGGATCAACTGCGGCCAGGCCGGCCCGCTGGGCTGGACCATCCCGGCCGCGCTCGGGGTCGCCATCGCCGACCCCCAGGCCCAGGTAGTCGCCCTCTACGGCGACTACGACTTCCAGTTCATGATCGAGGAGTTGGCGGTCGGCGCCCAGCACCGGATCCCCTACGTCCACGTCCTGGTGAACAACTCCTATCTGGGCCTGATCCGCCAGGCGCAGCGCAACTTCGACATGGACTTCCAGGTCAGGCTGGAGTTCGAGAACCTCAACTCCCCTGAGCTGGGTGTCTACGGCGTCGACCACGTCAAGGTCGTCGAGGGCCTGGGCTGCAAGGCGATCCGGGTCACCGAGCCGGACCGGCTGCTGCCGGCCTTCGAGGAGGCCGGGAAGCTGGCCGCCGAGTACCGGGTCCCGGTCGTGGTCGAGGCGATCCTGGAGCGCGTCACCGACATCTCGATGGCCGCCGCGGACATCGACAAGGTGAACGAGTTCGAGGAGCTCGCCATCGCGCCGGGTGACGCCCCGACCGCGGTGAGGCCGCTGGTCTGACCGGAGCCGGTTCGAGCCGGCCGCTTCGGCGCCGGTCGCCCCGGTCGGGGAGGAGGCTTCCCGGCCGGGGCGGCCGGGTGCGGCTCAGAAGACTCCGTTCTGCCAACTGCTCTGCCAGTCACAGGTCCTGACGAACCAGCTGAGGCAGCGTGGTGACCGTGCGTCCGGCGCCGCGCGCCGGAGCGGGCCTTTGCGGCCGAGGACGCGGGAGAAGTCGTGCGGGCCCTGTGGGGTGCCGCTGCAGTCGGCGACGCGCACGCCGTCGGCGGGGCAGGCGTCGTCGCGGCCCGTCGACCAGTAGGCGATCAGCTGGATGCCCTTGTCGTCGGCGAAGTTCGCCAGAGTGGTGGCGTCCGCCAGTGAGAAGACCTCGTTGGTGTGGTCGTTGACGCCGATCATCGGGGTGTTGCCCTGCATGCCCCAGAGTTCCTCGGGGGTCTTGTGCGGCCAGATGGCGGCCATCTGGCGGTGGAGCCCTTCGGCGGCCGTGATGGCGATCCTTCCCATGTCGAGGTCGGGGCCGTAGTTCATGGTCATGATGTTGACCACGCTGACCTGTACACCCCGGTCCCTGGCGTTCTCCAGCAGCGCGATCGCGTTGGGGGACAGGCCGCCGGGGTTGACCGGGAGGGTGTAGTGCACGGCCAGCCGCCGCCCGGCGGCCGCGAACTCCCGCTGGAGCTCGGCCAGCGCCTGGTTGCGGCGCTCGTTGGCCTCGGCGTCGTCCAGGGAGGCGCCCTCGATGTCGAAGTCGATCCTGGTCAGGTTGAGGGAGTCGACCACTCTGCGGTACTCCACCTTCAGCGCGGCCACCGAGTCGCAGGCCCGGGCGAGTTCGGTGCCGAAACCACCGCCGAAGGAGGTGATCACGTCTCCGCCGGCCGCCCGTAGGCCGTTCACGGCCGACTGCCAGCCCCGGTGCTCGACCGGGATGGTCCCGTCGAAGGCGCCTTTGCAGCCGCCGCCGCTGATCACGAAGGCCAGGGTGAAGTACTTGAGCCCGGTGGTGCGATGGAGCTCGGTCAGCTTCTCGGGGGAGCGCCAGGTCTCCAGGTACGGGGCGGTGTAGCGGGACGGGAAGCCGGGGCCGGGAGCGGCGCCGGCGTGGGCGGGTGCGGCACCGGCGAGCAGGGTTCCGACCGTCAGGGCGATCGGCGCAAGGGTCGAAGTCAGGCGGAGGGGGCTGAGCATCGGCGTCCTCGTGGTCGGACCGGACGGGGCGTCGGTCCCCCGGAGGCCGACCGCTCTGGGGTCGCGCGTTCCGCGGCGGCCCGAGCCTGCTGTCCCGTCGAATGGCTGGTCATGTGCTCATAAATATGAGATCCGTACCGGAACAGATTATTGACGCTTTGTCCTACCTGATACTCGAACCGTAGCGACGGGTGAACGCTTCGCCCATTCGGTCCACGAGGGGACGGACGTCAGGATCCGAGCTGCCAGATGGTGCCGTGACCGGCCAGCACGGTGGCCGCGAGCACGGCCAGATCGGCGATGCCGAGGACCAGCCCGAGCAGGGCGCGGCCCCGGCGGCGGGTCTGCCGGACCAGGGCGAGGACGGCGAGGGTGGCGGCGAGCGGGCCGAGCACCAGGTTGAAGATCAGCAGTCCGGGCAGGCCGAGGATGAAGGAGGCGACGGCCATCTGGTCGGCGTTCTCGGTGCGCTCGGAGTTCGCGGCGGCGGCCGGGGGGCGGGCGGTGAGCTGGTTCAAGGCGGTTCTCCTGCGGGAGGGGCGGGTTCCGGTGTGCGCGGGCGGGCCGCGTCCGTTGTGCCCACCCGCGCTCGGGTGAGCGGCGGCTCCGGTGTTCGGGCGCGCGCTCGGGTGAGCGGCAGTGCCGGCGTGCGGGCGCGCCGCCCGATCGGCTACCCGTTCAGCTCCGGTGCGCGCGGGTGAGCCGGGTGCTGGCGAGGTGTTCCCGGGCGGCGAAGACGAGCAGCCACGCGGTGATCGCGGTGGAGGCGCTCAGGAAGACCGGCAGTGAGGTGTGGATGGCGGCCCCGGCCAGGAGGCCCATGGCGACGATGGCGGCGAGGAGCATGGCCAGCCCTTCACGGATGGTCGGCGGATCCAGAGTCAGCTAACAACTGTTCGCTGACTTCTCCACTCTACGCTGGCGCGAGTCAGCAAACAGTTGTTTACTGAATGATGTGAGTCACACCGTGGGGGTCAGGCAGGCCCAGAAGCAGCAGAGCCGCCGTGCGCTCCTCGATGCCGGGCTGCGCCTGTTGGAGCATCAGAACCTCAGCGGCCTCGGCGTGCGCGAGGTCACTCGGGAGGCGGGCATGTCGCCGGCCGGTTTCTACCGGCACTTCCGGGATCTGGCGGAGTTGGGCGTGGTCCTGGTGGAGGAATCGCTGGCCAGTCTGCACGGCCTGGTGCGGGGCGCGCTCGCCGAGCAGGCCGAGGCCGGTGAGCTGATCGACCGTACGGTCGAACTGATCGCCGGGCATGTCCGGGAGCGCCGGGCGTACGTCCGCTTCCTGGCGCGCGAGCGGCACGGCGGGGTGCAGCCGGTGCGGGCCGCGATCGCCGCCGAGCTGGCGCGGTTCGCCGACGAGGTGGCCGAGGCGCTGGGCGCGCAGCCGGAGTCCGAGGGGTGGAGCGCGGCGGACGTGCGGATGCTCGCGGAGCTGTACGTCGACCACATGGTGGCGACCGCCGTCGCCTTCCTCGATGCCGCGGGGCCCGCGGACCGGGCGCGGATCGCCGCCACGGCGCGGACCCAGTTGCGGCTGATCAGTGTGGGGCGCAGGCACTGGCGCGAGGGCTGACGGGGGTTCGGGTGTCGGCTCACGGCCGGTCGCGATCGGTAGCGGGCTGACTTTCCAACAATGCTCCGGTGTCCGCATCGTATTGACAACCCAACATGCCCACGTCAGCTTGGGAGGACCCCCACACCGAGAGGCACTTTCATGAAGAAGCCGCTCATCGGAGCGTTCTCCGCACTTCTGCTGGCCGGGGCGACCACCCTGGCCGCCGCCTTACCCGCCTCGGCCAAGGCGCCCGCCGTCACGGTGGACTTCGCCGGAACCGTGGCGCTCAGCGACTGCTCCGGCTCGCTGGTGCGGATGCCGAACTCCGCCGCCGGCGACCCGGCGCTGGTGCTGACCAACGGGCACTGTCTGGAGACCGGGATGCCGGCCGCCGGCGAGGTGATCACCGACCAGCCGTCCAGTCGCAGCTTCACGCTGCTGAGCTCCACCGGCGGACGGCTGGGCACGCTGCGGGCCACCAAGGTCGTCTACAGCACCATGACCGACACCGACGTGACCCTCTACCAGCTGAACACCAGCTACGCCTCGATCAAATCCCGTTACGGGATAAGCCCGTTGACGATGTCGACGGCCCACCCGGTGGCGGGCGCCGCGATCAAGGTGGTCTCCGGCTACTGGAAGAAGACCTACTCCTGCAACATCGACGGCTTCGTCTACCGACTCAAGGAGGGTGACTGGACCTGGAAGGACTCCGTCCGGTACACCCCCAGCTGCAACACCATCGGCGGCACCTCGGGCTCGCCGGTGGTGGACACCAGCACTGGGCAGCTGGTCGCGGTCAACAACACCGGCAACGAGGACGGTGAGTCCTGCACCGTCGACAACCCGTGCGAGGTCGACGAGAACGGCAATGTGGCGGTCCGCCAGGGCATCAACTACGCCGAGGAGACGTACTTCATCCCGTCCTGCTTCGCCGCCGGGAACCGGCTGGACCTCACGCTGCCGGGGTGCACCCTGCCCAAGCCCTAGCCCCCACCGCACTCGCCGTCCGCCGAACGGGCCGCCCTCGGGCGGCCCGTTCCGCCTTCCGGGCGGAGGCCCTGGCTGAAGTTCTGAATCAGTGCTTCAATTCTTGGTGTGGCATACCGACGCACACCCGCCGTCCAGGCCCGGCTGGACGCCCAGCGCGAGGCGGTGCTCCAGGCCGCTGTCGAGCTGCTCGCCGAACACGGCTACGGCGGCTGCTCGGTGGCGGCGGTGGCGCGCCGGGCCAAGATCGCCACCGGTAGCGTGTACCAGCACTTCGGGGGAAAGGCCGAGCTGTCCGTCGTGCTGTTCCGCACCGTGGTCGAGCGCGAGGTGGCGGCCGTCGGCGAGGCCGTCGCGGACGCGGCCGACCGGGGCGAGGGGCCGCACGGGCGGGTGGCGGCCGTGGTCCGCACCTTCGCCGCGCGGGCACTCAAGGCCCCCCGGCTCGCCTACGCCCTGCTCGTCGAACCCGCCGACCCGGTGGTCGACGCCGAACGCCTCGTCTTCCGGCGGGCGTTCCGCGATCTGTTCGCCGAACAGATCAGGGCCGCCATCGCCACCGGTCAACTACCGCACCAGGACGCCGAACTGACCGCCGCCGCACTGGTCGGCGCGGTCGGCGAGGCACTGGTCGGCCCGCTCGCCGCCGGATCGGACCCGGACGACGTGATCCCCGCCCTGGTCTCCTTCGCCCAGCGTGCCCTGGGCGCGGAGCAGGGAGACAAAGCCACTCGGAGTTCCTGAGGAGGACGCGATGCCGTCCACGCACGAGGTCACCAACCAGGTGCCGGACCAGTACGGCCACGACGTCGCCACCGACCCCACCCTGCTCGCCGCGCTCCACCGGGCCGGTGCCGGCTGGGCCGAGCCCGAACTGCACCGCCTCGGCGAGCTGGCCGGGACGGAACAGGCCGCCGAGTGGGGGCGGCTGGCCAACGAGTACGAACCGGTGCTGCGCACCCACGACCGCTACGGCCACCGGATCGACGAGGTCGAGTTCCACCCCGCCTGGCACGAGCTGATGCGGGTCGCGGTCTCGCACGGTCTGCACGCCGCGCCCTGGCGCGACGACCGGCCGGGCGCGCACACCGCGCGGGCCGCGAAGTTCTACGTCTGGGGCCAGGTCGAGGCCGGCCACACCTGCCCGATCTCGATGACCTACGCCGCCGTCCCCGCGCTGCGGCAGACGCCCGAACTCGGCGACCGGCTGGAGGCGCTGCTGGCGGCGCCCGAGTACGACTTCGGGTTGCGGGAGCCGAGCGGCAAGCGCGGACTGATCGCCGGCATGTCGATGACCGAGAAGCAGGGCGGCTCCGACGTCCGTGCCAACACCACCAGCGCTGTGCCGCAGGCGGACGGCAGCTACCGGCTGACCGGGCACAAGTGGTTCACCTCGGCGCCGATGTCCGACCTCTTCCTCACCCTCGCCCAGGCGCCCGGCGGGCTGAGCTGCTTCATGCTGCCGCGCGTCCTGCCCGACGGCAGCCGGAACCGGATCCTGCTGCAGCGGCTCAAGGACAAGCTGGGCAACCGCTCCAACGCCTCCGCCGAGATCGAGTACGACGGCGCGGTCGGCTGGCTGGTCGGCGAGGAGGGGCGCGGGGTGCCCACCATCATCGAGATGGTCAACATGACCAGGCTCGACTGCACCCTCGGCGCCGCCTCCGCGATGCGGCTGGGCGCCGTGCGGGCACTCCACCACGCCACCCACCGGCGGGCGTTCGGCAAGGCGCTGGTCGACCAGCCGCTGATGCGCAACGTGCTGGCCGACCTGGTGGTGGAGTCCGAGGCGGCGACCACCGCCGCCCTGCGGCTGGCGAACGCCACCGACCTGAGCCTCGCGGGTGACGAACAGGAGTCACTGGTACGGCGGTTGGGGCTGGCCGTGACCAAGTACTGGGTCTGCAAGCGAGGTCCGGGGCACGCGGCGGAGGCGCTGGAGTGCTTCGGCGGCAACGGGTACGTCGAGGAGTCGGGCATGCCCCGGCTCTACCGGGAGGCCCCGCTGGTCTCCATCTGGGAGGGCTCGGGCAACGTCGCCGCGCTCGACGTGCTGCGCGCGATGGCCCGCAGGCCGGCCACCGTGGAGGCCTTCCTGGGTGAGGTCGAGGCGGCGGCGGGAGCGGACCGGCGGCTCGACGCGGCTGTCGGCGAACTGCGCAAGCAGCTGGGCGACCTGCGCGAGGTCGAGTACCGGACCAGGCGTGTGGTCGAACTCATGGCGCTGGTCCTCCAGGGTTCGCTGCTGGTCCGCCACGGCGATCCGGCCGTGGCCGAGGCGTTCTGCGCCTCGCGGCTCGGCGGGGACCACGGCGGTGCGTACGGCACCCTGCCGACGGGGCTGGACACCGAGGCGATCCTTGCCCGCGCGCGGCACGCGTGAGCCCCGTGACATGACCGAGGTGGCGGAGGTCCGGCGGTTCTGCGGGCGGTCCGCTACCGGAACGCGGCGGCGCTGTTCGGGGTGGCGGGCGAGGACGGGCCGGTCGGGGGCACGTCGGACCAGTGAGAGGTAGCCGGGTGCGCCGCGCACCGGATCAGGAGACCTGACCGAGCACGGCGACGGCGTCGGAGTGCAGGGAGGGGGCGGCGGCGAGGAAGCCGTCGGCGGCGGGAGTCCAGGGCGTGCCGCCGGTGGTGGTGACCCGGGCGCCGGCCTCGCGGGCGATCAGTGCGCCGGGCAGCAGGTTGACCGGGTCCGCGCCGTACTGCCAGAAGAGGCCGAGATGGCCGGAGGCGACCTGGGAGATCTGGAGGCTGGTCGGACCGAGGTTGCGGACCGCCAGCACCCGGGGCAGCAGGGCCGACAGCGACTCGCCCGCCCGGCGCAGCGCGACCGGGTCCTCGGCGACGGTCGGCGGCTGGCTGGTGGTGGCGACCGCCGCCGACAGCTCGCGCACCTGCGGCCGGACCGTCCGCCCGTTCAGCCGGGTGCCGCCGCCGAGGGCCGCGGTGTAGGTGAAGCCCTGGACCGGCGAGTGCACAACGGCGAGCACCGGCTCGCCGTCCCGGATGAGCGTCGCGGTGACCGCCCACTGGGACAGTCCGCACAGGTACTGGATCGCACCGTCGGTGGCGTCGCAGCTCCACCACTCACCGTTGACCGGGATGGAGGTGGCCAGCTCGTCGGCCAGCCAACCGGCCTGCGGCCGCAGGCCGGTGAGCCGCTCCCGCAGCAAGTCCGAGGCCGGGGTGTCCAGTTCGTTGAAGACGGCCATCGCCCCGGCGAGATTCGCGGCGGCTGCGGGCTCCGGGCGGTGCCGCTCGACAAGGTGGGCACCCACGGCCACGACGGCCTCGGTGGCGGCGGGCAGCAGGGCGGTGATCTCGTCCATCGCGGGTTCTCCTCGGGTTCGGTTCTCGGGTTCGGTTCTCGGCCGGGCTCTCGTACTCGGCTCTCGTGCTCGGCCGTGACAAGAAGTACCGTGAGGGCAGCGACTGCGGACGCTTCCTGCGGCCCCAGTGGCGGAAGTCAGACACGGGGGAGGTTGAAATGGCGGATCAGGTCCTGGACGAGTTGGACCGGTCGCTGGTCTGCGCGCTCCAGGTGGACGGCCGGGCCGAGCCGGGCCGGATCGCCGAGGTGCTCGGGGTCTCGGCGCGTACGGTGACCCGCAGGCTGGCCCGCCTCCAGCACACCGGGGCGCTGCGGGTGGTGCGGCTGCCCGCGGTGGAGGAGGCCGCGCTCGGCGCGCTGCTGCTGCGGGTCCGGGTGCTCCGCGGCAAGGTCGAGGCGATCGCGCACGCGCTCGCGGCACGTCCGGACGTGCCGTTCGTCGACATCATGCTGGGTGGGCACGAGGTCAGCGCGGTGATGCTGGCCGACCCGGGCTCGCGCGACCACCTGGTGCACGCCCAACTCCCGGCGACCGGCTCGGTGGTGGAGGCGAGCGCACACGCCGTCCTGCACGTCTTCACGGACGCCGGCCGGTGGCGGGCCGGATATCTGGCGGCGGATCAGACCGCCGCGCTGGAACCGGAGCCGCCGACCACCCCGCCGCCCGCGCTGGACGAGCTGGACCGGCGGCTGCTCGCGGAACTCGGCGAGGACGCGCGGCGGTCGCACGCCGCACTGGCCGCCGCAGTGGGCGCGCCGGAGTCGACCGTCCGCCGCCGGCTCGCCCGGCTGGCCGCCGGCGGCCTGCTGCGGACGCACGCCACCGTGGACGCCCGGCTGCTCGGGATGACGGTCGACGCCAACCTCTGGCTGGACGTCCCACCGGGCCGCCTCGCCGAGGTCGGTGAACGGCTGGCCGGACACCCGCAGGTGCACGGAGTGCTCGCCACCAGCGGGCCGGCCAACCTGATGGCCACCGTGTTCTGCCCGGACCACGCCGGGCTCTACCGCTTCACCACCGAGACGCTCGGCCCACTCGGGATCTCCCGGGTCGAGACCGCGATCGTCGCCCGGGCGGTGAAACGGGCAGGCGTACCACTGCGCGGCGAACCCGCACCCGGCGGGCGGAGGCCCGTCAGGGCGAGCCGCTGACCGGGGACGACCGCCTCCGGCGGCGGCCCTTGGCCGGGACGCGTGAACGAGCTCGCCGCGTGAGGTGAGCCGGACCGGGGGAACGGCGAAGCCCCCGGTGCGGGCCGGGGGCTTCGATGCGGCAGGCGCTCCGGGCGGGCTTCCGCCGCGCGGGGACGGCCGTGGTGCCGGGGGTCAGGCGCCGGTGGTCGAGCCCGGGCGGATCACCATCATGACCGTCACCACGGCCCACAGCAGGTTGAACACCCCGGCGGTCATCGGCAGCAGGCGCAGACCGCCGGTCGCCCGGGTGTGCTCCTCGCTCTCGGGCGCGGCGTCGAGCGCGTCGATGGTGTTCTGCTGGGCGGGCAGCACGAAGAACAGCAGCGCGCCGGCTGCCAGCGCGGTCAGCACGATGGAGACGATCAGCCAGGCCTGGCCGATGATGCCCATCACCTGCGCGGTGCCGACGCCCATCACCGGCACGGCGATCCCGAGCAGCGCGTAGACCTGGGTGATCCGGTGCAGCAGCTTCACCGAGGCGGCGGCCGAGGCCTGGTCGGGGCCGGCGGCCAGGGCGGCCTTGGCGCGGGCCGGGAACATGCTCACGGCGACGGCCACCGGGCCTATGAACAGGACTGCGGCCAGGACGTGCAGGCTCAGCAGGAGCTTGGCCATGGGAGGAGACACCCTTCGCGGACGGTGGCCGGGCCCGGCGGACGGACGGCGGGCAACCGGCGGGGTCCGGTCGACGGAGCCCTCGGCACGCTAACACCAGGTGGTCGGTCGCCCGGTGGTCGGGGGTGGCCGAGCACAGCGCGTGATCGGCTGCTTCCGGTCCGGAAGCCCTCGAAGGGCCGGTCAGTGCTGACGTGGCGGCTCCGCGGCAGGTGCGGCCCGCTGATCGGGGAACCCGCCTCGGCGACCGGCGGCCCACGGGGAGGAGTCATCCGGCGTTGGCCGGGGCAGGCCGTTGCGAACCCCGCGCAGGAGTAGCGGAGCAGCGGAGTGCCCCCTGCCGCCCGATGGCCCGATGAGTCGGTCACCCGCTCGGGGGGATCCGGCGGGAATCGGTGCGCGATTCGAGACTCCGAGTCGAGGAATCATTCCTCCCCGGTAGGGCATCCTGGGAGAACAAAGGTGAAGGCTGAGGGGGAAGTCGTGCCTGAGTATGCGGAGTTCGTGACGGTCGGCGGCGCCGTGGTGCGCGTCGAGGGCGCCGAGACGGAGGGCCTGGGGGACGACGAGCCGTACGGCATGCAGCCGGTCGGTCGTGGTTCGTCAGCGGTCACCGCCGGGGTGGAGCGCGCGTCGGCGACCTTCGAGCAGGCGCTCGCGGGTGTCCGGGTGGCTGCCGAATCGGCGCTCGCGGCGTTCCGTGACGGCAGTCTGAAGCCGGACGCGGTGGAGATCGCGTTCGGGGTCAAACTCTCGGCCGAGGCGGGGGCGTTGATCGCCAAGACCGCCACCGACGCCCATCTGACGGTCAAACTCGTCTGGGCGCCGGAGAGAATCCCGGCCGGTCGCGACGAACCCTGATGGCCGGCCCGCGGACCCGGGACGACACCATGTTCGACGAGACGGCCAACTACCTGCCGGACCAGGAGGTGACGCACCTCCCGGCCCCGGCGGGCTACGGCGATCCCGCACGCGGCGAGTCCTCGTACCGCGACCCCGCCCCCGACGTTCCCGAAGCCCCCGCCTACGGCGTGCCGCTTCAGCGTGACTGCGGTGGTCGGCTCGACCCCGGCGCCGACTCGGCCCGGCAGGACGTCAGTTGGCTCACCCGGATCACCACCGAGGGCCCGTTCGCCACCACCGGCGCGGGGCTGCTGATCTCCGACCGCCGGGTGCTCACCTGCGCCCATGTGGTGCAGGGCTGTGTCCGGGCGCGGGTCCATCTCGCCGCGCGCCCCGACCACCCGCCGATCGGCGCCACCGTCGCCGTGCGCGGCCCGTGGGTGGAACGGTCCGGCGGCACCGGCGATGTGGCGGTGCTGGAGCTGGACGCCGCGCTTTCGCCGTACACGGCCACCCCTGCCAGGTTCGCGCCGCTGCACGGCTGGAGCGGGCTGCACGCGCCGCAGTTGGCCGCGTACGGGTTCCCCGAGGGGCACGACGGCGGGTTGAGCAGCGAGGTCCGGCTGACCAGGGGCGCGCTGCGGATCGGCGGCGAGCTGGTCCAACTGGAGCACGAGGGCACGGGGATGCCGCTCGCGCCCGGGTTCAGCGGCGGCCCGGTGGTGCTCGCCGGGACCGGGGAAGTGGTCGGCATCGTGACGGCGGCGCAGGACACCCTCTGGCGAGGCGTGGACGACCGGGCCCGGCGGCACGGCGGTGTCCCGGCGGTCCGGCTCGGCCAGATGCTGCCCGACGAGGCGATCGCCCGGTACGCGCCCGAGGTGGCCGACCGGCTCCCGGGGGCGGCCGTACCGGCGGACGTGGTGAGGGAGTTGCGGCTGCTGCTGGCGGACGCCGACGTGGCGGCCGACCCGCTGGAGCTGTACCGCGCGGCGGCCGGCCGGCTGGGCTGCCCGGACCCGCCGACCCGGCCGCGCAACCTCTGGGAGGCGGCCTGGTACCTGCTCTCCGAGGTTCCGCAGCCGGTCGGCCGGCTGCATCCGGTGCTGGACTTCGTCGGCCGGCTGGCCGAGTCGGCCGAGGACGAGCGGCTGCGCGCCGGGCTCTCCCGCTGGCTCGCCGCCGGTGTGCCGTACGCCGGCGCGTCCCGCGGCACCGTCCCCGCGCCAGGGGAGCCGGTGCGCGCCGCCCCGCGCCGGGAGTGCTGGCGCCCGATCCTGGTGGACATCCAGCCGAGCGGTGCCGGGACCAGGATGTTCCATGTGTCGATCTCCGCCATCCGCGACGGTGTGCTCGGCGAGCCGCACTCGCGGACCATGCTGAGCTCGATGCTGCCGGGTTTCGTCCGCGAGCGGATCGAGGAGGAGATCGGCCAACTGGAGCCGGACGGCGCCGAATTGATCATCTTCGCGCTGCCCCGGAAGTGGATCACCCAGCCCGTGCACAGCTGGGCCAGGCGCAAGGACTTCGGTCCGCTCGGCGCCGACCACGCGGTCGTGGTGGTGGACCAGCTGCGCCGGGCCAACGCCGCCGACCGGCGCCACCTGGAGATGAAGTGGGCCCGGATGCGGGAGGACCACAGCGCCGCCCTGTACCCGATCCCGTGCCACGCCGTCCCGGACAGCAAACGGCTCTACCAGCGGCTGCGTCCGGTGGCGCGCGCGGACCTGCCCGTGCTGCCCGGCCCGCCCAAGGGCACCCCGTACGAACCGTTGCTCGCGGCGGCGCTCAAGGCCGGTGCGCCCGCCGTCATGTGGACCCAACACACCTGTACCACCGACCACACCTACGTCGAGACCTGCCGGAACAGGCGGTTCCTTGACAGACTTGCAGTCGAGCTGGCCGATCTCCAGCTGGACGACCTGCCGCGCCGGGTGAGGGAGTTGCGCCACCAGGCGGAGGAGGGCGAGGACCCGGGCGCGCACTGGTCGGCCGGGCTCGTGCTGCTCTGGGAGGACCCGCAGGTCGTGCCGAGCCCGCACCGACCCTACGGGGTCGCCCCGACCGCCCAACCACCCCGCCACCCGAGCGACTAGCACGAGAGGGCCGCAGCATGCCGCTCAAGCCGATCTACCGGGGCGTCGAGGAGCCCCACGACGCGCTCGCCGAACTCCCCCCGCCGCCGCCCTGGCGCGCCTTCGACGGCGGACCGCCGCTGGACGGTCCGGTCGGTCGGGCGGACGGCGCGGACCAGCGCTGGGCCACCACCGCGGGCCACCGGGCGGGCACCTTCCGGCCGACCCCCGAGACCGTCGAGCTCGTCAACGCGGCCCTCTACCTGCGCCGCCCGCTGCTCGTCACCGGTCCGCCCGGCAGCGGCAAGTCCAGCCTCCCGTACGCCGTCGCCCGCGAGCTGGGCCTCGGCCCGGTGCTCCGCTGGAACATCACCAGCCGCTCCACCCTGCGCGACGGCCTCTACCAGTACGACCCGCTCTCCCGCCTCTACGCCGCCAACCAGGCCGGGCCCCGGACGTACGGCGCGGCCCTCGACGAGCACCTGCGCCTCGGCCCGCTCGGCACCGCCCTGCTCCCGTACCGGCGGCCCCGGGTGCTGCTCATCGACGAGATCGACAAGGGCGACCTCGACCTGCCCAACGACCTGCTGCACGTGCTGGAGGACGGCCAGTACGAGATCGACGAACTCGTCCGCGCCGCACCGCAGCAGCCCGAGGCCCAGGTGCTCACCGCCGACGGCTGCCACCGGGCGCCGATCAGCGGCGGCCGGGTGCGCTGCCGGGCCTTCCCGTTCACCGTGCTGACCAGCAATGCCGAACGCGAGTTCCCGGCGGCCTTCCTGCGCCGCTGCGTGGTGCTGGAGCTGCGCCGTCCCGAAGGCGCCGAGCTGGAGGAGATCGTCAAGGCCCATCTGCCCGAGGCCGACGCCCGGCTGGTCGGCGAGATCGTCGAGGTCTTCCTGGGCCGCCGGGAGGACGGCGAACTCGCCACCGACCAGCTGCTCAACGCGATCTACCTGACCTCCCGCCCCGAACTCGCCGAGGCCGCCGACCGGGCGGCCCTGGCCGCCCAGGTGATGCCGTACCTCAGCAGAGGCCAGGACGACGATGTCTTCTGACCAGGCGCCGGGCACCGCCGGACCGCTCGACCAGCTCGCCGCCCTGCTCACCGAGCTCGGACTGGCCGATCCGGGGCCGGTGGAACTCGCCGAACTGCTCTGGCTCGCCGCCCGCGGCCGCGAGGGCGACGCGGGCCAGGAGACGGGCGGTGGTGCCGGGGGGCCGGGCGCCCGCCGCCAGGACCGCCTGGTCGACCCGAACCGGACGGCCGGCCGCAGCACCGGCACCGCGGCCGGCGCCGGGCAGAGCGTCCGCACCGCCCTGCACCTGGCCTCCGGCGATCCGGAGGACGCGGTGGCCGCCGTCGCGGCCGTCCCCACCCCGAGCGTGCCGATGCTGGCCCGCCCGCTCACCCTGCAGCGGGCGCTGCGCCCGCTCAAACGGCGGGTTCCCGACCCCCGGCACGTCCAACTGGACGAGGACGCCACCGCCAACCGGTTGGCCGACGCGGCCACCGCGGACCGCCTGGCGCACGGGACGGGGTGCGCGCAGGGCCGGCGCCCGGTACTGCCGGTGCTGCGGCCCAGCACCGAGCGCTGGCTCGACCTGCACCTGGTCTTCGACTGCGGCCCCACCATGGCGCTCTGGCGCCCGCTGCTCCAGGAACTGCACACCCTGCTGGTGCAGACCGGCGCCTTCCGCCAGGTGGTGCGGACCCGCCTCGACGCGAGCGGACGGCTGGCGACCCGCCCGATGGCCGACGCCCGCACGGTGGTGCTGGTGCTCAGCGACTGCATGGGCCCGCAGTGGCGGCCCGGCGCGGCCGGCAACCACTGGTACCGGACCCTGCACACGCTGGCCCGCCGGGCCCCGGTCGCCGTGGTGCAGCCGCTGCCCGAGCGGCTGTGGCAGCTGGCCGCGCTGCCGCCCGAGGTCGGCCTGCTGTCCGCACCCGAGGCGGGGGTCCCCAACTCGGCGTACGGCTTCGCGCCGTTCAGCGAGCTGCCGCCCGGGCCAGGTGAGCTGCCGCTGCCCGTCCTGGAACCGAACGCCGGCTGGATCGCCAACTGGGCCCGCCTGGTGGGCAGTCCGGCCGGCGGCCAGGTGGTCGGCTCGGCGCTGCTGGTCGGCCCCGCCCCGGCCGAGTACGCCGACGACGTCGAACCGCTGCCCGAACCGCACGAACTCGGCCCGGAGGAACTGGTCCTGCGTTTCCGCTCGGTGGCCTCCCGGGAGGCCTTCACCCTGGCCGGGCTCACTGCACTCACCACCCCCGCCCTGCCCGTGATGCGGCTGCTACAGCGCGCCAGCTTCACCCGCCCGCAGCCCCAGCACCTTGCCGAGGTGGTGGTCAGCGGGCTGCTCAAGGAGCGCGATGGCCGCCGAGACCACTTCGAATTCCGGTCGGGGGTGCGGGAGTTGCTGCTGAACACGCTGCCGCGCTCGACCACCCACCAGGCCGTCGGACTGCTCGCCAGGGTCGGCGAGCAGATCGCCGAACGGGCGGGACGGGCGCCGGGCGAGTTCGCCGCCCTGGCGGCCACCGACAGCGGGGGAGCGGCGGTGGCGCTGGAACGCCGCGCCTTCGCCCTGATCAGTCCCGCCGCGCTGCGGCTGCTGGACGGCCCGACCGCACCCGTGCTCCAGCAGGTGCCGCAGCCGGACCGGCGGCCGGTCCCGGTGCCGCAGGCCCCGCCCGGCCTGCCCGACCCCGAGCGGTCCCGGGCCGTGCTGCTGCTCACCACCTCGCGAGCCTCGACGGCCGAGCCGCTCGCCGAGCACGAGTTCCGCGCCAGCGGCGACGTCACCGGCCTCGCCGCCGCGCTCTCCAGCCGGGCCCTGGTCGGACTCGCCCCGGAACGCGTCTGGGCCGGCGTGGACGACCCGGTCGCCTTCCAGCGCGCACTGCGGTCCGCCGTCGCCGAGGCGGAGGACGTCCTGGTGGTCTACGTCGGCGGGGAGGCGGCCGGGCCGCCGGTCGAGCGGCTGACGCTGGGCCCCGCGGCCAGGTCGGTGGACTGCGTGGCGATGCTGGAGACCATGGCGGCGGCGCGGGCCCGCAGTCGGCTGCTGGTCATCGACGGCTGGCAGGAGGTGCTGCCCGACGAGCCCGCGATCATGGAGGACTCCTCCGACACGCACGTGGTGGTGAGCATGCGGCAGCCGTCGGCGCGCTCCTACGCCAGTCGGCTCGCCCGGGTGCTGCGGGACGGAAGCCCGGGATCCCCTGCTGAGTTGACGGTTGGTCAGTTGATCCGCGAGGTGCACGAGCGGGGCATCCGCGAGGTGGACCTCGCCCAGTCGCGGATCTTCTCCTGGGGGGACCGGCCCTTCCTGTTCTCCCGCAACCCGGCCGTCACCGGGGAGACGGGGCGGCCCTCGCCGCGCTCCTCGCAGAGCGTGCCGACCCGTCGGCCGAACGCCGCCTCGCACTCGCGCAACTTCCGCCAGGAGACGGCGTGGGACGCGGAGCCGCCGGGGCCCGCGCAGCCGTACTTCTTCCTGAGCTACCCGGTGACCGAGCGCCCGCAGCCGCTGGTGGAGCAGCTGTTCGCCGATCTGACCGAGGAGGTACTGCAGCTGACCGCACTGCCGGGCGCGGTGCCCGCCGGCTTCATGGACCGGCTGGACCCGGCCGATCCGGAGGCGGACCGGGGGGTGTCCGAGGCGCTGGCCAGCTGCCGGGTGCTGGTGCCGCTGTACTCGCGGAGCTACTTCCGGTCCGAGCGGTGCGGGAGGGAGTGGACGGCCTTCGAGCGGCGGGGGCGGGCGACCGGGTGGGCCAGCGGGATCGTGCCGGTGCTCTGGTCGCCGGTGCCGCTGGCCGAACTCCCGCCGGTGGCGGCCAGACTGCAGTACGTGCAGAGCGGGCTCGGCTCGTCCTACGTCGAGGAGGGGCTGTACGGGCTGGCGAGCCTGCGCAAGTACCGGCAGCAGTACGAGATGGCGGTGCACCGGATCGCGGTGCGGATAGTGGACGTCGCGGACCGCACCGCGATCCTCCCCGGTACGCCGCTGCGGCTCGACGGTCTGGAGAGCGCGTTCACGTCGTAGCGGTACGGGCCGTGGCGGCACGCACCGAAGCGGCACGGGCCGCGGCACGGGGAGGGCGCACCCCGGATGCGCGCCCGTTCAGAGCTGGTCGCGGACGGTCCAGAGCTCGGGGAAGACGTCCTGGTCGGCGGACTGCTTCAGCCAGGCCAGGCCGCTGGAGCCGCCAGTGCCGGGCTTGGCGCCCATGGCGCGCTTGACGGCGGACAGGTGCCGCTGGCGCCAGCGCGTCACCCGTTCGGCGGTGTCGAGCAGCGCCTCGCCGAGCCGGGCCAGCTCCGCGTGCCCGGGCTCGGTGTACACCTGCCGCCAGGCCGTCTCGACCTCCGGGGCGGGCCGGTAGCGGGCGGTGCCTGGCCGGTGCGCCACGGCGAGTCCGCGCCGCGACAGCAGGGCCAGTACGTCGTCGTACAGGCCGGGCGCGTGCAGGGCGGCGGTGAGCTCGGTGTGCACGGCGGGGTCGGACTCGTACATCCGCAGCAGCGACTCGCTCTTGTTGCCGAGCAGGAACTCCAGCCGCAGGAAGGCCGAGGACTGGAAGCCGGAGGCCTCGCCGAGCAGCGGCCGGAAGGCGCCGAACTCCCGCGGGGTCATGGTCGCCAGCAGGTCCCAGGAGGAGATCAGCACGTCCTGGACGTGGGTGCCGCGCCGGAGGGCGGCGAGCGCGGCCGGCACGTCGTCCCCGCGCAGCGACCGCTGGGCCGCCGTCCACTCGTGCCGGAGCAGGTCGAAGAGCAGCTCCATCACCTGGGTGGCGATGATGAACGACAGCTCGGCGTCCTCGGCGCTGCGCGGGTGCTGCAGGCTGTGCAGGGTCTCCAGCCGGGCGTACTGGGCGTACGGGGTGCCGTGGACCACGTCCTCGGCCGGGCGGAAGGAGAGTTTCGGGGTGGTGATGCCGTTCTGGACCATGCCGGTTCCTCCTGGACGCGCGGGTTGCCGCGGTCACCGCCGAGCCATCGGCTGCTGATCTCCCGCGACACCATTGTGCGGCGGCCGCAGTGGCCTTTGAATGGGCAGTGCACACCGGATCGGCGAAACCGGTTTACGTTCGGAACCTGTTGGCCCGATCAGACCTTATGGAACGAAACCCTCACTCCGGGAGCAGCCGTGGACGCCGTCGACCGTCTCCTGATCGCCGAGTTGCAGGGCGACGCCCGGCTCTCCTTCAATGAGCTGTCCCGCCGGGTCAAGCTCTCCCCGCCGGCCGTCGCCGAGCGGGTCCGGCGACTGGAGGCGGACGGGGTGATCAGCGGCTATCACGCGCACATCGACCTCGACGCGGCCGGACTGACCGTCACCGCGCTGGTGCAGATGCAGTGTTACGGCCGGCGCTGTGTGCTGCGCGATCCCGAGGTCGCCCGCTGGCCGGAGGTGCTCCAGCTGCACCGGGTCACCGGCGGGGCCTGCTGCGTCCTGCTGGTGGCGGCCCGGAGCATGGCCGACTTCGAGCAGCTGATCGACCGCCTGGCGGTCTACGGGCAGCCGTCCAGCTCGATGATCCTCTCCACCCCGGTCCCCTGGCGCCCGGTCGAGCTCCCCTGACCTTGCGGTCAACGACCGTCAGTGGTGCGGGAAGTGGGCGCCGAGGCTCTCCAGACCGGCCAGGAACAACTCCACTCCCACGGCGGCCAGCAGGAGTCCGAGCAGCCGGGACAGCACCTGGAGCGAGGTCTGGTGGCTGCGGTGCAGCACGCTGGAGAGGGCCAGTACGGAGAAGCAGTTGATCAGCACCACCGCGAGATAGGCCCCGGCGATGGTGCTGTGCCACGACCAGGTGTCCCTCTGCAGCGACTCGACCATCACGGCGGTGACCGCCAGCGGGCTGGCGATGTACGGCAGCAGCAGCTCGCGCAGCCCCTCGGCGAGCGGGTTGTCCCACTCGGCCCCCGCCGTCTCCCCGCCGACGAGGTGCATGCCCAGCACCAGGGCGACGGCATAGATGAAGAAGATCACCCCGCCTGCCAGCAGCAGCGACTGGTCGCTGATGTGGAAGAAGGTGGTGAGGAAGTCCGCCGCGTACGCCAGGGTGACGCCGACCAGCGCGGCCAGCACGGTGCTCGCCAGGACCAGTCGGCGCAGTTCGGCCCCGGTGCGTTTCCGGGCGAGGTGGGCGAAGGTCAACAGGACCTTCGGCGGGCCCACCACGGCGAAGAACGTGATGAAAGCACTGCTCAGGTTGAAAACGGACATGGCCCAAGCATGCGTCAGCCCGGGGCGGTCACCCTGATACCGACATTCCTCGTGGCCGGTCGGCCTGAGGGCGGTTCAGCCGACGGCCGCCGGGTGGAAGCCCGCGCCGTCCACGGTGGTCGCGGCCCAGCCCGCCTCGTCCGCCGCGAGCAGCCGCTCGATCAGGGCGGCGGGCGGCAGCTCGCCGAGCTCGCCACGGGTGGTGAGGGCGGCCGCCGCCGCGAGGTGTCCGAGCCGCAGGCGTTGGGGCTCGGTCAAGTTCCTCAGTGTGCCTGCCAGATAGCCCGCAGCGAAGGCGCCGCCCGCTCCGGTCGGCTCCACCGGGGCCACCCGGAGGGCGGGTTCACAGACGGTCGAGCCGTCCCGGGCGATCGAGGTGGCGCGGTGCGCCTCGTCCTTCAGCACCAGGACGGTCGGACGGGGGAGCAGCTTGCGCAGTGCGGCCGGGTCGTCGGTGCCGAGCACCTCGCGCGCCTCGTCGGCGCCGAGCAGCACGATGCCCGAGGCGTTCATCAGGAAGCGCAGCGCCTGCCGGTCCCGCCCGGCCCAGAGCGCGGGGCGCCAGTTGAGGTCGAAGCTGACCAGCTTGTCCGGGACGGCCAGCAGGGTGCGCACCAGGCGGTGGCAGCTGTCGGAGAGCGCCGGCGTCACGCCGGTCAGATGGATCAGCGGTGCGGCGGCCAGCAGGGCGGCGGCGGCCGGCTCTGCCAGCAGCTCGGGGCCCATCGCGGAGGCGGCCGAGCCGCGCCGGTAGTAGTGCAGCCGGGTGCGGCCCGCCCCGAGGTCGTACGGGTGCTCCTGGCCGGAGCCGGTCTCCTTGAGGTACAGGCCGGTGGGGCGGGACTCGTCGTAGCCGACCGCCGAGGTGTCCACGCCGTGCGCGGCGATCCGCCGGACCAGCTGCCGGCCGAAGCCGTCCGCGCCGACCCGGCTGATCCAGGCGGCCGGGACGCCGAGCGCGGCCAGGGTGCACGCGACGTCGGACTCGGGGCCGCCGAAGCCGGGGTGGAAGCTCTCCGCCCGCTCCAGTGGTCCCGGGCGGTCGGGGAGGAGGGCGGCCATCGACTCGCCGAGGCAGACGGCGGCGGGCGGTGTCACCTGGGTACTCCTCGGAGAGTGCCTTGACCTCGGTCCAGGGCTGAGGTCAGATCAGTAAAGGCATATTATGCGAGGAATTTTGCGTATTGTGCAGCGCCGAATTCGGAGGACAACGGCTATGGTGCAGATCCCACAGGTCATCGACCGCACCCGGGTGGCGGCGCTCGCCGAGGAGCGGCTCGACTGGCGGTTCAAGGCCGTCCCCGCCGCGGCCTGGGGCGCGACCGTCGCCGAGTACCTGGCCACCGGCCCCACCCTGGACGACCTCGCCACCCCCCTGGTCACCCTCGACGCGGGCGCCCTCGACCACAACCTGGCCACCATGGCCGAGTGGTGCGCCAAGGCCGGCGTCGACCTCGCCCCGCACGGCAAGACCACCATGGCTCCCGTCCTCTGGCAGCGCCAGCTCGACGCCGGGGCCACCGCCATCACCCTCGCCAACCTGCCCCAGGTCAACGTCGCCCGCGCCTTCGGCCTGCGCCGGATCCACCTCGCCAACACCCTGCTCGACCCCGCCGGGCTGCGCCGCCTGTCCGCGGACCTCGCCGCCGACCCGGAGTTCCGCTTCGCCTCCTGGGTGGACTCCGTCCGCTCGGTCGAGCTGATGGACACCGCACTGCGTGGCGCCCCGGCTCCCGTGGACGTCTGCGTCGAACTCGGCTCGCCCGGCGCCCGCACCGGCTGCCGCACCGTTGCCGAGGCCCAGGCCGTCGCCCGGGCCGTGCACGCCGCGCCCGGCCTGCGGCTGGCCGGTGTCAGCGGGTACGAGGGCGCCATCGCCCACGACGCCACCGCCGACTCCCTCGCCGCGGTCGCCGGCTGGGTGGCCGACCTGGCCGAGCTGTACCGGCTCCTGGACGCCGAGGGGCTCTTCGACCAGGCCGACGAGGTCTGGGTCACCGCGGGCGGCAGCGCCTACTTCGACACCGTCACCGAACTCCTCGCCCCGCTCGGCGACTCGCGCACCCGGGTGGTGCTGCGCTCCGGTGCCTACCTGGCCCACGACGACGGCTTCTACCGGGGCATCTCCCCGCTCGCCCGGGCCCACTCGGAGCGGCCGTTCCGCTCCGCCCTGCACGCCTGGACCAGGGCCGTCTCCCGCCCCGAGCCGGGCCTCGCCCTGCTCGACGGCGGCAAGCGCGACCTCTCCTACGACTACGACTTGCCCGAGCCCCAGCTCGTCCGCGGCGGCGGCCGGCTGGCGGGCGGACGGATCACCGCGCTCAACGACCAGCACGCCTTCCTGCGGGACACCGACGTCCAGGTCGGCGACATCGTCCGGCTCGGCCTCTCCCACCCCTGCACCGTCTTCGACAAGTGGACGATGATCCCGGTGCTCGACGACGCCGACGCCGAACTCCCGCGCGTGGTCGACCTGGTGCGGACCTTCTTCTGACGTCCACCGGCAGCCCTGGTCGCACTTCGTGCTGCCCTCGGCGGAGGCGGTATCCACCGGGGTGCCTGACCTGTGGTGGTTGCGCGCGGGCTGCCCGTACGGCTCCGGCGTACGGCCACTTCGGCCGCGAGCTGCCGGACCTCACCTGGGAGCGCACCGACAGCGCCGAGCAGCTGGAGGCGGCCGTCACGGCCTGAGGTCGAAGCGGGCCGGGCGAGCGGTGTGCACGCCCGGCCCCTCCTCGTGCGCTGAGCGAGCGCGGGTCAGCAGCCGGCGGCGGGGCGGTCGCGGGTGACCAGGTCGGTGCGGCCGGGGGTGGCGTCCAGCCAGAGGACCCGGGTGCCCTGGTCGGCTGCGGCCTGGTACTGGCCGCCGCGGTTGCAGGAGACGCGCTCGGGGGTGCCGCCGGTGATCGGGAGCTGCCAGAGCTTGGGAAGCGCGGCATTGGTCCAGCCGTCGGCGGGCTTGCGGCTCTCGCCCCCGTAGGTGACGGCCAGGTCGGAGGCCGTGATGGTGACGGCGGTGCCCGCGGGCGGGGCGTCCGGGGAGGTGCCGGGCAGCACGTCGGTGACGCCGGAGCCGTCCAGGGCACCGGAGCGGACCGAGCTGCGCTTGGTACGGTCGCCGGGCGTCTCCACCCAGAGCAGGCGGCCGCCCGCGAGCAGGGTGGAGGTGATCGCGTCGGGGCTGCTGCCACCCGGTGCGTCCGCCACGTACTGGGCGGTGACCTTGCCGGCGGGGATCGAGTAGACGGTCGCCGCGTCGACGTAATCCTGCCCGGAGGCCCAGGACTCGGTCCAGCCGAGGTTGCCGTCCTTGAGGGTGAGGCCGGACATCCGGTGGCCGTCGGACAGCGGGAGTTCCACCGCCGGGCCGCCGCCGTGCGAGAGGTGGATCCGGGTCCGGCCGGTGGCGGAGTCCGTCACCTTGAAGGCGATGTCGTTGCCGGAGATCGCGACCTCACCGGGCTCCCGGGTGGTACCCGTGGAGTTGAACAGGCTGCGGATCGGGCCGCCGGCCAGCGAGCGGGTCAGCACCTCCATCCCCCACCTGCCCTGGGCGTCGGTGCCGACGGCCAGCCAGGCGGCGGAGGTGCCGTCGGTGGCGGCCCAGCCGTGCACGCGGCCGTCGTCCGGGCTGAGCCGGGTGGGGGCGCCGCGGCCGGTGGTGGAGCCGGTGTACAGGGCGGGCTGGGCCTTGCCGGTCGGGTCGGCGTCGGCCATCACCCAGTGGCCGTCGGCGACAGCCGGCGCAGACGGGGCGGAGGCGTCGCTCAGCAGCGTGCGGCTGTCCATGCCGAGCCGGTGCTGCCAGCCGGCCTGGATCCCGTGCGCATCGAACGCGCCTGCCACGGCTCGGAGTTGGGCGCGGCTGAGGTGGAGCGCCCGGCCGGCGGCGAGCACCGCGTTGCGCCCGTCCACGAAGTCGTCCATCGGGGTCAGGTAGTCGGCGAGCGCGCGGTAGACCAGCCGGTCGGCGGTGAGCGGGTCGAGGGTGCGCCGGATGTCCCACAACGCACCGGAGAAGATGGTGGAGTTGAGGTGCGCCCCGCCGCTGTCGAGCCCGATCCCTGCGCCGAGGTAGTCGTTCACGGTGGTGCGGTGGTCGTCCAACCGGCGCTGGGCGCAGGCCTCCGGGGTGCCGGTGCGGCACCGGCTCTCGCCGAGCAGGGCGGCCTTCGGGTCGTTCATCGACATGCCGCGGGCGGTCACCTCGATGGCGTTGCCGAAGTAGTCGGCCAGTGCCTCGTTCATCGCGCCGGCCTGGCCGAAGCCGACCAGGTTGGCGGTGTGCTGGATGACGCCGTGGGTCATCTCGTGCCCGGCCACGTCGAGTGCCACGGAGAACGGGTTGTACTGGGGGCCGCCACCGCCGTAGACCATCTTCTGCCCGTCCCAGTAGGCGTTCGGGAACGGGTCGCCGCCGTCGGTCACGTCGACCACGGAGGTGATCGGGCCGTCCTTGCCGTCCAGGCCGTTGCGGCCGAGCCGGTCGTGGTAGAAGTCGTACACGATGGCGGCGTCGAGCTGGGCGTCGGTGGCGCCGCTGCTGCCGGTGGCGGCCGGGAAGTCCGGGCTCGGGGAGCGGACCGGGTGGCTGTCGGCGGGGATCCTGCCCTGGAAGTCGCCCCAGTCCCGTCCGGCCGCGTCGTAGGTGGTGATGGCAGCGGGACGGGTGAGGTCGGTGAGCTGGTAACTCCCGTCCGGCAGACGGCCGATGTTCACCTTGGTGGAGTGGCCGAAGGCGTCCGGGGCGGTGCCGGTGGCGGGTTCGATACCGGTGTCGCTCGGGGTGGTGGGGCCGGTGCCGGTGTCCGCCCCGACCGTGTACGGGGCGGCGGCGCCTGCGAGGGCGATCGCGCCGACGGTGGCGTCCACGTAGACCTCGCGGACGAGTCGGCCGCCGGCGGCCGGGGTGGTGCTGTGCACGGTGAAGTGCTGGGCCAGCTGGCCTGTGCCGCCGGGCAGGATCACCAGGCCGCGGTCCTCGGCGCTGGCCCCGGCCCGGGCGTGCTCGTCCTCGATCGAGCTGAGCGCCAGGTTGCGCAGTGTCTCGGCCGGGATGGTGGGCCTGGTCGGCGCGGTGAGGCCGGTGAAGTACTTGCCGCCGACCGACTCGACGCGCTGCTGGGCGCCGTCGCCGGTGAGGTGGACCAGGTACTGCGCGCCGAGCACCGGTATGCCGCCCCGGTCCTGCTGGAACCTGACGGTGTGTCCGCCATCGTCGGTGCGGTCGGTGGCGATCGCGGTCAGCTGTCCGGGGTCGACCCGGTACCGGTCCCGGTGGGCCGCGAGGTGGGCCCGGGCGGCGTCGGCCGGGTTGCCGGGGGCCGCTTCGGCCAGGCCGGTGACCAGCTGCGGGGTGGCGGTGTCCTCACCGGCCACCAGGCCGGGGACCGGGTCGGCGTCGGCCGCCGGGGCGGATGCCGCGGCCAGGGCGGGAGGGGCGACGAGGGCCAGGGCCAGGAAGGTGGTCAGGCCGAGGCCGAGCGCCTTGGGCCTGGAAGTGCGGTGATGCACGGCAGTCCTTTCACGGGATGCGGGAACGGAGGTTGCGCGTGGGGTGTTTCGGGTTGCCTGACGGGGTGTCGGGGTGTTCGGATCGGCGGATCCGGGCGAGTGGGGGCGGCCCGCTCGGTCGGGCGCACTGGGCCGGTGGGCCTGACGGCGAACCGTTTCCGGCGCGTGCGGGGGCGGCCGAGTGGCGAGCGCGAGGTCTGTCAGCCCGCATGGCTGACTGGCCGTCACCTGAAGACAATAAGTCATCGATCAACATATGTCGATGGTCAATTCATGCAGTGGGGGCGACGGCCGTCGGGCCCGACCGGCCGCGCCGTCGGTTGCACCGCAGATGGCGGCGCTGCGGCGGCCGGATACACCTCAGGCGCCCACGAAGTGGGCGCCTGAGGTGGCGGGAGAGCGGGGCCGGAGGGTCAGCCGGGGAGGTGGGTTGTCACACCAGACCGGCGGGTTCGACGGGGCGGGTGCGCCAGTAGGTGCGGCTGACGGCGGCCAGGAGCGTGGCGCCGCCGAGCAGGCCGAGGACGACCACGGTGTTGTGCAGTAGCTCGCGGCTGTCGAACGCGGGCTGCTCGGAGAACGGCGGGCTGACCAGGACCGTCCAGGGGAGCGCCGCCAGCGCGATGCCGGCGGCGCGCAGACGGTCGGGGCGCCGGGCACCGAGGTGGAGGAGGAGGGCGAGGCTCAGCACCGCAGCGGGCCAATGGCTGGAGTCGTCTGTCAGGCGTTCGAGGGTCGGCGAGAAGGCCAGGTCGAAGAACGCGTCCGGGCGGGAGGGCCGCGGGACCTGCCACAGGACCAGGAGCGTGCAGAGCGGCACGGCGACGGCAATGGCGGCGAGCGCGACTCCGCTGCGGCCGCGCCGGGACAGGTCGACGCCGTCCGGTGGGGCGACGAGCAGCAGTGCGCCGAGGGTGGTCCAGAAGCCGAGGAGGCCGTGGTACTGCGCCCACGCCGGCCCGGAGTGGACGTGATGGAACGCCAGCACGATCGCGAGCCGCCCGAGGGTGCCCACCACGACCAGAGCGCGAGCCGCCGACCAGCGGCCGAGACCGGCGCAGAGCAGAGCCAGGAGCCAGGGACCGGTCTGCAGCAGGCCCGCGGCGGCCCGGACGGGGTTCCCCCAGCCGTAGGGGAAGTCGGGGTGGATGAACCCGAGCAGCAGGTGGACCGCACTCAGGCCGGCGCCGCCCGCGAGGACGAACGGCGCGGCGCCGGCGGCGATCCGGCCGACGGGGTCGGCCGAGCTGAGGCGGGTGCGCAGCCGCAGGGCGTGCGCGGCGAGCGCGGCCCACTCGCGCAGCCCGGTGCCGAGCTCGGCATCCTGGACGACTTCGGCGAACACGGCGGTGATCTCGTCACCGTGTGCGGCACGGTACTTGGCGGGGTAGAGGGCGCGTAGTGGGAGCCTCGCGGGGAGCGGGCGAGTGCCGGCCACGGGCGTGGTCGCAGGCGTGGCCGTGCTCGTGGTCGTCACCGCGGTCGGGTCGCTCACGCCGTCCCCCCGTGCAGCTGGAGTCGGCCGAGCGCGAGCCGGCGGTCGGCCTCGGCCACGCCCGCGCGCAGGCGCTCGGTCTCCTCGCCGAGGACGCTGCGACCCTGCTCGGTCAGAGTGAAGCTGCGGCGCAGGCGTCCGTCCACGACCTCCTCGTGGTCGATCCGGATGAGGCCCTGCTGGAGCAGGCGGTCCAGGGCCGTGTAGAGGGTGCCGGTGAGCAGCTTGGTCCGGCCTCCGGAGATGGCCAGGACTTCCTGGATGATCGCGTAGCCGTGCCGGGGGGCGTCGGCCAGTGCGGTGAGCACGAGGCGTGTCGGCTCTTGGAGTTGACGGTCTGCCATGGGGAGACCATAGGTCATCGATTGAGATATGTCGATCGTTTAGATATATCGGAATGCTGCGCGGGGAGGCGGCGGCGAGGGTGGGCGGTGGCCGATCGGATCGTGGTGCTCGAGCTGGGCGCGATCCTGCAACAGGGGCCGTTCGAGTGGCTTGTGCACGAGCCGGGGCTGTTCCGCGAGCTGTGACTGCCGTCCCGCGAACGTGACCGTGGCACCGTCCCGAAGCAGCGCCAGGGCCGGCGCGAGGGGTAGGGCGCCGGACCTCGCACGGTACCGGCTCTAGCTAGGGGTGGTAGAGCTCGCTGATGCCGGTGACCACGTTCTGGCCGTTCGAGGGTCCTCGGGTTCGGGTGGGCGGTCAGACCTCGCCGAACTCGCCGTTCCTGACGCCTGCGACGAAGACGGCGAAGGCTTCGGTGGAGAAGATCAGGGCCGGGCCTTCGGGGTCCTTGGAGTCGCGGACGGGGACTGCGCCGGGGAAGCCCGGGGCCACTTCGACGCAGGAACCGCCGTTGTCGCTGTGGGAGGACTTGAGCCAGGAAGCGTCGGCCAAGTCATGCATTCTCAAGGTCCTTTCGAACGTCGCGGATCGCGGCCAGGGACGCGCCTTGGACAACGACTCCACCTGTAGCTGATCGTAGTCTCGTTCCCAGGCCGCGACGGCTTCACGCGCACGCTCCAGGTAGCCCCGAGCTTGGGATTCGGTGTAGCCGACCACCGTGTGATCGGGCAGTGTCAGCAGAACCACGGGCAACGTGAACGGACGGTGTTCGCCAAGGCTGAACGGGGCGATCTGAACCGTGATGTTCGGGCGAACTGCCAGGTGCTCCAGGTGAGACAACTGCTCAAACATCACCTCACGTCCGCCGATCGGCCGGGCCAGGCAGCTCTGATCCATAGCCGCATGGATGATCGGTGGGGACTTCTGCTCCAGCAGGCGCTGGCGATTCGCCAGAAAGGCGACTCGTTCGTCCGCCTGGTCCTGAGTGATGCTGCCGCGCAGCACGGCAGCCTCGATCACGGAGAGGAGCGGTAGTGGCTGTGTTTGGAGTGGGTGCAGGCTCGTTGCAAGAGCCCCAGGTTGCGGAGTCGGCCGGCGTGGACGAACCGCCGACCTGCCCCGGCGAGGAATGTCGTAACTCAACTCGCTGGGACGGTAGTGCAGTTGATGGAGTAGCCCCCTGGCGATGCTCCTGTGGCCGGTTCGGGGTCTGCTGGCCCGCCGTCGTGGCCGCCTTGCACGGCGTGCCGGTCGTGCAGGCACTGGGCGGCGCCCTGGAAGGGGGTTGACGAAATGACGTACCGCCCCACCACCTTCATGAACACGGACTACGGCGCCTGGTCGGATCCTCCCGGGCGGGCCGACCTCGCCCCGCCCAGTACTTCCCGATCCGGATGGAGTGCCAGGGCCTGATCACCGACCCCCGGGGCTTCGTCCTGCTGGTCAACCCCGATGACCGCGACGGCTGGACCCTGCCCGGCGGTCCCGCCCGCTCGGGCGAGCTGCCGCACCTGGCCGCCACCCGCACGGTACGCGCGGAGACCGGGCTGGAGCTGCACTTCAGTGACGCCCTCATCGTGGACATCACGCCGCACCCGTACTCGCCGCAGACCGTGAACCACGTCTTCGCCGCCCAGGTCACCACCCAGGCGGCGGCCACCGCGACCATCCCCGCCAGGGCACTCGCCCGGATCGGCGAGATCGCCTGGGTCGGACCCGGCCACGTCCCCGGCCGCTGCGCCGATGGCCACGCCCGCCGCATCCGGTCCGCCCTGCTGCGCCTCGCCGCCCCGTTCGCGCCCGTCTACCACGTCGACGGCCGTGCCGTCGGGCCTGAGGGCGAGCATCGGCGTCGTACTACTCGAGCCGGACGGTGACCCCGTACTCGTACAGGACGTCCAGGATGGCGTCGAAGTAGCTCCGGGTGCGGTCGCCGGAGGTCGGGAGGCGGCGGGTCAGGTGGTGGCGGGCGTGGGCCGAGTCCTCCCAGACCAGGGTGAACGGCGGCTCGGGGCCGAAGCCGCCGCGCAGGCAGTCGGCCAGGGCGTCCAGGTTGCTGCCGTAGTAGCCGTCCGGGGCACGGAGAGCGCGGCCCAGTGCGGTGTAGAACGACGGCTCGTCGGACACGGTCCGGCCGTCCAGGTGGTACTCGGGCTGCTGCTCTTGCATCGGTACGTCCTTGCGTTCGGGGTACTCGGCCGATGGGGTCGGGTTCGCCCGGATGGCGTTCCCGGGTCGTTCCGGGCCCGCCCTTCGGCTGGTATGGGAGGCGCACCGTCAACCGGCACGATCCGAGGGCCCATCATGACCTGTCTCAGCCGTAAGGACCTAGGGCTGTTCGCCCTGCGCGCCGCCGTCGGCGGGGTGCTCTTCGCTCACGGTACCCAGAAGCTGTTCGGCTGGTTCGGCGGCGGCGGTCTGGAGGGGACCGCCAGTGCGATGGAGCAGATGGGGTTCGAGCCGGGCCGTCGCAGCGCTCTCGCGGCGGGCCTCGGCGAGGCGGGCGGCGGTGCCCTGCTGCTCGCCGGGCTGGCCACCCCGGCCGCCGGATCGATCGTCGCGGGCACCATGGCCGGGGCCGTCTCGGTGAGTGCCCCGGCCGGCTTCTTCGTCACCTCGGGCGGCTACGAGTACCCGGCCCTGCTCGGCGCCTGCGGCCTCGCCCTCGGCATCTCCGGGGCGGGCCGTTTCTCCCTGGACGAGGTCACCGGGCACTGCCTCGACCGCACCTCGATCGGCCTGATCTCCTTCGCCGCCGCCGCGCTCGCCGCGGCCGCCGTGGTGACCCGCCGGAAGGACGTGATCCGCCGCCGCGAGGCCCGCGCCGCCGACGAGGAGGCCTTCCAGGTCGAGGGCACCGGCCTGTCCTGAGCGATGGAGCGGGGAGAGCCCGGCGAGGAGCAGTCATGAAGCACCGTCAAGTCCAGGGCATGCTCGCGGCGGCCGCAGCCGTGCTGTGCGCCGGAGGCGGGCTGGCAGGGTGCGCCTCGTCCGGCAAGCCGCCGGCTTCGCCGGCCTCCTCGGCGGTCTCGGCCGCCCAATCGGCACTAGCCTCGGCGGCAAGCGGTCTGGCGTCCCAGGCGGCCTCGGCACTGGCCTCCGCCGAGTCCGCCGCCTCGTCCGCGCTGGCCGGGGTGAAGGGTGGTCTGAACGCCACGGATGACGTGGTGATCGGGCCGGTGGTCCGGGGTACCGACGGGACCACGGACGCGCCGCTCACCATCACCAACCACCAGTCCAAGCCGTTCCGTTACATCATCGAGGTGGACTTCAAGGACGGGTCGGGCAAGCTGCTGGACGCCGTGGTGGTCAACGTCCCCGAGGTCGCGCCGGGCGCCACCGCCGACGCGGCGGCCCGCAGCCACCGCGAGTTCCCGGGCCAGGTGACGGCCGTGGTGGTGACCGCGCTGCGCTACTGAATCCTCACTCTGAAGAGTGCCTTCTTGCGATACCCGCTCGGTACGCTGGCTCTGTCGGCCAGAGTCGTGCCCATGGGAGTGATGATGACTGCCGTACCAGACTGGCTCATCCCGCCAGAGGGCGGGTTCACCGCCGACGATCTCGACAACATGCCTGGCCTCCCGCCGCACACGGAGTTGATCGACGGGAGCCTCGTCTTCATGAGTCCGCAGAAGTACTTTCACGCGCTGGTGGTCTCTCTGCTCGAGTGGAGGCTGCGGGGAAGTTGTCCGAACGGCTTCCGCGTCGTGCGCGAGATGAGCGTGGTGCTCGGAAAGCACAACCGGCCGGAGCCGGACGTCTCGATCGTGCGCGCCGAGGCGGTCACCGAGGATGCGGAGGAGACCGGCTACCGGGCGCAGGACGTGGTCCTCGCGGTCGAGGTCGTCTCACCGGACTCGGCCGAGCGGGACCGGGAGACCAAGCCGCGCAAGTACGCGCAGGCCGGGATCCCGCACTTCTGGCGGGTGGAGAAGGGTGAGGGGCGGCGGCCCGTCGTCTACGTCTACGAGCTCGACCCGGCGACCGAGACCTACGTCCCCACCGGGATCTTCCACGATCACCTCAAGGTCGTCGTCCCGTTCGAGATCGACCTGGACCTGACCGAGATCGACAAGCTCTGAGGCTCCCGTACGCCGGTCCCGCGCAGCCGCGGGGCCGGCGTCGTGCTGTCCGGGCCCGGGCGGAACCTTAAGGCGGGGTCAAGTGGCAACTCGGTCCCTTGACGGCGGAGTTGGTCTAGTCCATTTTTGAGGGCAGGTGCAGGGAGCCCTGGGCCGGCGCCGGTGGTCCAGACTTCCAGTGCCGGCTCCGCGCACTCATCTGCCCGTCGCAGCACCGTGCTTGTCCCCATTCCGCTGTCATGCCCCTGGCCACGTGGCCCCACCCCGCGTGTGCTCCCCCAAGGGGGCGGCAGTCCCCCACGACGAGGAGTCATGCACTCATGGACCGTGTTCTCCCCAGGTACCAGGAGCCGCCCCGCAGAGGGCGGTCGAAGAGCCTGACCGGGCTGGCGGTCGGCGCCGCGGCGTCCCTGCTGCTCGGCGCGGGCCTCACGCTCGGCGCGGGTGCCACCGCCCAGGCCGCGCCGACCAACTCCACCGGAGCCCCGGCGACCAGCGGCGGCATCAAGGTGGCGTACTTCGACCAGTGGTCGATCTATGCCAACGCGTACTACCCGAAGACGGTCCAGGACACCGGCGTGGCCTCCAAACTGGACTACCTGATCTACGACTTCGCCAACATCGACCCGGTGAACCTCACCTGTTTCGAGGCCACCAAAGCCGCCTCGCAGGACGAGAACAACCCCAGCGCCGGTGACGGCGCGGGCGACGCCTACGCCGACTACCAGAAGACGTACGACGCGAGCACCGGCGTGGACGGCGTCGCCGACACCTGGAACCAGCCGCTGGTCGGCAACTTCAACCAGCTGAAGAAGCTGAAGGCGAAGAACCCGAACCTCAAGGTCCTGCTCTCGATCGGCGGTTGGACCTACTCCAAGTACTTCTCCGATGCGGCAGCCAGCGACGGCTCGCGCAAGAAGCTCGTCTCCTCCTGCATCGACATGTTCATCAAGGGCAACCTGCCCGCGCAGGGCGGCTTCGGCGGGCCCGGCACGGGTGCGGGCATCTTCGACGGCTTCGACATCGACTGGGAGTACCCGGGCGGCGGCGGCCACCTCGGCAACCACGCCTCGCCGGCCGACAAGCAGAACTTCACCGCGCTGCTGGGCGAGTTCCGCTCCGAGCTGGACGCCCAGGGCAAGGCGGACAACAAGACCTACGCGCTCTCCGCGGCGGTCGGCGCCGGCCAGGACAAGATCCAGAACGTCGAGACCGACAAGATCGGCCAGTACCTCACTTTCCTGGACGTGATGACCTACGACATGCACGGCGCCTGGGACCCGACCGGGCCCACCAACCACCAGGCCCCGATCTACTCCGGCCCGAACGACCCGATGACGCCGGTCAAGCCGGGCAACGGCAAGTACTCGATCGACAACGCCATCAAGGCCTGGACGGTCGGCGACCCGCAGTACGGGATCCCCGGCGGCTTCCCCGCCAACAAGATCAATATGGGTGTCCCGTTCTACTACCGCGGCTGGACCGGGGCGCCCGCGGGCGACAACCACGGCCTGTTCCAGAGCGCGACGGGGCCGGCCACCGGCGCTCCGATGTCCGGCAACGTGAACGGCACCCGGATGTACAAGGAGTTGAACGGCTTCGTCGACAATCCGGCCTACACCTACTGGGACGACGCCGCCAAGACCTCCTACTTCTACGACGGCACCACCTTCTGGAGCGGTGAGAACGCCCGGTCCATCCAGGCCAAGCTGGACTACGCGCACTGCAACGGCCTCGGCGGCTCCTTCGCCTTCTCGCTCTACGACCTGGGCACCCAGACCTCGCCGTTCGACACCATGGTGAACGCGACCAACGGCTCCGCGGCCAACTGCCCGGCGCCGCCGACCTCTTCGCCGTCGTCCTCCACCAGCAGCTCTCCGTCCTCCTCCCCGAGCGGCTCGCCCAGCCCGTCGCCCACCTCCTGCGCGGGCGCCCCGGGCTGGAACCCCTCGACGGTCTACGCGGCCCCGGGGACCAAGGTCTCCTGGAAGGGTCACTACTACACCAACAAGTGGTGGACCCAGGGCGAGGACCCGTCGATCAGCGGCCAGTGGGGCGTCTGGGCCGACAACGGCCTCTGCTGACCGGCCCACCGACAGGTCAGGCCGCCCCGGGTGCCGACGCGCCCGGGGCGGCCTCGACGATCCGGCCGTCGGCGAGCTCCACCACCCGGTCCGCGAGTTCCATCAGCGCCGGGTCGTGGGTGGCCACCAGCGCGGTGACGCCCTCGCTGCGGACGACTGCTCGCAGCAGCTCCATGACCGACCGTCCGGTCTCGGAGTCCAGCTGGCCGGTCGGCTCGTCCGCGATGATCAAGGACGGCTCGTTGGCCAGGGCGCGGGCGATGGCGACGCGCTGCTGCTGGCCGCCGGAGAGCTCACCCGGACGCTGCTGCGCGTGGTCGGCCAGGCCGACCAGGGCGAGCAGGGTGCGCGCCCGCTCCTCGCGCTCGCGTACCGGGACGCGGCGCAGCCGCATCGGAACGCCCACGTTCTCGGCGGCGCTGAGGATCGGGATCAGCCCGAAGGACTGGAACACGAAGCCGATCCTCTCCCGCCGCAGGGCCAGCCGGCCCTCCTCGTCCAGCCGGGTCAGACCGGTGCCGTCGAGTTCGATCTCGCCGCTGGTCGGGCGGTCCAGGCCGCCGACCAGGTTGAGCAGGGTGGTCTTGCCCGATCCGGACCGGCCCTTGAGTGCGGTGAGTTCGCCCCGCCGCACCTCGAAGGAGACCCCGCGCAGGGCGAACACCTGGCCGGCACCGGAATCGAAGCGCCTGGTCACGTTCCGGACCGTCACCATCGGTACGGATGAGTCTTGTTGGGGGATCTCCATGCTCAAGTGTGCGCTTCTGTCACATGATTCGCGCAAGACCCTTTCGTAGTCGGATCGAATCTGACCATAATCTCCGCTATCCGGTGACAGTGGGCCCGGTCGGGGGAGGTGCGCAGATGGTCGGCTTCGTGGTGCGCCGACTCCGCGGGCGGCTCCTGCCGGCGTTCGCCGCGATGCTCACCGTGCTGATCGCCACCGCCTCGCTCACCGCTCTCACCGCGTTCAACCGGAGCGTCGGCGAGGCCGGACTGCGGCACGCGCTCCAGGGGCCCGGCTTCTCCCGCACGGTCGTGCTGGTCCGCGGACACGGCGGCGTCGGCGCGCGGGCCGCGGAGGAGGCCGCCGTCGCGAGGCTGGGCCGGGGACTGTTCGCCCCGTTGCCCGACAGCGTCCGCAGCGTGGCCGTCAGCCGGTCCTTCGCCCTGCCCGGTGCTCCGGTGAGCGGTGCCGCGGGCGCCAATCCCGACATCACCCACCTCGCCTCGCTCGACCGCTCCAAGGCCCGGCTGCTCGCCGGGCAGTGGCCGCAAGCCGCCACCGCCGCCACCGCGCCGATCGAGGCGGCCGTCCCGCAGGCGGCACTCGACCGGCTGCACCTGACTCCGTCGGCCCTCCCGGCGGTGGTGAACCTCGTCGACCGGTACGACGGCACCGCGCACGCCGTCAGGATCACCGGCGTGTACCAGGCCGTGGACCGGGACGGACCCTACTGGAAACTGGACGAACTGGGCGGGCGCGGTGTCCAGATCCAGTCCTTCACCACCTACGGACCGCTGCTCGTCGACGACACCGCCTTCACGGCGGCCGCTCTCGCCCAGGACGGCCGCAACTACCTGCTCGCCGCCGACTTCGGCGCCCTCCGGGCGGCCGACGCCGAGGCGCTGCGGGAGCGGGCCGGCCACCTGGCGCTCGACGGCCTGCAGGTCGAGACCGAACTCCCGGAATTCCTCGGCGAGTTGGAGTCGGACCGGATGGTGGCCAGGTCCACCTTGCTGATCGGACTGCTGCAGCTGGCGGTGCTCGCCATCGCCGTACTGCTGCTGGTGGTGCACCTGCTGACGACGCGGCAGATCGCTGAGAACGCGCTGCTGGCCGCCAGGGGCGCCTCGCGGCTGCGGATCGGCGCGCTCACCGCCGCCGAGGCCGCCCTGCTCGCGCTGCCGGCCGCGCTGCTCGCCCCGCCGCTCACCCCGCTGCTGGTGCGGCTGCTGGCCGACTGGGGGCCGTTGGCGGATACGCGGCTGAACACCGCTCTGCCCTGGACCAGTTGGCCGCCGGCGGCCGCCTGCGCACTCGGCTGCGTCCTGCTGGCCGCCGTGCCCGCACTGCTCCGCTCAGCCGGCAGCGCGGCACTGCGGCGCGCCGGACGGCGTCGGGCGCTGGTCGCAGGCGCGGCCCGCTCCGGCGCGGACCTCGCCCTGCTCGCGCTTGCCGCGGTGGCCTACCAGCAACTGGCCCACTACTCCGGCGGCGGCCTGAGCAAGGACCGCGCCGGCCGGCTCGGCATCGACCCGCTGCTCGTCGTGGCCCCGACCCTGGCGCTGACCGCCGGCACCGTCCTGGTGCTGCGGCTGCTGCCGCTGGTGGCCAGGCTGGGGGAGCGGCTGGCCGAGCTGCGGCCGGGCCTGGAGGTGGCGCTGCTCGGCTGGCAGTTCGCCCGCCGGCCCGGGCGCAGCGCGGGGCCGGTGCTACTGCTGGTGCTCGCCGTCTCGATCGGCATGCTCGCGCTGGGGCAGCGCACCGCCTGGTCCGGCTCCCAGGGCGACCAGGCGGACTTCGCCACCGCCTCGGGCCTGCGGATCTCCAACTCCGGCCTGGCGTCGATGGGCCAGGGCGGCCGGTACGCCGCACTGCCGGGCGGTGACCGCCTGATCCCGGTCGTCCGCAAGCACCTGATGGTGCCAGGCGGCAACGACGCCCAACTGCTGGCACTGGACGCGGCGGCGGCCGCCCGCAGTCTGCGGATCCGTCCGGACGTGCTCGGCGGCCGCGCCGTCGCCGACCTGTTCGGGCCGCTGGCCGGGTCGGTGCCCGCCGGCCCGCAGGCGGGGATCGTGCTGCCGGGCCGCCCGCGCCGGATCGACCTGGACCTGAGCCTCACGCTGAGCGGCCAGGCCGCCGCCTCGCAGGGCCCGGGAGTGATCCTGCTGCTGCGCGACCGGTTCGGCGTGCTGTACGAGGAGCGGCTCCCCGAGCTGCCGGTCACCGGTGACCGGACGGTCTCCGTCGACCTCGGGCCCGAGTTGGGCGCACCGCTGGGCTCGGCGGCCGCACCGCTGACCGTCGCCGGGATCCAAGTCACTCCCACTCCGGCCCAGGAGGGCTGGCTCAACGGTGAACTGACGCTCCACCGGATATCCGCTGCCGACAGCGCGGACGGGCCCGCCACCGCGGCGGCCGTGCCGGCCGGCCTCGGCTGGTCCGTCCGGACGGGCACCGGGCAGCAGGACCAGGCGTCCTCCGGCGGCACCGCCGGCACGGACGGGCACAACCCGCTGGTCTTCCGCTACCGCACCGGAAGCACCTCCCAGGGCACCAGTTCGCTGATCCCGGCCGATGCACAGGGACACCCCGCGCCGGTGCCCGAACTCACCGGGATCGCCACCCGCGGCTATCTGACGGCGGTCGGTGCCTCGGTCGGCGACCGGATCCTGGTCCCGGTGGGCGGCGCCGCGGTCGGCGTGCGGATCACGGCCGCCGTGGCCGCTCTGCCGACGGCCGACGGCCCCGCGCTCGCGGTCGACCTGGCGGCGCTGGACCGCTCCCTGGTCGACCAGCAGAGCCTGCCCTCGGCCCCGGACGAGTGGTGGCTGCCCGGCACCGGACGGGGCGATGCGGTGCCGGCGAGGGCCGCGGCCGCGCTGCGGGCCGGTGCCGGTGCCCAGACCCTGCAGCTGCGGGACGAGGTGGCGGCCGCCCTGCGCGACGACCCGATCGGCGCGGCCCCGCAGAACGCCCTGGCGGCCCTGGCCGCGGCCGCCGCCGTACTGGCCGCGATCGGCTTCGCCGCCGCGGCCGCCGGCGCCGCGGCCGAGCGGGCGGGCGAGTTCGCGGTGCTGCTGGCGCTGGGCGCCTCCCGGCGCCGGCTGGCCCGGACGGTGGCGGCCGAGCAGGGTCTGCTGGTGCTGCTCGGGCTGGGCGTGGGGCTCGGCCTCGGCGCGCTGCTGGCGCACCTGGTGCTCCCGCTGATCGTGCTGAGCCCGGCGGCCCGCCGCCCGGTGCCCGGGGTGCTGGTGCACCTCCCGCTGGGCCAGGCCGTGCTGATGGCCCTGCTGATCGCGGCCCTTCCGCTGCTGGTGCTCCTCGGCCCTCGCCGCAACCGGGATCTGACCGCACGGCTGCGGTACGTGGAGGAGACATGAGCGAGCCGCGCGCCCGGTCTCTCGCCGGGGCGCCGTGGGTGCGGACCAGGCTGCGGACGGCGCCGACCGCCGCACTGCTGACGGCCGCCCTGGTGTTCGTCACCGCCTTCCTGGCCGCCGCCCTGCCCCGCGCACTGGACCGGGGCGCGGACCAGGCGCTGCGCGAACTGGTCCGCCGCCACGGGCCGTTGGCCGGCTCGGTGTCGGTGACGGTCGGCCGGTTCGCGCCCGCGGCCGGTTCGGAAGCCGCGTCGGGTGATCCCGCGGCCGACCTGGACCGCAAGGCCGGGGCGATCGCCGGCGACGTCCCGGCGCCGCTGCGGCTGGCGGCCGGCGGCCCGGTGTACGGCTCGGCCGGGCGGTTCCCACGCGAGCTGCCGGACGGCGGACTGCCCCGCCCCGGCGGGCTGCCGCCCAAGCTCGGCCTGGTCTATCTGAACGCCGCCGCCGGGCACGCCCGCCTGGTGGCCGGCCGGTGGCCCACCGGAGCGGCGCCGCGCGGACACGTGGAGGTGGCGCTGTCCGAGGCCACCGCCGCGACCCTGGGCGTACGCGCGGGCTCGACCCTGAACGCCGGGGCCCCGGGGGCGGAGACCGGTGCCGGGGTGAGCGCCGAGGTGGTCGGCCTGTACCGCCCCGACCAGGTGGACAGCGCGTTCTGGGCGGGCACCCCGTGCCTGGCCGCCGCCTGCCTGAGCACCGTACGGATCGGCTTCGAGGCCGTCCCGTTCTGGTCGGCCACCGGCCTGGTCGGCCGCGACGGGCTGCCGGGGCTGGGCGCCTGGAGCGCCGGCAGCACGGACTTCTACCAGCTCCCGTTCGACCTCGCCGCGCTGCACGCCGACCGGCTGCCCGCCGCCCGGAGCGCGGTGGCCTCGCTGATCGCCGGACCGGCGAACACCCGGCTGGTCGCGGACCTCGGGCAGCCGGGCAGCCAGGTCACCTCGACGCTGCCGCAGCTGTTCGACGAGGCGGCCCACCGGCAGACCGCAGTCGCACCGCTCACCGAGGTCGGCCCCGCGGGCGCGGCCGCAGTCGCCGTCGCGGTGCTCTGCCTGGCCGCGGCCCTCGCCGCCGAACGCCGGGCCGGCGAGCTGCGCCTGCTCCGCGCCCGCGGCGCTTCGCGGGCCGGAGTGCTCGGCAGACTGCTCGGCGAGACGGCGGTGACGGTGCTGCCCGCCGGGCTCGCCGGGACGCTCCTCGCGCTGGTGGTACTGCCGACCGGGCGGTGGGTCGCCTCGGTGCTTGCCGCCCTGGCGGTCACCCTGGTCGCGGCCCTGGGCCTTCCGCTGCGGGCCCTCGCACTGTCGGCCGCCCCGCGCCCGGGAGGCGGCCGGCGCCGCCTGGTCGCCGAACTCGCGGTGGCGGCGGCCACCGCCGGCGCGCTGGCCGCCGTCCGGCGGCGCGGGGTGGCCTCGGGCGGCGACGGGGTGGACCTGCTGCTGGTCGGCGCCCCGCTGCTGCTCGCGCTGACCGGAGCCCTGGTGCTGGCCAGGCTCCATCCGGTGCTGATCGGCTGGGCGGCCCGCCGGGCGGGCCGCCGCCCCGGGCTGGTGGGTTTCCTCGGGCTGGCCCGGGCCGCCCGGGGCGACGGCCGACACCAGCGGCCGAGTGTCCTGCCGCTGCTCGCCCTGCTGCTCGCGGTGACCACGGCGGGCTTCGGCGCCACCGTGCTGGACTCGGTGGCCGCGGCACGCGAGCGGGCCGCGCTCACCGCGGTGGGCGCCGGGGCCAGGGTGGCGGCAGTCTCCGCCGCCGCGCTGCCCGAGGGCTTCGCGACGGCGGCGGCCCGGCTGCCCGGCGCCGGCGCGGCCACCGCCGCCTGGACCTTCGACGCAGCACCGGTGGGTACCCCCGGCGGTGCGCTGATCTCGGACGTCACGGTGATCGTGATCGACCCGGTGGTGTACGCCGCGCTCGCCCGCGACCTGGGGCAGGGCGTCTTCGACCCGGCGCTGTTGGCCGACGACGGCCGGGCCGGCTCCCCGGTCCCGGCGCTGGCCAGCCCGGATGTGGCCGAGCGGCTCGGCGGCGCGCCGCGCGCCGCGCGCCTGCGGTCGGGGGAGCTCCAGGTCCGGGTGGCGGGAGTGGTCGACGGCACCCCGGCGGTGAACGGCGCGGGCGGGAGCAAGACCATGGTGCTCCCGGCCGGGCCGGTCGCCCGCCGGTTCCCGGGGATCGGCCGCCCCAACCTGTGGCTGGCCACCGGCCGGCTCGCCGCCGACCCGTTGCGGGAGCTGCTCCAGCGGCTCTCCCCGGCCGACGCGGCCGCGACCGGCCCCGCGCGTGCGAGTGCCGCCGCGTCCGCGAGCGGTGCCGGGTCCGCGAGCGGTGCCGCGTCCCGGCAGCAGGGCAGGGACTCATACTCCGTCCGGACGAAGGCCGAGACCGCCGAGGAGCTGGCCGCCGACCCGCTCCAGCACACGGCCGCCCGGCTGTTCTGGACGTCCGTCGCGGCGGCGGGCGGCTTCGCGCTGCTGGCCGTACTGCTGACCCTGGTCCGGGCGGCGCCGGAGCGGGCCGCGCTACTGGCCAGGCTGCGCACCATGGGCCTGCGGCCGCGCCAGGGGCTGGCCCTGATCCTGGCCGAGGCGCTGCCGCAGCCGCTGGTGGCCGCCCTCGCGGGGGGTCTGGTGGCCCTCTCCGCGGCACCCCTGCTGGGCCCAGCGGTCGACCTGGCGGCGCTGGTCGGCGCGCCCGTGCCCGCCGGGCTGCGGACCGCCTGGCTGCCGGTGCTGCTCCAGGTGCTGGCCCTCGTGGCGGTCGCGACCGCCACGGTCGCCGCGGAGGTGGCGGTGTCCGGGCGGCGACAGATCACCACCGAGTTGAGAGCGGGGGATGTGCGATGAGCGCCGACCAGGCGGCACCCAGCTATCAGGACCTGCGGCGGGCGGCGCTGGCCGCCGCCGAGCCGAGCGGCTACGGGGCGGACGCGGCGATCGTCTGCGACCGGCTGGTGCGGATCTTCACCGCGGACCGGGTGGAGGTGCAGGCCCTCCAGGGCCTCGACCTGGTGGTGGACCGGGGTGACCTGGTGGCGCTGGTGGGCGCCTCGGGCAGCGGCAAGTCGACGCTGCTGAACATCCTGGCGGGCCTGGACGTGCCGACGGCCGGCAGCGCCCGGGTGGCGGGCCGCGATCTGCTGGCGATGTCGGCCGGGGACCGGCTGCGCTACCGCCGGGAGGTGGTCGGCTTCGTCTGGCAGCAGACCGCGCGCAATCTGCTGCCCTACCTGACTGTTGCTCAGAACATCGCGCTGCCACTGCAGTTGCGCGGACGGGCCCGCTCGCGCGGGGCCGCCGCGCGCCGATCGGCTCGGGTGGCCGAACTGCTGGAGGCGCTGGGCATGGGTGAACTCGCCCACTTCCGGCCGGCCCAGCTCTCGGGCGGGCAGCAGCAGCGGGCGGCCATCGCGGTGGCGATGGTGGGCGACCCGGCGGTGCTGCTGGCCGACGAGCCGACCGGCGAGCTGGACTCGGAGACCGCCGCCGGGATCTTCGATGCGCTGCGCACCGTCAACCGGGAGTTGGGCGCCACGGTGGTGATCGTCACCCACGACCCGATGGTGGCGGGCGAGGTGCGCCGCACCGTGGCGATCCGGGACGGCCGGACCAGCAGCGAGGTGCTGCGGCGGACGGTGGTGGACGAGCACGGCGCGGAGACGGTCAGCGAGCGCGAGTACGTGATGCTGGACCGCACCGGCCGGGTACAGCTGCCCCGCAAGTTCCTGGAGGCGTTGGGCATGGAGCACCGGGTGGCGGTGGACCTGGAGCCGGACCATGTCGCCGTCCGGCCGGACGACCCGACGGGGAGCTGACCCGGGTCCGCTCCCCGGTCGGTCTCAGTCCAGGTCGTCGGTGCGGCCCAGGGCGTCCGGCTGGGTCTCCTCGATCCGGCGCAGCATCCGGCCGAGCAGTGTGGAGAGGACGGGGCGCTCGGCCTGGGCGATGTCCTGGAGCAGCTCCTCCTCGAAGACCGCGGCCATCCGCATCGACTCCAGCCACTTGTCGCGGCCTTCCTCGGTCAGCTCGATGATCACCCGGACCCGGTTGGCCTCGTCGCGTTCCCGGGTGACCAGGCCCTCGGTGACCATGCGGTCGATCCGGTGCGTCATCGCGGCGGGGGTGAGGCCGAGCCGCTTGGCCAGCTCGCCCGGGCCCATCCGGTACGGGCTGCCGGCGACCACCAGCGCCTTGAGCACCTCCCACTCGGCGGAGGTGATTCCGAGCACAGTGAGCTGCCTGCCGTAGGCGACGCTCATCCGTCGGGCGACCCGGGACAGGGTCGAGACGATGGTCTCGACCTGTGGGTCGACGGTGGGGAACTCCCGCTGGTAGACGGCGACTTGGTCGGCGATAGCCAGCTCGCCGTCGGTCTCCTGTCCGGGCTTCGGTGCGCTCATGGCGCTCATTCTCCCACGAAGGGCTGCAGGCGTTAAGCCTTTGACGCTTCAGGCTTCCGATGCTTAGAGTTTAGCTCTGAAGTTTAGTCCTGAAGTCTTCTCCATCGAAGGCTATCCAGTGAAAGGGTGTGCACGGTGACCGGCACGGTGAAGCAGCAGAGGCAGCAGCGTCACGGGGCGGGCGGCCCGCTGCGCCGCGTCCAGATCGGCAATGCGCTCAGCGCGTTCGGCAGCGGATTCACGATGCCGTACATGTTCGTCTACGTGGACCAGGTCAGGGGCCTGGGCTCGCTCGCCGCCGGGATGGTCTTCACCGTCTTCGCGCTGGCCGCGCTGGCCGTGCTGCCCTTCACCGGCCGCGGGATCGACCGGTACGGTCCTCGCCCGGTGCTGCTCGCCGGTACCGCCCTGGCGGCCTCCGGTGCCTTCGCGTTCGGCCACGCCACCGGCACGCCCGACCTGATGATCGCGTCCTTCCTGTTCGGCGCCGGTGTCACCACCTGCCAGCCGGCCCTCGCCACGATGGTCGTGCGCTGCTCGACCCGGGCCACCCGCTCGCGGGCCTTCGCGCTCCAGTTCACCCTGGTCAACCTGGGGATGGGCATCGGCGCCCTGGTCGGCGGCCAGATCGTGGACGTTGCCGAGCCCGCCACCCTGACCCGGCTGTTCACCATCGAGGCGCTGACCTTCGTGGGCCTGGCGATCGTCGCCGGCACCGCCCGCATCCCGGGTGCTCAGCCGATCGTGGTCGAGGTCGAGCAGGGCGAGGCCGGCCCGCAGGGGCTGCGCGCGCTGTTCGCGGACAAGGCCATGATGCGGCTCTGCCTGCTCGCCGGGCTGATCTTCTTCACCTGCTACGGCCAGTTCGAGTCCGGTGTCGCGGCCTTCGCCACCGACACCGTGGGCACCGCGCCGTCCACCCTGGGCCTGGCCGTCGGCGTCAACGCGCTGACCATCGTGGTGCTCCAGATGTTCGTGGTGAGGCTCACCGAGCGCCGCCGCCGCACCACCGCGATGGCCGCCGCCGGTGTGGTCTGGCTGGGCGCCTGGGTGATGGCGCTCACCGCCGGGCTGGTCCGCTCCGACGCGATGGCCGCGACCGTGGCGATCGTCGCGGTGTACTCCCTGTTCGGCGTCGGCGAGTCCCTGCTGGCCCCCACCCTGGGCCCGATCGTCGCCGACCTCGCGCCGACCCGACTGCTCGGTACCTACAACTCGGCGCACGCCCTGGTGAAGCAGATCGCCGTCGCGGTCGGCCCGGCCGTCGGTGTGCTGCTGGTCGGCTCCGGCACCTGGCCGCTCTACCTGGCGGTGATGGTGCTCTGCACCCTGCTGATCGTCACTCTGGCCCTGCGGCTGCGGGCCCACCTGACGCCGGTCCAGGACAACGCCGTGCTGCCGGCAGGCTTCCCGGCGAACCGGGTCCCAACTCGGACGTCGCTCACCTCGACCGGGGAGCTCCAGGTCGTCGCCTGACGCCGACCTTCGGCCGCCGTCCGCAGATCCTCGGGGGAGGTGCTGCGGACGGCGGCCGGAACCGTTCACGCCCGGCCGATCCCCCGGGCCTTCCGGCCGGCGCCCCTGGGCGGCCGGCCGGAAGAGCGGACTCAGGACAGGGTGGTGGGCATCAGCAGGGAGAAGGTGTCCGCGCGCTCGGGGAAGCGGATGGCGAGCGGGGCGATGGGGCCGCCGAGCTCCAGCACCAGCTGCTCCCCGCCGCCCGCCGCGACGGCCTCCAACAGGAAGTCGCGGTTCACGCCCACCCGAAGGCCGTCCGCCGGGCCCTCTGGATCGGCCACGGTGAACGAGCCGTCCGCGGACACCACCAGGACCGAGAGCTCGAACGCCACCCCGTCCTGGCCGCGGACCGTGCTGCGGGTGGCCCCGGCCGCCAGCGCCTCGCGCAGGTGGGTGGTGTCCAGGGTCAGCCGGTGGGTGGGCTCCAGTCGGATCAGCGCGCGGTAGTCCGGGTAGTCCTGGTCGACCCGTTCGCCCAGCACCGATCGGTCGCCGACGGTCGCGATCAGCCGGTCGCCCTCCGCCAGCAGGCGGACCTCCCCGGCGCCGTCCAGCAGCGGGCGCAGCTCGTCCACGAACGCGGTCGGCGCGATCACGCTCATCGTGCCCTCCGCCGGACCGGTGGGCGGCACCTGGGCGACGGCGAGGCGATAGCGGTCGGTGGCGACCAGCCGCAGCAGCTCACCGTCCGCCTCCAGCAGCACCCCGCCCACGGCGGGCAGCTGCGGATCGGTGCCCACGGCGAACCGCACCGCGTCCAGTGCGGAGGCCAACTCCCTTGCTGCAACGGTCAGTCGGGTCACGGCAACGAGATTCATCGGGTTCTCCCTCAGGTCGATCAGCGTCCGTACCGCGGAGAGCTCGCGACGCGCGTCGGCCAGGCCGTCCTCCAGCCGGCGCAGATGCCCCTCCAGCACCAGCTGGGCCGCCTCGGTGGGCCCGCCGAGCACCCGAGAGATGTCCGCCAGCGGCAGCCCGACCCGGCGCAGCCGGGCGATCAGCCGGGCATCGGCCACCTGGTCGGGGGCGTACCAGCGGTACCCGCTCTGCGGATCCACCCAGGCCGGCCCGAACACCCCGGCCCCGTCGTAGAACCGCAGCGCACTCACGCTCAGCCCGCTGTCCCTGGCCATCTCACCGATGCTGCGCATCGCGCTGCCCTGCGTCACTCCGCTCTCCACGCCGACGACTCTGCGGCCTCGACCAGGTCGAGGGTCAACCCGGACGCCCACCGTAGTACGAGGTGCAGCCGGGCCTGGCGCGTCGGATGCTGGCTAGGGTTTAGGCCTCGAGGCGACATAGTGTCAGCCCGGGCCGTCCACCACAGCGATCGAAGCGAGGAACCGGCGAGGCCATGGCGTACCCGACAGTCACCGGCACCGACCCCCTGCCCCCTCCCGCCGCCTCGGCGCCGGCCGCCCGGTACCTGCGCGCGCCGCAGTGGGCGGTCCGGCACTCGGGCTGGCTCGGGCCGGTCGCGGTCGCGCTGTTCGCCGGAGTCCTGCGGTTCTGGAACCTCGGCCACCCGAACGCGTTCGTCTTCGACGAGACCTACTACCCCAAGGACGCCTGGTCGCTGCTTCACCAGGGCTACGAGGGCGTCTGGCCGGACAGCGCCAACTTCCAGATCCTGTCCGTCCCGCAGAGCATCCCGCTCACCGCGGCACCCGAGTTCATCGCGCACCCGCCGCTCGGCAAGTGGGTCATCTCACTCGGAGAGGCCGCCTTCGGGCTGCACCCCTTCGGCTGGCGGGTGGTCCTCGCGCTGCTCGGGACGCTCAGCGTGCTGATGCTGGCGAGGATCGGCCGCAGGCTCTTCTCCTCCACCCTGCTCGGCTGCACCGCCGCGCTGCTGATGGCCGTGGACGGTCTGCACTTCGTGATGAGCCGGGTCGGGCTGCTGGACGGGGTGGTGATGTTCTTCGTGCTCGCCGCCTTCGGCTGCCTCCTGATCGACCGCGACCACACCCGCGCCGTGCTGCGCGCCGCCCGCGCCGAGGGTGGCCGGGCCGGCGACGAGGTCCGGCTGGGAGTGCGCCCCTGGCGGATCGCCGCCGGGCTGCTGCTCGGCGCCGCCTGCGCCACCAAGTGGAACGGCCTGCAGATCCTGGCCGCCTTCGGCCTGCTGACGGTGGTCTGGGACCAGTCCGGCCGCCGCTGGGCCGGGGCCGCCCGCCCCTGGCGCTCGATGCTCCGCCGGGACGCGCTGCCCGCCTTCCTCTCCATGGTGGGCGTCGCGGTACTGGTGTACCTGGCGTCCTGGAGCGGCTGGTTCGCCACCGACGGCGGCTTCGACCGCCACTGGGCCGACGGCCGAGCCGGACTCTCCCCGCCCCGCACCCCTGTGGTGGACGTCCCGCTGCCGCAGCTCCCGATGACCTGGGTCCCGGCGGCGCTGCGCGGCTGGTGGCACTACCACGCGCAGATGTACGACTTCAACACCGGCCTGACCAGCCCGCACAAGTACCAGTCCAACCCGTGGAGCTGGCTGGTCCAGGGCCGCCCGGTCAGCATGTACTGGGAGCAGGTGTCGCAGGGCGAGCACGGCTGCACCGCTCCCGACGGCTGCGGCAGCCAGATCCTGGCGCTCGGCACCCCGCTGCTCTGGTGGACCGCCTGCTTCGCTCTGGCGTACGCGCTCTGGCGCTGGTTCTTCCGCCGGGACTGGCGGGCCGGGGCGATCCTGGCGGGCGTCGCCGGGATCTACCTGCCCTGGTTCCAGTACCAGCAGCGGACGATCTTCTCCTTCTACATGGTGGTGCTGGTGCCCTTCCTCTGCCTGGCGGTGGCCCTGATGCTGGGAGCGATGCTCGGCCCGCCCGGCTGCTCACCGCAGCGCCGCCGCACGGGCGCCATCGGCGCGGGCGCCGTCGTGCTGGCGATCGTGGCCTGCTTCGCGTACTTCTACCCGCTCTACACGGCGGAGGTGATCCCGATGACTCAGTGGCAGAGCCGGATGTGGTTCACCAGTTGGATCTGAGCGCGGTGGCGGCCGCCGGCCAACTGCTCCCGGTCACGCCCGCACTCGGCGTCGTCGCGGCCGCGCTGCTGCTCGCGGCGGTCGCGGTCACCGGATGGGGGAGGCTCGGACACGGGCGGGACGTCCTGCGGGCGGGCCTGCGGGCGGTGCTGCAGCTCGCGGCCGTCGCCTTCGCGATCACCTGGGTGGTCGGCTCGGTGCTGACCTCCGCGCTGTTCGTCGTGGTGATGTTCGCGGTCGCGGTGCGCACCGCCGGGCGGCGGATGACGGACGGCCCCGGCTGGGTCTGGGCCGCGGTCCCGATCGGGGCCGGCGTGCTGCCGGTGCTGGTGCTGCTGCTCGCCGGCGGGCTCCTGCCGCCGAAGGGCCTGTCGGTCATCCCGGTCGCCGGGATCCTGATCGGCGGCGGGCTCACCGCCACCTCGCTGGCCGGCCGCCGGGCCCTGGACGAGCTGCGCCTGCGGCACGGCGAGGTGGAGGCGGCGCTGGCGCTCGGTTTCGAGGAGCGGGACGCGCGCCTGGAGATCTGCCGCACGGCGGCGGCCACCTCACTCGTCCCGGCACTGGACCAGACCAGGACGGTGGGCCTGGTCACCCTGCCAGGCGCCTTCGTCGGAATGCTGCTGGGCGGGGCGACGCCCGTCCAGGCCGGGGCGGTCCAGCTGTTCGTGCTGATCGCACTGCTCGCGGTGGAGGCGGTGGCGATCGTTGCGGTGCTCGAGCTGGTGGGGCGGGGGCTGGTGACCCGCGAGGCCGCTCACCGGGTCAGGTAGGCTGGTCGGAGTTGAAGGGGAGTAGCCCTCCACCGGACCGTCGACATACTGGCCTCGCCTCGTGCGGGCCCGGCGCCCGGGACACCCGCCCGTGACGGGGGTGTCGGCGAGACCTTCGGCCGCAGTGCTGTGACCATGACCAGTGCTGTCGGGCCGAGGCGTCCCCCGATGGGCGGCCATCCGGCCGGGCAGCCCGACCAAGGGAAATCCACCCCCGATGAGCCTGACCATCGCCGCCCTCACCTTCGGCATCATCTTCCTCGCCGAACTGCCCGACAAGACCGCCCTGGCCAGCCTGGTCCTCGGCACCCGCTACCGGGCGAGCTACGTCTTCGCCGGGATCGCCGCCGCCTTCGCCCTCCATGTGGGCCTCGCCCTGGCAGCGGGCAGCCTGCTCGCCCTGCTGCCGCAGCGCTGGGTGGAGGGCATCACCGGGCTGCTGTTCCTGGTGGGTGCGCTGATGCTGCTCTGGCACAAGGACGAGGACGAGGAGGGGCACGCCGCCAAGGAGCCGTCCTCGGGCAGCTTCTGGAAGGTCGCCGGTGCCAGTTTCGTGGTCGTCGCGGTCGCCGAGTTCGGCGACTTGACCCAGATCATGACGGCCAACCTCGCCGCCAAGTACGCCGACCCGGTGTCGGTCGGCCTCGGCGCCTGGCTGGCGCTCTGCGCGGTCGGCGGGATCGCGATCGTGGGCGGGCAGAAGCTGCTGCAGTACGTGCCGATGCGGGTCATCGTCCGGGTGGCCGCCGTGGTGATGCTGCTGATGGCCGTCTTCAGCGTCTTCAACGCCGTCACCGGCTGACCCGCCCGGGTGACGGCCCGGGCGTGTGAGGCGTGCCGCGGTCGGCCGGGGCCTTCGGCCGCGCGGTTCCCCGCGCCGTCCAGGGGTGCCCGGCCGGCGGCCCGGGGGCTCAGCAGAACGCGTCGTCCAGCGCCGCTCGGGTGTTGGGACCGAAGACGCCGCTCGGATCGCCCTCGACGTTCGCGTCCCACTGGAAACTGCGCACGGCCTTGGTCGTCCGGTCGTCGTAGCTGCCGCTCGCCCGTACGTGGTAGCCGCAGTTGGAGAGCTGCTGCTGCATGGCGGCGACGTCCGGACCGTTCGTTCCCGGGCCCAGGGTGCGCGGGCCGCTCGGCGTCGGGGACGCGGTGGTCGGCTTGGGCGACGGGGACGCGGTCGGCTTGGTCGTGGTCGCCTTGGCGATCACCGGGAGCCGGCTGAGGGTGGGGCTCGGCTTGGGGCTGGCCTTGCTCAGGGTGGGGGAGGGGCTGTCCGAGGCCGGGGCCGTGGTCGCCGGGACGCTCGAGGCCGCGCTGGTGGGCAGGGGCTGCACGGTGCCGACCGGAAGCGGGTCGGCCTGGTTGACGCCTTTGTTCCCCGAAGCCGGCACCAGGGCGAAGGCGATCCCGGCGCCGATCGCGACGATTCCCGCCCCGGCCGCCGCCATGACGACCTTGCGCTTCATGGGCGCCGCCTGCTGCTGCGCCCGCCGCTCGGCCCTGCCGCCCGGCCCGTCACCCGCCTGGAAGGCGAAGACCCCGAGCTCGGCGGCCTGGTCCTGCGGCCGGTGCGGTGCCTGGTACGGCAGCCGCTGAGGCGGTGCGGGCCGGTACTGCGGCGGGTAGGGCTGCTGAGCGGACACGGACGGGTGGTGCTGCGGCGGTACGGGCGGCAGCAGCGTGGTGGCCTGCTGGTCCTGGGCAGGGACCGGCGGCAGCAGCGCGGTCGGGAAGGCGTCCGGGTCCGGCTCCTCGTACTCGGCAGCGGCCGGGACGTACGGGCGGACCAGCGGCGGGCCCTCGGTGTGCGGGAGGACCGCGGTCTCCTCCAGGTCGGGGTGCACCGGCTGATAGCCCGACCGGCCGTACGAAACCGGGGTGCATGCGCAGCCGCCGGCCGTCCGGACGGTGCCGCAGCCGGCACAGTGCTCTCCCGGCATGGGCCGGTCCTCCTTGGCTCTGATGGCGAACCCGCCTGATTATGCAGGAGCGTTCTGGGAGTTGACAGAGTCAAGCGTCCGATCCTGAGGTAGTTGTCCTGTTCTGTGACGGTCTGTGCCATGTGAACGATTGGCTGCCCTCCCGCGACGGCGAGATGCAAAGGGTGCAATCAGATGTGGTGAATTCGGACAATGCTGACATCATGGTGAGTCTGGGCGATCGTCAGCCCGGATTTCACCGAGGAGCCGACATGGCGAACCCGGCAGCCGCGTCCGACCGGGCCGGAGCGGGCGGTCCCGCACCCCCGCAGACGACGGTGCACAACCTCTGGGTGCCGATCGGTGCGCTGCTGCTGGCGCTGCTGCTGGCGGCGCTCGACCAGACCATCGTCTCCACCGCACTGCCCACCATCGTCAGCGACCTCGGCGGTCTGAAGCACCTCTCCTGGGTGGTCACCGCCTATCTGCTCGCCTCCACCGCCGCCACCCCGTTGTGGGGCAAGCTCGGCGACATGTACGGCCGGAAGCGGCTCTTCCGGGCCTCGATCGTGATCTTCCTGATCGGTTCCGCGCTCTGCGGACTCGCCCGGAACATGGGCGAGTTGATCGCCTTCCGGGCGCTGCAGGGGCTGGGCGGCGGCGGGCTGATCGTACTCACCCAGGCGATCGTCGGCGACCTGGTCCCGCCCCGCGACCGGGGGAAGTACCAGGGCCTGTTCGGCGCCGTGTTCGGCGTCACCAGCGTGCTCGGCCCGCTGCTCGGCGGGGTCTTCGTCGACAACCTCAGCTGGCGCTGGGTCTTCTACATCAACCTGCCGATCGGCGTCGTCGCGCTGGCGGTGATCGCCGCCGTGCTCCCCAGCGCCGGGGTGACGCGCCGGCACACCATCGACTACCTGGGCACCTTCCTGATCGCCTCGGTCGCCACCTGCCTGGTGCTGATGACCTCGCTGGGCGGCATCACCTGGCCGTGGGGCTCCTGGCAGGTGGTCGGCCTGGCGGTGCTCGGCGCGGTCCTGCTGGTGGCGTTCGTCGCCGTCGAGCGCCGCGCCGCCGAACCGGTCATCCCGATGCGGCTGTTCCGCTCCCGGACCTTCAGCCTGATCACGGTGATCTCCTTCGTGGTCGGCTTCGCTATGTTCGGCGCGCTCACCTATCTGCCGACCTTCCTCCAGGTCGTCAAACGGGTCTCGCCGACCCTGTCCGGCATCCACATGCTGCCGATGGTGCTCGGCATGCTGTTCACCTCGATCGTCGCCGGTCAGATCGTCGCCCGCACCGGCCACTACCGGATCTTCCCGATCGCCGGGACCGCGGTCACCACCATCGGCCTGGTTCTGCTCTCCCGGCTCACCGAGCACAGCACCACCACCGAGACGAGCCTCTACTTCCTGGTCTTCGGCCTCGGGCTCGGCCTGGTCATGCAGGTGCTGGTGCTGATCGTGCAGAACTCGGTCGGCTACCAGGACCTCGGGGTGGCCACCGGCGCAGCGACCTTCTTCCGCTCCGTCGGTGCCTCCTTCGGGGTCTCCATCTTCGGCACCGTCTTCGCGTCCGGCCTGGGCCGCCGGCTGCCCGAGGTGCTGGCCGGACTCCTGCTGCCACCCGGCTTCAACCCCGCGACCGTCACCGCCGACCCGCGGGTCGTCGCCGCCCTGCCCGCCGCCGTGCAGGACGCGGTCCACCGCGCGTACGCCGAGTCGATCACCCGGGTCTTCCTGTACGCCGTACCGGTGGCGGTCGTCGCCTTCGTGCTGTCGCTGTTCATCCGCGAGCAGCGGCTCCGCACCACGGTCACCGCCCCCGACCTGGGCGAGAGCATCGGCGTCAACCCCGTCGAACGCTCCTCGCTGGACGAGATCGCCCGCGCGCTGTCCCTACTCGGCTCCCGGGACGCCCGGCGCGACCTCTTCCGGCGGATCACCGAGGAGGCCGGACTCGACCTCGAACCCGCCTCCAGCTGGCTGATCCTCGCCATGCATCACCAGGGCCGGGTCGAACCGGCCGAACTCGCCGAGCGCCGGACCGTCCCGATCGAGGTGGTCGAGGCGGCCGTCCGGGAGGTGGAGAGCCGCGGCCTCGCGGTCCGCAGTGGCCTGTCGATCCGCCTCACCGAGCGCGGCCGGCAGGTGGCCGAGAAACTGGTCGCCGCCCGGCGCTCCCAACTCGCCGCCCTGCTGGACGACTACGACGAGAGGCGCTACGGCGACCTGGCCGACCTGCTCAACCGCCTCAGCAGGCAGCTCTGCGCCGACGACCGCGACCGACCGGACCGCACCGGGCCGGAACACCCCCAGTGCGGCGAGGGGCGCTCCTTCTGATCACCGGTCAGACGGCTGCGTACACCGGGCAGGGCGAGGGTCGGGCGCCGACGTTTTTCGGCCACGCTGTGTTCCCTCGAGACGGATGGAAACCGGACATTCCGCGAGAAGTCCAGGTGAAACCCATCACGCAAAGTTGCGATTGGATTCCGCCCGAAAGATCTGGACAGCTGATCGTTAGCCTGTGCTAGTGTCAGGTCATCGCTATGTGATGCATCTGTCCAAACGGGGGAATCGATGCAACTCGGATCGGTACTCTCCTTTGCGCATCCCGGCCTGGAAGTCGATGGCCGAAGCGAGGAGGGGCCTCCATTTTCGAGGCACAGGGGAAGCTAGTCTTTTTTGCTCCCCGCAAGTGCCCCCTTCTGTGAAATCCTGAAGTCCGACAATCGGACCGGGTTGGCCGTGAAGAATGGCCGCAGAAGCCGTGCTCATTTATTTTTCGAATCGGGCCGTGCGCCGGTTCGGGCTGCGATTTTCAAGTTCTGAATCAATCCAGTAGGCGATTAATTCATGCTCGGAGTAATTCAGTGCCCTCCTTTTCGGTGTTAGTTCCGTTCGTGCCGCGCCGACCAGAACAGTTAGCTACATATGCGGCGCTGGTGCACTGGACCCGGGCTTCCCGTCTGTGGCAGGGTCAGTCGTTGACGGTCGAGGCCCACCAGGGATTCGCACATGCGGCGGGGACGGGTTTCGGCGTGCCGACAGGGCTGGGCGTCAGCCTCATGCCATTACGCCATCCGTATGAAGCGGCCATGCAGGCCCGTTCGCTGGCGTTGGCGACCGGACATTCGGTCCTCGCCGGATTCGGCCCGGGTGGGCGTTCCCTGCAGAGTGCCATGCGCGGCTCGCCCTATGACAGTCCATTGACCGCCGCCGAAGAGTATGTCACCATCGTCCGCCGCCTGCTGCACGGCGAAGCGCTCGATTTCGTGGGCCAGTACTACCACTGCAAAGGTGCTCTCCCGCCCTCCCCGGCACCTGACATCCAGGTCGGACTGGGGGTTCTGCGGCCAGGCATGGCACGGCTCGCCGGCCGTCTGGCAGATGCCGCGATCACCTGGCTGACGCCTGCATCCTATCTGCGGGAAACCGTGATTCCTGCCCTGCGCGAAGGTGCCGAGGCCGCAGGCCGGCCCATTCCCAGACTGGTCGCGATGGTGCCAATGGCGCTGCCTGTTCCCGATCTGGACATGGCCGAAATCGCGCTGGCCAGCAACGGCCCGCACATGACCGCCCCGCACTACATCGACATGTTGGGGCGCGCCGGAATCGATGTCACCAGCAGCGACCCTCTGGTGAACGCCCGATCCCTGATCAAGGGGGGCGCATTCCTGGCCGGCGAAACCGACGAACTCGTGGGGCAGATCAAGGGTTTCTGGGATGTCGGCGTGGATGAAGTGGTAATTAATTTGACCGGCATTGCAAATATTCGCGGGCCGCAGGCGGCGATGCGCCAGGTCAAGACGATCACCACCGTGCTGAGCGCTTTGGAGGAAACGCGATGACCGAGGATATGTCGCACCTGATGGCTTGGGCCACCGGTAGGCCGGGCCCGGGCCGGGTTGTCGTCCTGGAGGACTCCTCCCATGTGCGTGAGGTGGAGGAGATGCTCGGTGCGGAGGCCGATGGCCCAAGTCATGTCATCTTCGCACCGGAAGGCCAGGCAGGGTCCCGCGGCAGAGTGGTCGGCTACGGCGGATCCTTCCGCGCATGCAATTCCGAAGCTTCCCTGGGCGAGGATTTCTATCTCCAGGTGCAGAATTACAGCATCAGCCAGTACGTGTCCGTGATGGGGCCAACGCTGGTCCGCATCGCCGACGATGCGGATTTCGAAGTGTGGCTGGCCGATGCCGACACCGCTCGCGAGAAGGGTGAATTCGCCGAGTTCCTGGCGAACCCGACGCTGCTGCTCGCAGATCTCCCGGGACTCGGAGCGCCGTTGGACGGGGCGGGCCCCCGGCATCGGCTCTACGTACGGACCGACGGCAAGGTGACGGTCTCGCCGTACGGTTCGGCGCTGGGCACGTTGGGTGTCGGCTTGAAGGACCTGGATGCCGCCTGGCAGCAGGCGAACGCCACCAGCGCGCATCCCTGTGCAGTCACACTCGCCACCGCGGTCCCCGAGACGCAGCGAGCTGCGGCGCTGGAGGCTCGCCCGTGGCTTGGCGAGTACGTCCTGGCGCTGGACGCGCTGCGGAACCTGCGAGCACGCGGCGTTCTGCGGCCGCGCGTCTCCGGCTTCGGCGGACGTCTGCGGCCGGAGACCTCGGTCGGCGATCACCCGCGGGCGCAGGCCCGGCACCTGGTGTTGTGGACCGATGAGTCGGCCTATCTCTACACCTCCGATGGGTCCCGGGTGTTCGAACTCAACCGTGCTGCGGGAGAACTGGCCGAGTTGCTCCTCTGCCAGGGATCGGTCGATGCGGCGGCTCAACACGCTCCAAGGCCTGCGCTCGTGCGGGTGCAGCAGTTCTTCGAGCGAGTGGGAGTGTCCCTGTGAACGCGCCTCTCGGAGCCGCCGTTCCCGGCCAGGCCGGTGCGCTGCTGGCCGAACTCGGTGACAGAGCCGAACTCCATGACCTGTACGACGAGGTGGGTGCACCGATCTACCACGCGATGGCAGGCAGCGAGACCATCGAAGTCCGCGAGCTGGTCGGGGAATTACGCTCGACACAGGGCGCCATTCTTGAACTGGCCGCCGGCTCGGGTCGACTGACGCTCCCTCTGCTCACCCTGGGACGCGACCTGGTCGCTCTTGAAAAGGCGCCGGGCATGATCCGGCTGTTGCAGGAGCGCCTCCAGAACCTGCCGGTCACGCGGCGCGACCGCTGCACCGTCGTCGCCGGTGACATGAGCGACTTCGATCTGGATCAGCCGTTCGGGGCGATCGTGCTGGGGGCCACGTCGATCTCGCTGCTGGACGCCACCGGCAGAACCGGCCTCTACCGATCCGTACGCCGTCACCTCGCGCCCGGCGGGAAGTTCCTGCTGACCGCGGTGAACGTGCCGGGCTTCGGAGACGCCACCACCGAACACACCCTGGACATCGACGCCCCCGACGGCACGCGGTACCGGATGTACGAGCACTGGACGAAGGGCGCCGACGTGCGCACGGTCACGATCTTTCCGCGTCCCCTCCGGCCGGCGGAGTCTCCGATCACCGTGTGCACCACGCAGATCGGAGTGTTTCCGATAGCGCAGCTGGAGGCGGAGATGAACGAGGCCGGCCTGGTTCTGACCGACCGGCAGCCCCTGCCTCCGACCGGCACCCACCACCATGACGTGCTGCTCGTGGCGGAGGTGGCAGCATGAGCGGTGTCCTGTGGCCCGCTCTGCTCGCTCCGAGTATGCACGGGCGTGACGACCTGTGTGCGGTCTCGGCCCAGGGAGTGCGGGTGCGTTTCGCGGACGGCCGCGAACTGCTCTGCGGGTCCAGTGGTTTGTGGAACACGGCCCTCGGATACGGCAATGAGGCGATCGCGGACGCCATCGCCCGGGCTGCGCGCGACGCGTCGTACCTGAGCGTGTTCCGCTACGAGAACTCCTATGCCCGCCGGGCCGCCCAGGCACTGGTCGAGCTGTGCGGCAGCGATCACTTCGGCCGGGTGCTGTTCTCCACCTCCGGCGGTGCGGCCAACGACCTGGCGATGAAACTCGCCCGCCAGGTGCACGCCGTGCGAGGCGAGGTGCAGCGCACCGTGGTAGTCGGTCTTCGGACGAGCTACCACGGCCTCACCTTCGGCGGCTTCGCGCTCTCCGGCGATGACATGGGGCAGCGGATGTACGGGGTGGACCAGCGGCTGATCCGCCACATCAGTCCCAACGCGGTCGACGAGCTGAACGCGCTGTTCGCCCGCCAGGGCGGGCAGATCGCCGCCGTGGTCGTCGAACCGGTGCTGGGCAACGGAGCGGTGCCGCTCGACGAGGAGTTCCTCGCGGAGCTGCTGCGGCTGCGCGGGGAGCACGGTTTCCTGCTCGTCGCCGACGAGGTCGCCACCGGATTCGCCCGTACCGGCCCCTACTTCGCCTCCAGCCGGTGGCCCGAGCAGCCGGACGTTCTGATCATGTCCAAGGCTCTGACCAACGGCACCTGCGCCGCTGCCGCAGTCGCGGTCTCCCGGGACATCGACAAGGCCTTCACCGATGCCGACACGGTGTTCGTCCACGCCGAGACCCAGGCCGGCACCTCGACGACCTGTGCGGCGATCCTGGCCACACTGGCGGAGATGCGGCGGCTGGACGTGGAGACGCTCAGCCACCACCTGTCCGCCCGTCTGGATGTGGAGCTGAAGTCCCTGAGTGACCGGCTGCCTCTGCTGACCGGCATCGACGGCGTCGGCTGCTTCCGCTCCCTTCGCTTCAGCACTCCTGACGGCAGGCCGCTGCCGAGGCAGAACGTGGCGGACCTGGTGGCAGCCGTCCGGGACGCCGGCGCCATCGTCCATCCCGGCCCGGAGGGCGTTCAGCTCATCCCCGCCCTCACCTACACCGACGACGATCTCGGCGAACTGCTGGACTGTGTCGCTCGTGGCGCCGAGGCGTTCTTCGCGGCCCCCGGCACGTCGGCGGAGGACGGGCGGTGACCAACGGATGGCAGCAGCCCACCCGGGTGTTGTACAGCGCCGCCGAGTTCACCTCCTGGGCGGCCCAACAGACACCGGAGATGTCCACCATCCTGCTCGTGGACTCCAGCCTCACTGACAGCGGGATCACCGCGCTGGTCGCCGCGGCACTTCCGGTCCACGAGGTCATCGCCCTCGACGGACCTGGCGATCTGGACTCCGTCGTCCGGCTCGCCGAACGCCTGCGACGCGGCCCCGGACGACTGGTCGCAGCCGTCGGCGGCGGGAGCCTCCTGGACCAGGCGAAGCTGGCGACCGTGCTGGCAGGCGATCCCGATGCGCTTCCCCGACTGACCACGCCGCAGCGCAGCGGGCTGCTCCTGCTGCCCTGGCAGCCCCAACGACGCCTTCCGCTGCTCGCCGTTCCCACCACCCTCGGCACCGGCTCCGAGGTCAGCCGCGTCGCCTGTCTGCACACTCCGCAGGGCAAGCGGCTGGTGGCAGGACGTTCGCTGATCCCTGAACTGGCCGTCCTCGATCCGCTGGCCACGGCCACGCTGCCGGCCGAACTCGTCGTCGAAGGGGTGCTGGAGGCGCTGTTCCGGGTGGCCGGGGTCTACGCGGGCGATCTGCGGGACCGTCCGGTCGAGGACGCCCTCGCCCTGACGGTCGCCACCCGACTCCTCGTCCTGGGCTACCAGGCCGTCAGCGACGGCGCGGACGACGAGGTACGCGGAGCAGTTGCCCGACTCAGCGCCCTCACGCACAGTGACTGCCTGCTCCTGGATCGCGAGCCGTTCGCCGTGCGGGGCTGGTACGTCGCCAACGAGTTGTCCACAGCTCTCGGCGTCCGCAAGATGACGGCCGTTGCAGCCCTGCTGCCGTCGCTGTTCGACCGCATTGCCGCAGGTGATCACCGGCTGGGCTCGGCCGAACGGCTCGAACGCCTGTGGAAGGGACTGTGTTCCGCCGCCCCCCGGCCGCTGCCCATCGAGCCGTCGGCCGGCATCGCCACCGTGCGGGAGCACTGGAGCGTCGAGCACCACCTGACGGCGCATCCCGCCGACCTGGACGCGATCGCGCGGCGCACGGTCCGCGCCTGGGGAGCAGGACTGCCTGCCTTGGGCGACCTGACGCTGGGCGACATCCGGGCAGTGCTCGGGGACGCCGTACGCACATCCGGGCCCAAGGCGCACTGAGCAGCCCGGAGCAGCGTTCCACCAAAGCTTCCGGTCCATGACTGCGTGCGGACGTGGACCGGACGACCCCGACCATCTCTGACTGTCGGAGAGGAGGAAACACAATGCAGGAGAACATCAACAGCTCGCTGGAGCTGGAGCTCGGCATGCAGGACCTGGAACTGGACATGCAGGAGCTCGAGGGCATGGACGTGCCCGACTTCTGGAGCACGTTCGCGGGCGTCAGCGCCGGCATCTCCGTGACGTCGCTCGTCTCGTACGTCGCGGCCTCGCTGGTATCCGTCACCTGAGGCCACCGGATACCCGGCTGATCGTCACCGAAGCATCCTCGTCCCGAGAGGAGGGAAACACGATGCAGGAGAACATCAACAGCTCGCTGGAGCTGGAGCTCGGCATGCAGGACCTGGAACTGGATATGCAGGAGCTCGAGGGCATGGACGTGCCCGACTTCTGGAGCACGTTCGCCGGTGTCAGCGCCGGCATCTCCGTGACGTCGCTCGTCTCGTACGTCGCGGCCTCGCTGGTATCCGTCACCTGATCTTGGCGAATATCTGACTCCAAGTCATATTCGCCCTGTAGTTTCGGAAAGGAGGAGAAGAGATGCGGAACACCAACGTTGCCTCCAGCGTGGAGCTGGAGGTGGGCATGCAGGAGCTGGAGCTCGACATGCAGGAGCTGGAGGGCCTGGAGGCCCCCGACTTCTGGGGCGGCTTCTCGGTCGGCGTCACGATCAGCGGCGTCGGCGTCGGCGCCTACGTGAGCCTGGCCGCCGCCAGCGTGGTCATCACCTGACGGCCCCGCTGCCGGAGGGTGCCGGGACGCAGCGGATCCGTCCCTGTGGCCCGGCACCTCCGGATCCGTTGCCGGACATGCGACGTCCCGCAACGGTCCGACCAGTCCGACACCCAAAGAACCATCAGAGAGGAGGGACCGCATGCAGACTACCAACGTTGCCTCCAGCCTGGAGCTGGAGGTGGGCATGCAGGAGTTGGAGCTCGACATGCAGGAGCTGGAGGGCCTGGAGGCCCCCGACTTCTGGGGCGGCTTCTCGGTCGGCGTCACGCTCAGTGGCATCGGCGTCGGCGCCTACGTGAGCCTGGCCGCCGCCAGCGTGGTCATCACCTGACAGCCCCGCTGCCGGAGGGTGCCGGGACACATCGGACCGCGTCCTGTGTCCCGGCGCCCTCCGGACCCGCTGCAGCCAGTTCCGGGGCAGCGGGCCATCCCCTGTGGGCATGCCCAAATAGGAAATGGAACGGAAATGAACCAGCGGAAACCCTCGACAGCCGTATTCATGGGCATCGGCCTCGTCTTCTACTGTGTCGCCATCCCCGCGGTGTTCAACAGCACCGAGGGCAGCACTCGGACCCTGGCTCTGGTCGCCATCACTGCGGTCTTCGTGATCGGTGAAGTACTCGGACTGGCCAAGGCGACGCGCGGCCGGGCACGCCGATGAGTGCCACCGACGCGGTTGTGGCGGTTGAGAACCTGGCCAAACGCTACGGCGAGGTGACGGCCGTCGAGGACCTGACCTTTCGTGTCCGACCCGGTCGCATCGTCGGCCTGTTGGGCCGCAACGGTGCAGGCAAGACCACGACCCTGCGAATGCTGCTCGGGCTGACCCGGCCCTCCTCCGGAACCGCTGCCGTTTTCGGTCGCCCCTATGCCGAACTGCCCCGTGCCTCGCACCGGGTGGGTGTCAGCATGGAGGGTGTCGGGCCCACACCCGGCACCTCCGGCCGGCGCGATCTGAAGATCTGGGCCAAGACGCTGGGGCTGCCGGCCGCCCGCGTGGACGAAGTGCTTCACGAGGTGGGGCTCGACGATGCGGCCGACCGCAAGGTCAAGGGCTACTCCCTCGGCATGCGCCAACGGCTCAACCTGGCCACCGCGCTCCTGGCCGATCCCGAGCTGCTGGTGCTGGACGAGCCGGCGAACGGCCTGGATCCCGACGGCATCCGCTGGCTGCGAACCACACTGCGGCGGCTGGCGGGAGAAGGCCGCACCATCCTGCTGTCCAGCCATCTGATGGCAGAGGTGGAACAGACCGTTGACGACATCGTCGTCATCCAGCAGACACTGCGGTACTGCGGCTCGCTCGACGAGCTCACCGGCGGCGGCACCCGGAGGCTCGAGGACTGTTTCTTCGAACTCGTCGGCGATCCCTCCAGGAGCCAGACCCATGCGTGATGCGTTCGTTGCCGAATGGATGAAGTCGTTCAGCGGCAAACTCTGGCTGATCATGGTTCTGGTCGGTTCCCTCTTCAGCGTCCTGGGTGCATACGGCTTCGCCACGGCGGGAGACAAGGCGCTGGCCGAGGGCAGGACCACCGAGGCGGCCGTCAGCCATGACCTGCTCCAAGCACCGCTTTCCATGCTGGTGTTCACCGCAGCGCTCGGCGCCGCACTTGTGACCCGAGAGTTCAGCGCGGGCAGCATCACCCGCTCCGTTCTGCTGGCAGGGGGCCGTGACCGCCTGTTCACGGCCAAGACGCTGGCCGTCGCCGCGCTCGGCGCGCTCTTCGGAACGGCGACCGTCGTGCTGAGCGCCGTCTGCGCGGTCGTCTTCATGTCCAGCAAGGGACATACCCTCGTCTGGGACCAGCAGAGTGTGCTGACGCTGATCGGCCTCTTCGTCTGCAGCATCGCGGCCTCCCTGTGGGGCGCGGCCATGGGGTGGGTGATCCGTCACCAGGTCGGCGCCATGATCCTCGTCCTGTTGCTGGGAACCACCCTGGAGCATCTGGTCATCACGATGGTGCCCGGGGTCGGCCGGTTCCTCTTCTTCGAGGCGATGAGCGGGCTGTCGCACGACACCACCGTCCACGGTCTCCTGCCGGCGCCGGCCGCCGGCGGTGTGATCCTGGCCTGGATCGTCGTGACCGTCCTGGTGGGGCGCCGGTTGTTCACCTCCCGTGATGTGACATGAGGGAGAGGTCTTGACCAGTGATACGGCTGTTGCGTCGCAAGAGAGCAGCGGCACCGACAGCGAGTACATCACCCACCCCCGGCGCTCGGACGGCGTTCTGGTCCATCCGCCGATCAGCACGGACGCGCCGTGGATCATCCAACGCGGCGAGCAGTACCTGCGGGTGGGCGCCGACCTGGCACGGCTCGTCGCGGCCGCCGACGGTACCAAGGGACACGAGGCACTGGCTGCCGCCCTCGGCGCCAACTGGACGGCCGCCGTGGTGGACACGGCTGTGCGCAAACTGGTCACGGCCAAGGTGTTCCACGACGGTGCCGCCACCAGGCGCAAACGGCCTCTGCGGGTCCCCCGCGTGAAGGTCGTACCGCCGTTGACCGTGCAGCTGACCGTTGCGCATCCGCAGCGGCTGCTTTCGCGCGCACTGCCTGCCATGGCCCTCCTGGGGCTGAAGCGGTGGGGCATCATCGGCGCGTTCCTCGCCGCCGGCGGCCTGTTGGCTCTTGCGGGGCTCGGCCCGGAACTGTCCGAGGTACTCGGACGGCCGCTGTCGCTGAACGTGTACGGCGGCGTCATCGTGGCCATGCTCGTCGCCAGCGCACTGCACGAGCTCGCCCACGGGGCGGTCCTCGCCTACTACGGCGGACGGCCGAGCCGCATGGGTGTCATGCTGTTCTACCTCTCGCCCGCCTTCTTCTGCGACGTCTCCGACGGCTGGCGGCTGTCCCGCAACGAGCAGCGTGTCCGGGTCTCGCTGGCCGGTATCGCCACCCAGTGGGTCATCGCCGGCTCCGCGGCGCTGGCCGCGCTCATCCCGTCCCGAGGCCCTTGGCAGGACGGTCTGCTGCTGTTCGCCGTGGCGTGCTACATCGCCGGAACGGTCAACCTGCTGCCGGTGGTCCGGTTGGACGGCTACCTGGCCCTGATGAGCCACCTGGACATCCCGCACCTGCGCAACTGGGCGATGGCCGACGCCCGCCACTGGATCGCACGAATCCTCTACGGCGGCCGCTACAAGCCGGAACTGCCGCAGCTGCAGTGGGCCATCGCTTTCGGCCTCGCCTGCATGGCCGCCCCCTTGTTCATCGTGATCCCGGCGATCGGCAACTTCGCCCCGCTCCTTCAACGAATGGGCGTTGTCGGCGCCGTTCTGATGGTGTGCGGACTGGGGTACCTGGTGTGGCTGCTGGTGCGCGGAGCCGCGCGCACGGCAGTCGAAGCCCGCGCGGCCGGCGCCTCCCGGTGGCGTATCGCCCTGTCGGTCACCCTGCTCACCGCTGCCATGGTCTGCGCGATGCTGTTCATCCGCATGCCCTACACGGTGGCCGGCGGCTATGTCGTTCGTGACGGCGGGCGAGTGGAAGTCCTTCTGCCGGCCTCGGTCGACCGCTCCGCAATCCGGCCGGGGACGGCCGTACGCCTTTACCGGGCCGGGTTGATGGGACAGACAGCGACCGGGGAGGCCGTCGTCACATCCGACCACGGCACAGCCACGACCGCACCCCTCTCAGCGTTCGCACCCGTGGCCAGTACCTCTCTGTCGCTGCCCGCCACCGGTTACACGCTTGCCGTCACGCAGCCTCCGTCCGACCGAACGGGTAATGCGCAACTCACTCTGGGAAGAGGGGCGTTGGTCGGCTGGCTGTACGACACCTATCTGGCGCCCTGCTGGCGCTGAGCCGCTCCATCACACGATCCGACCCTGGAAGCACACGGTGTTCCTTCGCTACCTGCAGTACTGCCAACCGGACAACCCCTATTTCGATCGCCCGTCGCAGGACCAGGTGACGGCTGACTACCCGGCAGCCCGTGAAACGCTTCCCGACGGCTGGACACGTGACCTCAACCCCCACTGGTCCTTCCACGTCCCCCACGGGTGCCAACTGCCGCTGCAGGGATGGAAGATCCATGTCTCGGCCGTACTGGACCGGGCCGAACCGGTCCTGGCAGTCGTCCGCAGCCACTGCGAGGCCAGGAGCATTCCGTTCAAGTTCATCCGCAGCCCGCACGTTCTCAAGAGCCGCAACAGCAAGTACGGCGACCGCAGCAGCAGTGGCAAGTTCATCACCGTCTACCCGCTCGACGAGCAGCAGTTCACGACCACTCTCATCGAACTCGGCGATCTGCTCGACGGTGAGCCGGGACCTTACATCCTCAGCGACCTGCGCTGGCGCAACGGTCCTCTGTACGTACGTTACGGCGGTTTCGTCCTGCGCTCCATCAGCGACGCACGCGGCAGGCAGATCCCCTGCATCGAGGATCCGAACGGCCGCCTGGTCCCCGACAGACGCGGCCCCGGCTTCCACCCGCCAGCCTGGGTGACCCTGCCCGAAATTCTCGACGAAGCCGTGGTCGCCCGCAGCGCCGGCACCACCCGCGCCCTGCCCTTCACCGTGCGCAAGGCCCTGCACTTCTCCAACGGCGGTGGAGTGTACGAAGCGACGGAACTGGCGACCGGCCGTACCGTCATCGTCAAGGAAGCCCGGCCCCTCGCCGGCCTGGATGCCGAGGGGACGGACGCGGTCACCCGCCTGGAGCAGGAGCGCTGGGCACTGCAGACGCTGGCCGGCATCCCGGCCGTCCCGGAACTGATCGACTACCGCAAGGGCCACGAGCACTACTACCTCATGCGTGAACTCGTCGACGGAGCCCCGCTGAGTCGCGGTGGCGGCGGCCCGGCCAATCCATGGGTGGAGGGCATGCCGGACCAGGAGACCGGTCCCTACACCACCTGGGCGCTCGACATCCTCGCGCAGACGCAACGGACCATCGATGCCATGCACAACCGAGGTGTGGTGTTCGGCGACCTGCACCCGGGGAACGTCCTCGTCCGGCCCGACGGCACCATCGCGTTCATCGACCTGGAAACCGCGACTCCAATCACGGCCGCGTCGCCCCAGGTCATCGGCGCCCCCGGCTTCCGTGCCCCGAACCACTACCGCGGCGCGGCACTGGACCGCTACGCCCTGGGCTGCCTCCGAATAGCCCTCTTCGCGCCGATGACCACCCTGCTCGACCACGCACCGCAGAAGCTGGACCAGCTCCTCGCCCTGATCACAGCCCGGTTCCCGGTCCCCGACGACTTCGCGCACCAGGTCCGCCGCGATCTCGGCTTCGGTCAGGAAGCCGGACCGCACGGTACGGAGCGGGCGCTGCCGGCATTCCCGGTACTCTCGGAGCTCTCCCCGGAGACCTGGCCCACGCTACGGGGCACGATCACTGACAGCATCCTGGGCAGTGCGACCCCCGACCGCATCGACCGGCTCTTCCCCGGGGACATCGAGCAGTTCACCACCCCGGGCGGCGGAGCAGCCTTCGCCTACGGTGCGGCCGGAGTGCTGTGGGCCCTGGCCGAGACCGGAGCCGACATCCCGGATGCCCACATCCGCTGGCTGGACAACGCCGCACACGCCCTGGCCGAACCACGCCCCGGCTTCTACGACGGCCTCACGGGCATCGCGTTCGCCCTGCACCGGCTCGGCCGCACCGACCACGCCCGGGAACTCCTGGACCGCGCGATCGGGTCCGCGCCGGACGACCTGGACGACACCCTGTTCTCCGGACGGCCCGGCATCGGACTGGCCCTCCTGCACGTCGCCGAGTGCACCGGCGCGAAGGAACTGCTGGTCCACGCCCAGGCCCTCGGCGAGCAGATGGCCGAGAGTACCGGAACACTGCCGCCCGGGCTGCTGCACGGACGTTCAGGTGGCGCACTCTTCCTGCTGCGCCTGGCCGAGGCGACCGGCGACCGTTCCCTGCTGCCGGCCGCCGCCGACGCCCTCCGCCACGACTTCGCCGAACTGGGCCTCGCGGCAGGCGAACCCGATGAACGGCCCAAGGCGCGGTGGCGCATCCCGTACCTGCGCGCCGGCAGCGCAGGCCCGGCTGTCGTAGCGGCACAGCTGCTGCCACACCTGTCCGATCCGGACCCCCATCTCGCGCAGGCGCTGGAACACAGCCACTCCGCCCTGACCAGGGAGTTCCACCCCCGGGTCGGCCTGTTCACCGGCCGGGCCGGCGTCGTGGCGGCCCTGCGGCAGCTGTGCCGCGGCACGGCGGAGGACACCGAGGCCATGCGCCGCCACCTCGCCGCCTTCGACTGGCACGCCGTGCGAACCGGGCCGCACACGGCCTTCCTCGGAGAACATTCCCTTCGTCTCTCCACCGACTTCGGCACCGGATCCGCCGGAGTGCTCCTGGCCCTCGACGCCGCGCTGGGCGACGGGACCGCCACCCTGCCGTTCCTGGGGAACGATCGAGTGGTCCCGGCGGGCCGTCGATGAACCGCGCCCACCGGAAGCCGACGTTCTCCGTCATCTGCCCGACCTACAACCGCTCCCGAGCCATCACGGACACGATCGCCTCCGTGCAGCGCCAGACCTTCCCCGACTGGGAGCTGCTGGTGGTCTCCGACGCCAGCAGCGACGACACCGACACGTGGGTGACGCGCTGCGCCGCGGACGACCCCAGGATCCGCCTCATCCGTACCCGGCGGCACGGCCATCCGAGCGGTCCGCGCAACACGGGAGCGGCTGCCGCCGAGGGCGCCTGCATCGCCTACCTGGACCACGACGACCAGTGGCGTGATGATCACCTGGAGGTGCTGCTCAGCGCATTCACCGACGGAGCCGAACTCGTCGCCACCGGCTGCGTCCGCCTCGACCGCGCCGGCCGGGAGACCTCCCGGACCGACGTCACGGCCCTGTGCTGGCATCCAGAGACCCAGCTTCTCAGCGCGATGTTCGAACCGTCCCGAGTCGCCCACCGCCGCGCGCTCCTCGACCAGGTCGGCGGCTGGCGCGACGGCCACGGCCTCGAGGACTGGGATCTGTGGCTGCGACTCAGCGACGCCGGACACCGCTTCACCACCATGCCCGACCGTACCGCTTCGCTTCTCGACGACGTCGGCACCCGCCGCTACCGCATGCTGCGCAGACGGCGCCTCACACTGGCGGCCTTCGAGGTGCCTCAGCACGCTCAGGCCCTCCAGCAGGAACTGCAGCGAAGGACGCACGTCATGGCCTTCCGGGCCGCACGCCTCGCCGACACCCTCGAGTGGTACGACCGCATGGAGGCCACCGGCGGACTCGTCGTGCCGCGCGGCTTCGCCGGATCCCTGGCCGCGCAGATCACCCGGGAGAGCAGCAGCGAAGAAGGTCGCACCGTCGACCTCTCCCGGCCTGATCTGGTGGTGACGCACCGCGAAGGACTCTTCGAGGTCTCCCAGGTGCTCTGGTGCACCACGGAGGAACACGCCGACCGCATCAGCCGATTGGTCCGTGTCGTCCAGGCTCGCCAGTTCGCTCTCATCGATCAACTGGCGCAAGAGGTTACCTCCCGCCACGTCGACGGGGTCGGCTCGTCCGTGCCGAAGCAGAGGCACCGTGGGGCTGGGGACCGGCCCCATGACCTCACGAACGGTTGACCTGGCCGCGCCGACACCTGCGAAGGACTTCACGTACGTGTCCCAACCAGGGTTCGGTTGCGGCCAGTTCCACTCGTATGGATTCGCACCCACGAGCTACCAAGAGGCCCTGCCTTCATGACCGGAAGCGGAGCGTGGCCCGCACGGGCAAGGCGTCGTCGGGCTTCGGCTGCGCTGCTCGCGTACACCTCCACGGTCACGATGGTTGCCCGAGCCGAGCCGGCGGGCGAGAAGAGCGGCGTTCCGGCCCGGGAGCGACAGGAAGCCGCCCGCACCGACCACCACGGGCAGCCGCCGAAGCCTGAGAGTCGTCCTCGCTTCGCGGGCTGTCGTATGTAGGAGACTGCTCCCACATGGTCGAGACTGGACGCCCGGTAGCGGGCCCAGCGATGAGAGGTGTCATATGCCCAGCGTGGTGAAGATCAATGTGCTGACCGTGCCCGAGGAGATGCGGGATACGCTGGAGAAGCGGTTCGCCTCGCGGGCCGGTGCGGTGGAGAACTCGGACGGCTTCGAGTGGTTCGAGCTGCTGCGTCCGGTCGAGGGGACCGACAAGTACCTCGTCTACACGCGCTGGGAGAGCGAGGAGCACTTCAAGGCGTGGATGGAGGGGCCGATGCAGGCGGCGCACCGCCAGGGGCCGGCGGCGGAGGGCGGCGAGGCGCCCAAGCGCCCGGCGGCGAGCGACTCCACGCTGTGGTCCTTCGAGGTCGTGCAGTCGGCCGGGCCGAAGAAGTAGTCCCATCGGCCCGCACTCTTGGCAGCGGGCGAGGAATGCGGGGAACTGCGCGAGAAGCCGGGCGACTTGAGGGTGGCCCCTCGTGCGGTTCCCCGCGCCTGTCAGGAGGGTTCAGGGTCGGAAGTCGGCCGTGGCCGTGAAGGCGGCGCGGCGGCCGGCCCGGCGCAGGGCGCGGAGGACCGGGCCGCCGACGGTGAGGCAGAGGACGGCGGTCAGGGCGGCGCGGGGGAGGTCCCAACCGAGGGACGTGGTGAGGCAGTAGGTGATGAAGCGGGGCAGGTTGGCGCTGAGCGGGTCGCCGGGGACGAAGGCGATCGAGCTGCTCAGACCGCCGATGTACGGCCAGCCCTGGAGGTTCATCACGGTCCCGTACGCGACGGCGGCCAGGCTGCCGTAACCGGCGAGCAGTGCGCGTTCGCGGACTCCCCGCAGTGAGGCCGCCCCTGGCAGCAGGCCGGCGCCGAGGCAGACCCAGCCCATGCTGAGCATCTGGAACGGCAGCCAGGGCCCGACCCCGGCGGTGAGCAGGGCGGAGGCGAACATCGAGACCGAGCCGAGGACGAAGCCGAAACCCGGCCCGAGCACCCGGCCGGCCAGCACCATCAGGAAGAACATCGGCTCCAGCCCGGCCGTCCCCGCACCGAGCGGCCGCAGCGCCGCGCCCGCGGCGGCCAGCACGCCGAGCAGGGCCACCGCCTTGGCGTCCAAGCCGCGCTCGCCGCCGCCCGCCGAGCGGCCCTCGGAGATCTGCGCGATCACCACGGCCAGCAGCAGCGGCATCAGCATGGCGAACAGCCAGGGCGCGTCGGCAGAGTGGCCGACCAGTGCGGAGGAGCGGTCGGCGAGCAGCGGCCAGCCGAAGGCGGCAACGCCGATGGCGGAGATCAGGACGAGCAGGGCGATCGACCGCCGTCCGAGCGGGACCGGCCGGGCGAGCGCTTCCGGGGTGCTCACCGCGCCTCCTCGGCGGCGAGCGCCTCGACCACCTGGGGGACGGTCAGCCAGGGGCCGGGGGAGAGGATTTTCGCGACCTGGGGGGCGAACGCGGGTGAGGAGACCACGATTTCGGGGGTCGGTCCGTCCGCGACGATCTCGCCCTCGGCCAGGATGACCGTGCGGTGGGCGAGTTCGGCGGCGAGTTCGACGTCATGGGTGGCGAGCAGCACGGCGTGCGACTCGGCGGCGAGGTCGCGCAGGATCTCGACCAGGCGCGCCTTGGCGGCGTAGTCGAGGCCGCGGGTCGGCTCGTCCAGCAGGATCACGCCGGGCCGGGCGGTGAGCACCACGGCGAGCGCGAGGCTCAGCCGCTGGCCCTCGGAGAGGTCCCGGGGGTGGGTGGCGTCGTCGATGCCGGGGAGCAGACGGGCCACCAGGGCACGGCACGTGCCGGGCTCAGCGGCCGAGTCCCGGTCGGCGGCGGCGCACTCGGCGGCGACCGTCTCCGCGTACAGCAGGTCGCGCGGGTCCTGCGGGACCAGGCCGACCTGGCGGATCAGCTCCTTGGGCCGGGTCTGGTGCGGGATCAGGCCGCCGACCCGGACCGAGCCGGCGGTAGGGCGGTGCAGTCCGACCAGGGAGCCGAGCAGGGTGGACTTCCCGGCGCCGTTGCGCCCCATGAGGGCGGTGATCTCGCCCGGGTGCAGGTCGAGCCGGACCCCGCGCAGTGCGGGCACCGGTCCACGCTGGACGGCGAGGCGGTCCACGGTGGCGGTGGCCCGCGCAGGCGCTGGGACGGTGGCGGGCGCGGGCGTGCGGCCGTCCAGGCGGGCGCGCAGCGGTGCGGCCCTGCGCCGGGCGTCGCGGACCGAGAGTGGCAGCGGTGACCAGCCGACGGCGCGGCCGAGTGCCACCACTGGCGGGTGGACGGGGGAGTGGGCCATCACCTCGGCCGCCTCTCCCAGCACCGGCGTCTGACCGCGCCCGGGGAGCAGCAGCACCTGGTCCGCGTACTGGACGACCCGCTCCAGGCGGTGCTCGGCCATCAGCACGGTGGTGCCGAGGTCGTGGACCAGCCGCTGGAGCACCGCCAGCACCTCCTCCGCCGCGCCGGGGTCGAGTGCGGAGGTGGGTTCGTCCAGGACCAGCACCTTGGGGTGGGTGGTGAGCACCGAGCCGATCGCGACCCGCTGCTGCTGGCCGCCGGAGAGGGCGGTGAGCGCGCGGCCGCGGAGCTCGGCCAGGCCCAGCAGGTCCAGGGTCTCCTCGACCCGGCGGCGCATCACGTCGGGGGCGAGGCCCAGCGACTCCATGCCGTAGGCGAGTTCGTCCTCGACGGTGTCGGTGACGAAGTGGGCGAGCGGGTCCTGGCCCACCGTGCCGACCACGTCGGCCAGTTCGCGCGGCCGGTGGGTGCGGGTGTCGCGGCCGTTCACGGTGACCCGGCCGTGCAGCACCCCGCCGGTGAAGTGCGGGACCAGTCCGCTGACGGTGCCCAACAGGGTGGACTTCCCGGCGCCGGACGGGCCGACCAGCAGACAGAGTTCGCCCTCGGGGATGGTCAGGTCGACGCCGTGCAACGCCGGTTCGGCCGACTCGTGGTACTGGACCGAGACCTGCTCGAAGGTGATCACGAGGAACTCCGGGGCGGGGTAGGGGCGGTGGCGGCGGGCAGCAGGCCGACCAGTACGGCGAGGGCGGGCAGCAGCGGCAGCCCGGGCGAGGTGAGCGGGATCAGCGACGGCGTGAGGGCGGCCGGGTCACGGCTCGCCAGCCACACCATCAGCCCGGCGGCGGCCACGCCAGAGCCGGCGACCGACCACTCGCGCGCGGTCCAGGGGTCGGGGCGGTACCGGGTCCGTACGGCACGTCTGCTGCCGAGCAGCAGACCGCCGGCCGCCGAGGCGAGGCCGAGCAGCAGCAGCGGCAGGGCCCAGCCCGCACCGTCCGCCGAGAGCAGCCCGTACGCGGCGACGCACACGCCGAGCAGTCCGAGCAGGGTGAGTGCGGCGGTGGTCCGGGCGACCCGGGGCGGCACGGCGGCGGTGCGGCCGAAGCCCCGGGTGTCCATTGCGGCGGCCAGGCCCACGGAGCGCTCCAACGCGCTCTCCAGCACCGGCAGTCCGACGCCGAGGACCGCGCGGATGCCCCGGTCGGAGCCGCCGCGCAGCCGGCGGGCGGCCCGCAGCCGCTGGACGTCGGCGACCAGGTTGGGCGCGAAGGTCATCGCCACCACCACGGCCACCCCGGCCTCGTAGAGCGCGCCGGGCAGGGCGCGCAGCAGCCGGGCCGGGCTGGCGAGCGCGTTCGCGGCACCGACGCAGACCAGCAGGGTGGCCAGCCGCAGGCTGTCGTACAGCGCGAAGAGCAGGCCCTCCGCCGTCACCCGGCCGCCGATCCGCACTCCCTGCGCCCAGTGCGGAAGCGGGAGTTGGGGCAGGGTGACCAGGACGTGGGTGCCCGGGACGGGCGAGCCGAGGAAGACCGCGAAGACCATCCGCATGCCGAGCACCAGCAGCCCGAGCCGCAGGAACGTCCCGTACGAGCGCGCCCAGGGCGCGTCCCCGCGCCGGGCGGCGACCACGTACCCGGCGACGGCGACGATCAGCAGGAGCAGCAGCGGGTTGGTGGTCCGGGAGGCCGTCGCGCCCAGGCCGAGCGCCCAGAGCCACCAGGCGCCGGGGTGCAGCTGGCGGGGGCCGGTGGCAGGGCGTGGGGTGCGGGACTTGGGCACAGCGGGAGTTCCTCGGAAACGCTTACGGAATCGGCCGGTTGCGGCGGCGCCGGGCCTGCCAGACCGCCCCGCCGGCCAGGGCGGCGACCAGGGCGCCACCGGCGATCAGGCCGAGGGACGGGCCGCTGCCCGGGTGGTCGGCGTGCTCGGCCGTGGCGGCTCCGGCGTCCGGGACGGTGTCGCCGCAACCGGTGCGCGGGTAGCCGGCGATGGCGCAGAGCAGGCCGCCTGCGCTGTAGCGCAGCGGGGGTAGCGCGGCGGCGAGCACCTCGGCCGAGCTGGCCGTGGCCGGGACGGCGGCGCAGGCGGTGCGCGGGGCGGGCGGGGTCTCACCGGAGGGCGCGTCGGCGGCGGTGCCGAAGTCCAGCACCACGGCGACCCGCTTCCTGCCGGGCTGGGCCGGGGTGGCGGCGCAGATCGCGCCGAAGTCCCCGGCGGCGGTGGGCCGGGCGGCGTCCTGACCGCCGTCCGGGCTGACCGCGAAGCGCCAGCCGTCCACGCCGCCGTCCTGCGGGACGTAGACGGTGGGACCCTGCTGCTGGTACGTCCAGGCCGAGTTGGACCACTTCCAGAACGACCAGTAGCGGTAGCCCGCGGCCTGCGCGGGCGCGGCGCCGAGCAGCAAGGTGAACGGGACGGCCAGTACGGCGGCGAGCAGGGCCGCCGCCGTACGGCGCGGGACGCGGGTCACTTCTTCGGGTCGCCTTCGGGCTTGCCGTCGTCGGGCGTGCCCTGCTCGGGCTTGCCGCTGTCGGAAGTGCCCTGCTCGGGCTGGTCGGTGGCGGGCTTGTCGACAGCCGGCGAGGCGTCGGGCTTGGCCTCGGCGTCCTGCTGGTGGGCGCCGCGACGGCGGTTGAGGCTGAGCAGCAGACCGCCGCCGACACCTATCAGCAGGCCGATGCCGACCAGCCAGATCGGGGAGAAGCCGCTGTTGTCGTCGGCCTCGGTGATGCCGGAGCCGGGGGCCTTGGTGCCATCGGGGTTGTCCGAGGCGGCGGAGGCGGCGGCGGCCGGGACCTGCTTCGGGGCCGGGCCCGCGTTGATCAGCAGGTGCACCACATCGGTGCCACCGAAGTTGTACGGGTCGAGCTTGGCGGCCTGCGCGACCAGCAGCATCGCGGCGGCGGCGGACGGGTCGGTGCCCGACTTGCCCTTGGCGGCCCAGTCGTAGCCGTTCCCGGCCAGCCAGTCGGCGGCGCTGGCGGCCTCCTGCGGGTGCCCGGCCTGGATCAGGCCGAGCACGGCCCAGGCGGTGGCGGTGAAGTCCGGGGCGGGCGCGGCGCCGGGCAGGGCCTGCATCAGGTGCTGGCCGTTGGCGGCGAGCTGGGCGCGCAGGTACGCGGTGGCGGCCTCGGCGGAGTGCGCGCGCGGCACGGTCTTCTCGGTCGAACCGGTCGGGCAGTCGAGTGCCTTGGGCGCGCTCTCCGCCCGGTCGGTGCTGGTCACCAGCAGTCCGCCGCCCGCCGCGGCGAGCGCGGCCTGCGCGGTGGCCAGGCCGTTGGCGGCGAGGGTGCCGTCCGGGCCGGGCTGGTAGGCGAAGGCGCCGCGCTGCGCGGCAGGGGAGGCGCAGCCGAGCTGGAAGCCGCCCAGGCCGTCGTAGGCCGACTTGCCGTCCTTGGCCACGGCGGCCGGGTCGGTGTGGGCGGTGAGCAGGGCGCTGACGGCCAGTCCGGTGGAGTTGGCGTCACCCGGGTTGCCGGGGTTGAAGGACCAGGTGCCGTCCGCGTTCTGGTTGTTCCTGAGCCACTCGACGCCCTTGCCGACCGCCTCCTGGTGCCCACCGAGCGCGGACAGCGCCTGGATCGCCACGGCGGTGGCGTTGCTGTCCTCGGTCTTGGGGTCGCAGGCGGCGGTGTCGGCCCGGTAGGACGGCCAGCCGCCGTCGGCGCACTGCTGTCCGGTCAGCCAGCCCACGGCCTTGTCGGACGGGGTGACCTTGGCACCGGCCAGCGCGGTGAGCGCCAGCGACTGGCGCCAGACGCCGTCGTACGTCGGGTCGCCCTTGCCGTAGAGCTCCGCGGGGGCGGGCTGGGCGGCCGGCGCGCTCGCGGGCGCGGTGGCGGCGGGAGAGGCGGTGTCGGCCAGCGCTGGCGCACTGGCGGCACCGGCCAGCAGCAGGCCGGCCAGCGAGGTGGCGCCCAGGCGGGCGGCGGTCAGCATGACGGTGGAATGCCTTTCGATGAGCGGTGCGGCGGCCCGTACGGGCGGTCCGTGGACCTCGACGGGATCACCGGGCCGGAGTCATCGACTCTATCCGGCCCGCCCGGGTGCCACCGCGCCGCCCGAACTGGAACAGGTATCAGTTACGGCTCGATTGGAGCGTGGACGGATATCGCGCCCACAGGGGCGCACGAACGGCGCGCGAGGGAAGGCGCGTACGCCTGCGAGTGCTTTCGGTGGACAGGCCGTACCGGGGCTCCCCGACGCTAAGGCAGCGTGAGCAGCCGCGCTGCCGTGTGCAGATCGGCCCGTACGTCCGCCGGCGAGGCGCGGCCGGAGAGCCAGCCCAGCAGCGCGGCGTACCAGGTGTGCCCGATCACCCGCAGCGCCGCCTGCTGCGCGGCGGTGGGCTCGCCCCCGAGCCGGGCGGCGGCCAGCACGATGGCCGAGGTGAGCGAGCTGACCTCGTCCACCTCGCGGCTCACCGAGCGGTCGGCGAAGGAGAGCGCCCGGACCATCGCCTCGGCCAGCCGGGGCTCGCGCCCGAGCGCGTGGAACCCCTGGGTGAGCGCCTCGGCCACCCGGGCGGCCGGGTCCTCCCCGGCGGGCGGGCGGCGCAGCACTTGCTCGTGCAGGCGTCCGAGCTGCTCCAGCATCACTGCCACCAGCAGGTGCACCTTGGACGGGAAGTAGCGGTACAGCGTGCCGAGCGCGACGTCCGCGCCCTCGGCGACCTCGCGCATCTGCACCGCCTCGTAGCCACCCCGGGCGGCCAGCGCGGTGGAGGCCCGCAGAATGCGCCGCCGGCGCTCGGCCTGACGTGGAGTGAGGTCATCCGCCGGCGGGGCGGAGGTGGAGAGCGCGGCGGCTGGGGGCAGGGTGGACAAGGCGGGCTCCTTCTCGCTGCGGGCTCGCGGACCCCGGCCGGGCGTTCGCCCGCGGTCGGGCGGGGCGCAGCGTGGCGTGAATCACCAGCCCTGGATCCTGAGCGCAAGCTACGGGCCGGTATCTTCGAGGTCTCTCATTGTTCACTCGCTGGGCGGTGAGCTCCACACCGCCATGAAACGTGATCTACTTTACCGCCGAGGCAGTCCGTGCCCGGGTGAGTAGGGATAAGGGGCCCCGGATGACCGCGCTGCCGACACCGCTGCGGATCGCCCTGCTCTCCTACCGCGGTGACCCGTTCTGCGGCGGCCAGGGGGTCTACGTCCGGCACCTCTCCCGTGAGCTGGCCCGGCTCGGCCACCACGTGGACGTGATCGGCGCGCAGCCCTACCCGGTTCTGGACGAGGTCGAGGGCCCGGGCTCGGTCCGGCTGGTGGAACTGCCCAGCCTGGACCTGTACCGGGCCGACGACCCGTTCCGCACCCCTGGGCTCGCCGAGTACCGGGGCGCGGTGGACGTGCTGGAGGTCGCCACCATGAAGACCGGCGGCTTCCCCGAGCCGCTGACCTTCTCGCTGCGGGCCCGCCGGTACCTGGCCGCGCACAAGGGCCGCTACGACGTGGTGCACGACAACCAGACCCTCGGCTACGGCCTGCTCGGCCTCGCCCGGCACGGCTTCCCACTGGTCACCACCATCCACCACCCCATCACCGTGGACCGGCAGTTGGAGCTGGACGCGGCCGCCACCATGCTGCGCCGCCTGTCGCTGCGGCGCTGGTACGGCTTCACCCGGATGCAGGGCAGGGTGACCCGCCGCCTGGACCACATCATCACCGTCTCCGGCAGCTCCAAGGGCGAGATAGCCGAGCACCTGGGCGCGGCGCCCGGGAACATCTCGGTGGTCCCGATCGGCGCTGACACCCGGCTCTGGTCACCGGACGAGTCGGTCCCGGTGGTGCCGGGCCGGATCGTCGCGACCTCCAGCGCGGACGTCCCGCTCAAGGGCCTGATCTACCTGGTCGAGGCGCTGGCCAAGCTGCGGACCGAGCGCGAGGCGCATCTGGTGGTGGTCTGCAAGCGCCGCGAGGACGGCCCGGTGGCCGAGGCGGTGCGGCGGTTCGGTTTGCAGGAGCACATCGAGTTCCGCAACGGTCTGAGCGACCGGGAGCTGGTCGACCTCTACCGCTCGGCTGAGGTGGCCTGCGTCCCCTCGCTGTACGAGGGCTTCTCGCTGCCCGCCGCCGAGGCGATGGCCACCGGCACCCCGCTGGTGGCGACCACCGGCGGCGCCATTCCCGAGGTCGCCGGCCCCGACGGCGAGACCTGCCTGGCGGTGCCGCCCGGCGACGCGGGCGCGCTCACGGCGGCCCTCGGGCGGCTGCTGGACGACCCGCGGCTGCGCGAGCGGCTCGGTGCGGCCGGACGGGAGCGGGTGCTGGCCAACTTCACCTGGCGGCGGGCCGCCGAACTGACCGCCGACCGCTACCGGGCGGCCATCGCCACCGGGACAGGGCAGCGTGCCCGCTCCGGCAAGGGCTGGCGCTACGTCGCCTGAGGCCGCCCCGGCACCTCGTCAACTTCGCAGTAGGAGAACGGATCCCGGGGATCACCCCTCGGGGTCGAGTACAGCAGCAATGAATGGGAGCCCGCAGTGCTGACCGTCGATTTCTCCCGCTTCCCGCTCGCCCCCGGCGACCGGGTGCTCGACCTGGGCTGCGGCGGGGGCCGACACGCGTTCGAGTGCTACCGGCGCGGTGCCAACGTCGTCGCCCTGGACCAGAACGGCGACGAGATCGCCGAGGTGCGCAAGTGGTTCGCGGCGATGGAGCAGGCCGGTGAGGCCCCGGCGGGTGCCTCGGCCGTCGCGATGGAGGGCAACGCGCTGGCGCTGCCCTTCGAGGACGACACCTTCGACAAGATCATCATCTCCGAGGTGATGGAGCACATCCCCGACGACAAGGGCGTGCTCGCCGAGATGGTCCGGGTGCTGAAGCCGGGCGGACTGCTCGCCGTCACCGTGCCCCGCTACCTGCCCGAGAAGATCTGCTGGGCGCTCTCCGACGAGTACCACGAGGTCGAGGGCGGCCACATCCGGATCTACAAGGGCGACGAACTGGTCCAGAAGGTCCGCGACGCCGGCCTCACGCCCTACGGCACCCACCACGCCCACGCGCTGCACTCGCCGTACTGGTGGATCAAGTGCGCCGTCGGTGTCAACAACGACAAGGCGCTGCCGGTCAAGGCCTACCACCAGTTGCTGGTCTGGGACATCGTCGGCACACCGGTCATCAGCACACTCACCAAGGCGGCCGAGAAGGCGCTCAACCCGGTGATCGGCAAGAGCTTCGTCGTGTACGCCTCCAAGCCGCACCGGGCAGCCGAGTGACCGCCGCCGTCCCGGAGGCCCTGCTGCTGGACGGCGTCCTCGACGCCGAGCAGGCCGCCGCGACCGTGCGCTCCATCCTGGCCGACCAGCGGCCCGACGGCGCCATCCCGTGGTTCGGCGGCGGCCACCTCGACCCCTGGGACCACACCGAGGCCGCGATGGCCCTGGACACCGCGGGTGAACACGCCGCCGCCGAGAACGCCTACCGCTGGCTGGCCGAGCACCAGAACCCGGACGGCTCCTGGTACGCCGGCTACACCGACGGCGAGGTGACCAACGCGTCGAAGGAGACCAACTTCTGCGCGTACATAGCCGTCGGCGCCTGGCACCACCACCTGAGCACCGGCGACGACGCCTTCCTGGAGTGGCTCTGGCCGGTCGTCCGTCGCGCGCTGGACTTCACCGTCGGACTGCGGCTGCCCGGCGGGCCGATCGCCTGGCGACTGGACGAGGACGGCACCGCCCCCGAGGAGGCGCTGCTCACCGGGTCGTCCAGCATCCTGCACGCCCTGCGCTGCGGGCTCGCCATCGCCGACTACCTCGAAGAGCCCCAGCCCGACTGGGAGTTGGCGGCCGGACGGCTGCGCCACGCGATCGCCGAACACCCCGAGCGGTTCCTCGACAAGGACCGCTACTCGATGGACTGGTACTACCCCGTGCTCGGCACCGCGATGCGCGGCGCCGCCGCCATGGAACGGATCGAGCGCGACTGGGAGCGCTTCGTGGTGCCGGGCCTTGGCGTGCGCTGCGTCAGCGACCGGCCCTGGGTGACCGGCGGCGAGAGCGCCGAACTCGCCCTCGCCCTCTGGGCGGTGGGCCAGTCCGACCGCGCGGTGGAGATCCTGCGCTGGATCCAGCACCTGCGGCACACCGACGGGTCGTACTGGACCGGGTACGTCTTCGAGGACGACGCCATCTGGCCCGAGGAGCGCACCACCTGGACCGCCGGCGCCCTGCTGCTGGCCGTCGCGGCGCTGGGCGGCGACCACGCCACGGTGGCGGTCTTCGGCGGAGAGCAGCTGCCGACCGGGCTGGTCGTCGGCGACTGCTGCTGAGAGCGCGGCCCGCACGCCGCACGGGCCCCGGGGTCCGGGACCCGCGCGGCGTGCGGGGTGCGGACGGCCGTGGAGGGCGAACCGCCGCTGCCGTCCGGCGGCTTCAGTGCGGCTTCATCGTCCGGGTGTCGAAGCCGCCGAAGTGCTGCCAGATCGCCACCAGCGCACCCACCTGCACCAGCACCCAGGCGATCTGCGCCGACAGGCCCCGCATCTGGTAGATCGAGAGCAGTAGCCCGAAGCGGTTGGGCCACAGGCGCCGTTCGGTGCGGAAGGTGTCCGCGTCCATGGCCAGGCCGGTGACGGTCAGCACCGGAAGCATCAGGCCGATGGCCTTGGGTGCGTCGCCGAGATCCTGGTCGGCGAGGGTGTTGATGGCGATGTCCAGGGCGACCAGCACGGTGTAGGCGACCCAGAGGCCCAGGGCGCGTGCCGGGCCCCGACGACCGGGCAGTTGGCGCCACATCGCTCCGAGCATCAGGCCCGAGCCCGCCCAGGACAGCTCCGAAGTCAGGAACTTCCCCAGCAGATCGGCGTATCCGAAGGGGTCCTGTTCCGTGAACATCCATGCCTGCGGTGACGAGTAGTCCAGCCAGATCATGATGATGCTCCAGGGAAGGCCGACGACCGCCGCGACCACGGCTGCCCGAACGGCGTTCCCCCACCATCTGGCGTGCGGACCCCAACTGAGGGCGACGTCCAGGACCGTGACCTGGTTGGGCAGGGACCGCGGCGTCGCCCTCGCGTTGCCGGCCCTGCTCTCCCACCAGTGCAGCCGCCTCAGCTCCTCCTCCAGCTCGTGCCGGCTGTGAGCGCCCTCGCCGTGCCCCTGTTCCAGAGCGCGCAGTTCGACGACCAGCTCCCGGTAGCGGCGGGCACGCTCGATGAGGTCCTGGTGGTCGGCCCGGTCGATGACCACTTCGCTCAGTGCGGGAGCGCCGCGCCCCTCGAAGTGCTGGCTCAGGACCGCTCGCCTGCGGCCCAGCGCCAGCAGGCCGTACAGTGCGGCGACGTCCAGTGCCAGCCAGAGGAAACCGAGCAGTTGGCTGCCGGCGTACGAGCCCTCGCGCCAGGCCGCCACGATGGCGAAGAACACGGCGAGCAGCAGGAAGTCGAAACCGGTTGGGCTCACGGAGGGTGCCCGGCGGCCCAGTTCCCTGGCCCGCAGCAGCGCCAGGATCGCCAGACCCGTAAGCACCCAGGTGCGGGAGTAGCACCAGGTGGGGATGCCGGCGGCGAAGGCCACCGTCTGCTGGCTCAGGAAGAGCACGTGCAGCGAGTGGTAGGCCGGTGAGCTGCGGTCGATCAGCCAGCTGACCCGTTGCCAGGAGAGCTCGTCGGCCCACACCGACAGCGCCAGCAGCAGGAACGTGACCACGGCGAGCACGGTTCCGGCCCAGGGCAGCCGCGAGGACCTGATCAGCCTGCCCGCACGTGCGAGACGCCAGGCCCAGAGCAGCAGGCCGGCGAGCCCCAGCCACACCGCCGCCGCGGTCATCACCGCCAGCGCGGCGATGCCGAGGGCGTGCAGGCTCCCGGCGGAAGTGTGCGGGGCGGGCAGCCCGAACAGAGAAGGCCGTACGGCCACCAGCGCGCCGGCCGCCGCCACCAGCGTGGCGGCCAGCAGCAACGACCACCTCGGGCGGGCGAGGACCACCAGGGCCCAGCCGATCAGTATGCCCAGCAGGGCCTGCCAGTGCTGCCGCCCGCTCCACAGGTCCGTCGGCGCCTTGGCGCCGTCGAGGAACAGGTTGAACAGCAGCATGAGCACCAGGCCGATCACCGCACTGAGCAGAGCCCACTGCATCAGGGCTCGGAAGCTCCCTCGCTCGACCACGGTGTCGGCGGTGTCGGCCTGTCGGCGGCGGGCCCAGAGGGCGGCCAGCATGACCGCGGCCGAGGTACCCACCCACGAGACGGTCTGTCCGGCCGCGTTGACGACGCGCCAGGGATCGGTGTCCGTACTGGCCGCCCAGGCGCGCTGCCAGGAGGGGACCATCTCGACCGTCACCGTGGGGCGCAGACCCCCGGACGGCCCGATCCCGTTCCACACCAGGCTTCCATCGCCGGCGACCGGCGGCATCGGGGACACCTCGGAGACGTTCAGGCCGCCCGGGTCGATCTGGACGTGGTCCCAGTGGGCGCTCTCCAGCGCCGTCGGCGGGGTGAGCGAGAGCTGCCATCGATCGGCACCCACGTCGGCCGTCCACGGGCCCACGTTGAACCGGCCGCGATGGTTGAGCCAGGACAGCACCTGGCACCTCACCGTGACCGAGGACAGCGCCGCGGTCACCTCCGGACCGTGCATGCGCCACTCGTTGGTGCGCAGGTACCGGTACTGCGCGCCGTCCTGATCCCCCCGCAGTAGGCAGCGCATCGCGTGCTGGTGCTCGTCGGAACTCTCGCTCAGCAGCAGATCCTTGGCGTACGGCCAGGTGACGGGCACGTGGACCGCCATCTCGCCCTTGGCCTCGACGAAGTTCTGTTTGTGGTTGAAGAGCTGGAGAGTGGCTTCCGTCCGGGCGTCGACGAGCTGCTCCGGATGGCAGCTGTCGACGTCCTGGGGATGAGCCAGAGCAGGTGGTGCGCCCCACCACCACGACAGGCTCAGCAGCAACAGCAGCACAGCGCAGGGTCTCCACCGGTCCACCGCCCGGACGCCGCCCTCGCCGTGCCGGCCGCCGGCCGTCCTGGCCGGACGGGAGGCAGGTCGGCCGCGGGGAAGCCGGGAGGCGGCCGTCAACGCCGACCGCTCCCGCTGCCGGGGCATCCGCGGAGCGGATGCCGAGGAACCGGGCCGAAACGGCCGAGAAGCCGGTGACCTTCCAGCACGGCCACAGGATCGCACGCGAACGGTCCGTGTCGCGGCTCCGGGCCTGCGGACTCCTCGAATCGTGGGAGCGCTCGCCCGGAAGCGGCCGTTCGCCTTCCCATGGCCCGCTCCTCACTGTCATGCGAGTGGCATGTTCCGGAGCGTAAGCGGGCCGGTACGCACCCGCAATCCAAGGTCGGCCACCCGGCCGCGCGCCCGGAACGCGAAGGCCCGCGGCCGCCGGAGAAAGGTTCCGGCAGCCGCGGGCCGTCGTGGTGCGCGGAGGGATCAGCCGCGCTGGATGCCCGATACGTCGGTGAGCAGGCCGGGGGTGCCGTCCGGCAGCTGGGCGACCAGGGCGGTGCCGCGCTGCTCGACCGCCAGGTACCAGGTGCCCGGGACGAGCTCGCCGACCGGCGGGCCCGCCGGGCTGTCCTTCGGCGTGACCTGGCGGGTGACCGGGACGGCGAACCAGAACGGCGCGAACTCGGCGGCCGGCGCGGGTGCCGGAGTGGCGGCAGCGGCCGGAGCCGGCGCCGGAGCGGCCTGCTCGGCCTGCGGCTGGGCGGCGCCGGCCGCGGTCGGGTAGCCGTAGCCGCCCTGCGGCTGCCCGCCGTACGGCGTGCCGTTGTGCGGGGCGCCGCCGTGCTCGGCGGCCGCCGGAGCGGGGTAGCCGTACTGGCCGGGCTGGCCGGACTGCGCGTACGGCTGGGGCTGGCCGGGTTGCGCGTACGGCTCGGGCTGGCCGGGCTGACCGCCACCGGCCTGCGGGTACCCGGAGTGGCCCTGCGGGGTGGCGGGCTTGTCGGGCATCAGCGGGGCCTGCAGCGCGGGCACCAGCGGGCCGCCCGCGGCCGCACCGGCGAGGACCACCAGCGCGAGCAGCGCCAGCCAGGCTCCGAAGCCGCTACCGGTGCTGGTGCTGGCGGTGATCCCGCCCGCACTGCTCGAGGAGTCGGCGGGGCCACCGGCCAGCGACCACAGACCGGACCACAGCGCGGCGACCGCGAGGGCGGTGCCCCACTGGTCCAGCCGCAGGCCGAGCACCTGGCGGGTGGCCACGGCCTGGCCCTGGAAGCGGTGGAGCAGGATCAGTGCGGCGGCGATCACACCGAGCAGGAAGACCGAGGGGAGCACCGGGAAGATCGCGGTCGACCAGCCGCTCACCGAGGCCGAGCTGCACTGCTGACCGCCCTTCGGGCCCGAGCAGCCGGTGGAGGTCCGGTACGGCAGGAAGGAGGCGATGAGCAGTAGGAGGGCCGCACCTGCGACGGCGGCGTCTCCTCTGGTGAGAGCACGCAGATTCACTAACGTTCCCCTCGTCGGCGTGTCGTGGACGGCGGTCGGATGGTCGGTTGACCGGGCGGGCAGGACGCCCGAACCGGGCAAAAGCCTAGGCGCAAGCCATTAACAGTGGCACAGCACCCTCCGGAACCGCCCCGAATCCTCGCAGATCGCCTGAGTCGGGCATGGCCTCGAGATCAGCTCGCGGGGGCGGTGAGGTAGCTTGTCAGGGCGTCGGCAATGGCCTGGGCGGCGAGCTGGCGCCACTTGGGATCGGTCATCCGCTGAGCGTCTCCGGCATTGCGCATGTTGCCGCACTCGATGAACACCTTGGGCACTTTGGAGAGGTTGAGCCCGCCCAGGTCGCTGCGGGTGTCCAGGCCCTGCTCGCCGATGTAGTCGGCGTACGGCTCACCGGTGGTGGCCTTGAAGGTGTCCCGCAGCGTGACACCGAGGCGGTGCGAGGGATCGACGATCGCCGAGGTGTCCGCGATGCCCGCCGTCACCTTGGCCGGCAGGATCACGTGGAAGCCGCTGACGGAGGCCGGCGCGCCGTCACCGTGAATCGAGACGGCGGCGTCGGCGTGCGCCGTGTTGCCGATCGCCGCACGCTCGTCGACGCACGGGCCGTAGGGCCGGTCGCCGTCCTGGGTCAGCACCACCTTCGCTCCCCGGGACTCCAGGATCGCCCGCGCGCGGTGCGAGACGTCCAGGGTGTACTCGGCCTCGCTGTACCCGTCGTTGGTCTCGGTGCCGGTGGTGTCGCACTCCTTGTGCGCGTTGCCGATGTCCACCTGGCGGTTGATCTCGGTGGGGTGGTTCACGTTCTGGGGGTTGTGGCCTGGGTCGAGCACCACCGTGCGGCCGCTCAGCTGGCCCGTGCCGGCGGACGCCGCGGCGGACGGGCTCGCACCGCTGTTCGCGGCGCTGCTCGGGCTCGCGGCGGGTGCGGTGCCGCCGGACGAGGTGGGCGCCGACGGGGTGGCCGACGGCGGGGCGTCGGCGGTGGCCGGGGAGTGGCCGCCGGCCAGAGCCTGCCAGCCGAGCCAGCCGGCGAAGCAGAGCGGCACCGCGGTGCAGCCGAGTACGGTCAGCCGGAATCGGGTGGAGCGACGGGGGGCGGGGTGCTCGTCGGTGGTGCCGTTCACGAGTAGGTCAGATCCTGTCCCAGGTGCGCGTCGGCAGACTGTAGCGGCCTGCCATGGAATTCCACTTCGCGACGAAGTCCTGCTTCGTCCTGGTGGCCTGCGGGTTGAGGTCGTTGGCTCGCTTGAGGTCGTCGGTGTCGGGCGCGGCGCCGCTGCTGCAGCCGCGGCTGCCGACGGTACGGGCCCAGGCCGCGTACGCCCGGTCGATGTCGCCCGACTGCTGCCAGGCGCTGCGCAGGGTCTGCGCCGCGTCCGCGCCGCCCGGCAACTGGCCGAGGTCCAGCTTCGCCAGATCCGCTATCAGCTGGTCGCGCTGGGCGGCCCCGTCCTCGAAGACCTTGACGGCGCTGTCGATCTCGGACTTGGACGGGCAGCTGTTCACCTTCGCCACCGCGTTGCCGATCGGCGCCTTCGCGCCCTCGCCGCGGCCGAGCAGGTCGTCCAGCGTCTTCGCCTGGGCGGCCGCGTTCGGGCCCTCGCCGTCACTCGCCGAGGCACTCGGGGAAGCGCTCGAAGAGGCACCGGACGCGGACGGGTCGGTACCGGCCGACGCGGGCTGCGAGGCGGCGGGGGCTGGCGCGGAGGCGGCCGGAGCCGGCTGCGCCTGGCTCTTCGAACCGTCACCGGAGCCGTCCAGCAGCCAGAACGCGCCGACGCCCACCGTGATCGCCAGCACCACGCCGACCGCCACGAACAGCGGCGTGCGGCTGCGCGGCCGGTCCTCCTCGTACGGGGCGAGTTCCTCGTACTCGGCGGATGGGGGGAAGCCGCCGCCCGGAACTGGAACCGGCCCGGGGCCCGGCACCAAGCCGGAGGCGGCACCGGGCGGCGGCGGGAAGGCGGACTGCGCGGGTGGGAAGGCGGACTGCGCCGGGGCGGTACCGGGCGGCGGCGGGAAGGCGGACTGCGCGGGTGGGAAGGCGGACTGCGCCGGGGCGGCACCGGGCGGCGGCGGGAAAGCGGCCTGTGCGGGCGGCGGCGGGAAGCCCGGGGGCGGCGTGGCGGGGGCCCCGAAGCCGGAGGGCGGGGTCGCGGCGCCCAGGTACGGCCGGGCACCGAGTGGTGGGCCCTCGTCGCCGACGGCGCCCGCACCGGAGTGCGTCCCGGGCTGCGAACCGGGCGGCGGCGGAGTGAACGGGGCGCCGGTCGGCGACCCTGCGGTCGGCGGCAGCGGAGGCACCGGCGGGAGCTTCGCGGTCGGCGCGTCCTGCGGCGCGGCGAAGCCGTACGCGGAGAACGTGCCCGGCGGGGGCTGCGGCACACCCGCGCCCGGCTGCGCCTGACCGTTCGGCTGAACGGGTGCGCCCGGCTGGGCCGGAATGCCCGGCTGGGCGGGTGCACCGGGCGGGGGCGGGAAGCCGTACGGGGTCTGGTGGGCCGACGCACCCGGGGCGGTGGACGGCGCCGGGGCACCCGGCTGGTCCTGGGCGGGTTTGCGGCGGACCCAGCCGCCCGCGCCACCGCGCGCGGTGGGATCCCAGACCGCCGGAGCGGTGTTGTCCTGGTCGGTCATTCCTCGCCTCGCCCCGCTGTCGTCTCGAACTGGCCCGCCCGGTCCGGTTGTTCGCCGACACCGTACCCGCCTCCACGGCATGTCGGTACGGCGGTGCGGCGGTACAGGGAGCTCGCGGGTGGTGCGGTACCGCCGTGCGGTGCCGCAGGACTGCGCTCCGAGGGAAGACGTTAGAGCATGGTCCGGCGAGCCCGCAGGAAGCCGGCGGCCTTGGGTGCGGTCAGCCGTCCGTGCGGTCCGAGCTCTCCGGAAGGCCTTCGTGCTGGCCGGCGCCGCGCCGCAGCACCCGCAGCGAACCGGTGACCGAGACCTCCTCGAAGCCCTCCGCCAGCGCCCGCAGGTAGACCCGGTACGGGGCCTGGCCGCCGTCGGCCGGATCCGGGAACACGTCGTGGATCACCAGCAGGCCGTCCTCGGCGAGGTGCGGCATCCAGCCCTCGTAGTCGCCCGTGGCGTGCTCGTCGGTGTGCCCGCCGTCGATGAAGACCAGCGCCAGGCGCCCGCCCCACACTGTCGCGACCTGCGGAGACCGCCCGACCAGGGCGATCACGTGCTCCTCGAGACCGGCGCGGTGCAGGGTCCGGCGGAAGCGCGGCAGGGTGTCCATCCACCCGATCTCCGGGTCGACCAGGGTCGGGTCGTGGTACTCCCAGCCCGGCTGCTGCTCCTCCGAGCCCCGGTGGTGGTCCACCGTCAGCGCCACCGTGCCGGCCGCCCGCGCGGCGCCGGCCAGCAGGATCGCCGAGCGCCCGCAGTACGTGCCGATCTCCAGCAGCGGCAGCCCGCCGGTCAGCCGCGCCGCGTCGAGGGCCGCCGCGTACAGCGCCAGCCCCTCGTCGACCGGCATGAACCCGGTCGCCGCCTCGAACGCCGCCAGCACCTCGGGTGCCGGACGGGTGCTCTCCCGGAGATCGGTCATGCTGCTGCTCCCTGAGGTCGTGGTCCTGGTCGCTGGACCCTACTCGACGCCCGTCCGGCGCGGGCAGCCCGGGGCCGGACGGCCGACCCCGGACGGCTGACCCCGGACGGGCTCAGACCGTCTGCAGGCTCCGGGCCACCCGGTCCCGGGACGGAGCCAGTTCGGCCTCGATCAGTTCGGCCTCGGCGTCGGACAACAGGACGGCCGCCTCGGTCTCCGGTCGGGTGCCGAGCAGGCGGAGTCTGAGGTGGGTCGGCGGGTGGGTCCGGTCCACCGCGCCCAGTTGGCGGGCGGACAGGCGCATCCGCCGCTCCAACTCGGCCGGCGGGAGGGCGGCCGCCATTCCGCCGAACTCCGCCCAGAGGTCCGGCCCCGGAGCCGCGGCGCTCCGCCGGCTCCGGGAGCCGTGCAGCCTGGCCGCGCTGCGGTAGCGCAGTCGGATGGTCTCCGCACTCGAGTCCAACAGCAGGGCGGACAGCATCCCGTACGCGGCGCGGGGCGAGGCGACCTCGGCGGCGAGCCGGTCGGCGTGGTACTCCGCCCGCTGGCCGGACCTGGTGGTCAGGGTCTCCAGCAGGTCCAGCAGGGCGCTCACCAGCTGCCTGATCAGCCAGCGCGCGAGGCCGGCGAGCAGATCGGCGATCTGGTCGAACAGCTTGCGGCTCCGACTCCGGCGCCGGGTGGGCAGGCTGAACCGGTACCACTCGGTGAGAGCGCTCATCGCCGACGCCAGCCAGAGGCTCCGGCGATGGTCGCCGTTGACGTCGTGTCCGAATTCGTGGCCGAGCAGTGCCACCCGCTGTTGCGGCGTCAGCGCGGCCCACAGCGGCAGCCCGATGGTCAGCACGCTGCGCCGGCGCATCCCGGCCCGGCCGAAGGAGGCGTTGAAGTCGCCGGTCGCCCGGATCGTGTCCACCGGCGGGGCACCCACGGCCGCGCCGACCCGGTCGGCGAGCGCGTACAGCGCGGGAGCGTCGCCACGGCCCAGCACGGTGCCGCCCCTGGGTACCCGGCCTAGCCGCGGGCGCAGCGGCCAGGCGATCACCAGGCCGATCAGACCGAGGATCCGCAGCGGCCAGTGGTCGGTGCAGAGCAGCGCGACGGAGCCGGACACCGCGGTGAGCGTCACCAGGTGCACCAGACCGGCCAGTGCCGCGGCCGCGATCCAGACCCGGTCGGGCCCCGGCTCCGCGCCGCTCGCCAGCGACTCGTACAGCTGCTCCACCCGGGCCCTGACCCGCTGTTCACGGGCGGCGTTGCGGTGCTGTCGGCGTTCGGCGAGGCGCCGGGCGCGGGGCGAGTCGTAGTCGGGGGTGCGGGTGGCGGGGGTCAGGTTCCATTCGCAGCCGGGGCACCAGACGGGGAAGCGTTCGTCGGCCTCCAGCGGAGCCGAGCAGGCGGGGCAGGCGCGGGGGAGCGCGGTGGGGGTGGCAGGCATGGGCGCTGATCATGCCAGCAGGTGCGGACGGGTCAGGAGTCCGGTGGGGCACGGCCCCGGAACGCCGCGACCGAGGGGCCCCTGGTGGGGCCCCTCGGTCGGCTGACCCACGTGGGTGCGGGTACGAACGCTCAGCGGTGGCCGAGAAGCTCAGCGGTGACCGAGGCTCAGTGGCCGAGCCTCAGCGGTGACCGAGATTCAGCGGCGGTGACGGCCGTGCGGGCTGGTGTCCGCGGAGTCGTCGGGTGCGGTCATGCCCCGGTGGCGACCGTGTGCGGTGTCCTCGGCCGTGGCCCCGTCGGCGCCGGGCGCGGTGCTGTCGTGCTCGGTGGTGTCGGTGAGGGTGTCGGACATCAGGTTTGTCTTCTCCGTGCGAGGGTGCTGGTCTGTGGTGCCGCCTGGCACCGGTCGAATCCGGCCGGGGTGCCCACCGCGGGTGGCGCGACGCGCCGGTACCGGTAGCGCGACCCCAAGCCTGTACGGGGCCACCCTATCGGCCGTCTCGTACACCGGCGTATCGGGAAACCCCGTGGACTCGGCATGATCGACGCCGCACCGGGCCTGTGTGGTTCCACGCCGGCTCGCCGGCCGGTGCGTTGCCGCAGGTGCCGCACGGGGTTGATCCCAGCCAGCGGCCGACCGGTTCGCGGTGGGGCGGGAGAGCGCCTTGGGGTCGCCGTGCCGGGCGGCTGGCCCCTGGGTCGGAGTCCAACAGAAGCACCGGATCGGCTCGCAGGGCGGAGCCGATCCGGTGAGCCACCACCACGACGGTGCCCGCACGGGCGGCGAAACGCCTCTCCACCCGGGCCTCGGTGACTGCGTCGAGATGGCAGGTCGCCTCGTCCGGTACCACCACCGGCGCGGGGGAGAGGCACGTCCGCACCAGGGTGGTGCACCGGCACTTCCCGGTGGCGAGCGCGGACGGGTCACGCAGTGCACCGTCCGCGCTCGCGGAGCCGGGCGGCCATGGGCGCCCGGCGGGCCGGAGGGCCGTGCACCGGGAGGCCGCCGGGCAGGTGCCCTGGCATGGGGCAACTCCCGGAACCCGGGCGGTGGTTGGTGGAAACGGGAGGGCCGCGCCACCCCCGTGAGGGTTTGGCGCGGCCCGGTGTGCCGGCCTGCCGGCGTCAGCTGATGGTGAAGATCAGGCAGGTGAGGATCAGGCAGGTGTACTGGCAGCCGCCGCCCTGACCGGTCAGCCCGACCGACTCGGTCTCCGGCAGCTCCTGCAGCGCGGCAAGGTCGGTCTCGAAGTCCATCAGGTTCTCCATGGTTGGGTCCTCCCCTTGGTGTCCACCGGCCGCACGGTGCGGTCGGTGTCGGTTCTGTCGGCCGCGCGGGCGTTGCCCGCCGGGTTGCGGCCACTGCGGCAGAATCGTTTTGCCGCAGGTCTCTCTCCCGGGCTCGGTGGGTCGGCCGGGCCGGGAAGCTTCGTGGGTGCCGTCGGCGGGCGTGGAGTGCGCTTCCGCCGCCGGGCGGTGTCGTGGTGCGGGGCGGGCTAGGTCGGCCGTCCGGTGTGCAGGAAGGCGGCCAGCAGTTCGTGCAGGACGGCCCCGCCTTCCTCGGCCAGCACCTCGTGGCCGGCGCCGGCCGCCTCCACGTACCGGAAGTCGGTGCCCTCCGTTCGGCCGACCCGCAGCAACTCGTGCCGAAGCGAACGGGATTGGCTGACCGGCACCACCTCGTCCCGGTCCCCGTGCACGATCAGCAGCGGTGCGGTGATCCGGTGCGCGAGCTGGAGCACGTCGCGCGGGCCGCGGGCGTCGGTGATCGGATCGCCCCCGCCGAGCCGGGTGGTCAGCGCCCGGACCGGTGCCGACGCCTCGGCGAGCAGCCGGGCGCCGGACAGGAACGGTGCGACCACGGCGCAGCGGGACACCTGGCCGGCGGGTGCGTACGCGGTGGCGAGCAGTGCGAGGAAGGCGCCGTAGCTCACTCCGAACAGGGCCGGTGGTCCAAGTCCGAGCACCGAGCGCTGTCCTGACAAGTCGTCGACGAGGTGCAGGACGTCGTCGAGGTCGGGTCCGCCCCAGGCGCCGCGGATGGCCATCGCGTGGTCCACCCCGTAGCCGATGCTGCCGCGCTGGTTGGGGGCGACCACCGTGAGGCCCTCGGTGGCCATCCGCTGCAGGGCCGGGTCGAACTCCAGCCGCCAGGCGTCCGCCGGCCCGCCGTGCAGCGCCACCACCAGCTGGGGTGAACTCAGCCAGGCGTCGCCGCCGTAGACCACGGCCTCGATCGGGCCGGCCGGGCCGGTGAGTTCGAGGCTCTGCGCCGGGTGCCAGCGCCCGCCCTCGCCGGGGTGGGCGCTCGCGTCCAGCCGGAAGCCGGGCGGTGAGGTGCGCAGGACCCGGGTCGGTGCGGACCAGGAGGACCAGGAGGACCAGGAGGACCAGGACGACCAGGACCGTACGGTGTCCTGGGCCGATCCCCGGACGGCCGGTCCCACCGGCCCGTCCTCGCCCGGGGCGCCGCCTTCGGCGTCGGCCGGGCGGGCGGCGTCCGCGCGGCCGAGCGGGGCCAGCTGGAGCGGCAGCGGTACGGGGGTGAGCGCGGGTGCGCCGGACGGGGTGAGGCCGAGCAGGACGTCGACGTCCAGAGTGGCGAGCGCGGCGGGGTGGTCGGGGGCGGAGTAGGGCATCCGCAGCCCGCTGGCGGACCAGTGCCCGACCGCGCCGAGCCGTCCGGGCGGGACGGGCAGCGGGTCGAGCCGGCCGCCGGTGGGCTGCCACAGGGCGAGTGCGGAGGCCGCGCCGTGGTCGATCTGTACGGCGACCCGGATCCCGTCGGGCGCGGGCGCGTCGCCGGGGGCCGACCGGGTGAGCGCCACCGGCCGCAGGAACATCTCCGGGACGTGCAGGCACTCGGGGAAGCGCGGTGGTCCGCCGGCGCCGAGCAGGCCCCAGCCGAGCCGGTCGGCGCCGGGGGCGTCACTGCGGATCATCGCGAACCCGGTGTCCGGGTCGAACAGCACCAGTCGGTCGTTGCTGCCCTCGGCAATCTCCAGCAGCGGGCTGACCTGGCCGGACGTCAGGTCCAGTACGACGGACTTGACCGCCCCCGAGCTGACCCGGTCCAGGGCGAGCAGCCGCCCCGTCCGGTCCAGCCAGACGCCGCCGCCGTGCAGCCCGGGGAGCTCGGCGACCCGGCGGGGTTCGGACCCGTCGGTGGCCACCAGCCAGACCGTGGTGACCGGCCGGGTGTCGGTGCCGAGGGCGACCGCGACCGGAACCTGCGCGGGCCGGGCCCCGCCGGGCAGCGGCAGCAGGCGCAGGCCCGGCATCCGCAGCGTGGCCACCAGTTCCTCGGTGGAGTGGGGACCGCCGTTCGACGGTGCGCAGAGCGCGACCAGGTCGTGCCGGTCGCCGTCGTGGCGGCAGAGCAGGACCCGGCCGTCCGGCAGTGAGACCAGCTGTGAGCGCAGGCTCTCCGAGCGGTTGCCGGGCAGGGCCAGCGCGGTCGGCCCTGCCGGGCCGTCCGCCGGCAGCCGCCAACTCTCCACGTACCAGCCGCCGTCGGCGGCCGCGGCCAGGCAGGCCGCGTGCGAGCCGTCTGCGGCGAAGGTGAAGTTCAGCCGGCGCAGCGCCTGGGCGGTGGTGCGGGTGGCGATGCTCATCGCGGTCTCACCTCCTGGGAGTTGTGGTCGGGTGGGGTCGGGCGGCGGGGGCGTTCATCCTCGGCTCGCCGTCGGCTCGGCGGTGCCGGGGCCGGACCGGGTGGCCGGCGGTCGCGGGTCGAGCCAGATCCGCGGACCGCCGTGGCGCAGCCGCAGCAGGAAGGCGAGCGCCCCCGAGCTGCCGGTGCCGTAGGCGGGGGTGCAGCCGGTGCCGGTCTCGTCCGGCAGGACCAGCAGTCCGTCCCTGAGCGCGCTGCGGGCGGCTATCAGATCCGCCAATTCCCAGGCTGCGCTGCGGAATCGGCTCTCCCCGGTGGCCTCGGAGAGGTCCAGTAGGTACTCGCCGCTGCCGGCCAGGCCGTGGCAGGCGGACGTTCCGCTGTGCCACCGGCCGTCGAGCACCGCCTGTCCGGCGGCCACGGCCAGCTCGTACGCGCTGCGGTCGCCCGTCGCCCGCCAGAGCCGGATCAGGAAGCTGCCCGCCCCGGAGGCACCGTTGCACCAGTGCGCCAGCCGGACGCTCTCCGGGTCGCCCGCGCTCTGCGGCCACCACCCGGCGCGCCCGCCCGGGCCGTCGCGCCGTACGGTGGCGGCCAGTGTCCCGGCGGCCTCGCGGGCCCCGGCGAGCAGCCGGTCGTCCCCGGTGGCCTCGGCGGCGGCCAGCAGGAACGCACCCACCCCGGCGACCCCGTGGCCGTACCCGAGATGCGTGATCCCGGCGAGGCTGGAGTCGAAGCTCTTCGGCACCGACCAGACCGTGCCGTACGGTTCGCGTCGCGCGGCGGCCAGCAGGCCGCGGGCGCACTCGGCCGCCCGGCCCAGGTGCTCGGCGGAACCGGTCGAGCGGTACAGCCTGAGCTGCAGGAACCCCGCCCCGGCGGCGCCGTGGCAGACGTCGGGATTGGGCCAGACCGTTTGGACCTGGCGGGCCATCGCCTCGGCCCGGTCGGCGAGGTGGCCGTCCGCGAGTGCCTCGGCGGCGTCCAGCAGGGCCCAGGCGGCGCCCGAGCGGCCGAAGTGCAGCCCCGGTAGTACCACCGGCTCGGCCGCGCACCGCCGTTCGATCCACTCGGCCGCCAACCGGGCCGTCCGTAACGCCTGTTCGCGTACGGCGCCGGGAAGCGGCGCGACGGCGGCCCGGGCCAGCACGGCGAGCACGCCGGCGGCGCCGTGCTGGACGTTGCACGGATCGGTGAGCTGCCCGGCCGGGACGGTCGGCCAGAGCCGGTCGCCGCGCTCGGGTGTCGCGCTCTCGGCGAGCTGGCGCAGGCCGTCGGCGAGCAGCCGGTCCGTCAGGGCGGGCGACAGGGCCCGGCCGGGTGCCGGAAGGGGACTGCTCGCGGTCGCGAGTCCTCCATCGGGGCGGGCCCGGTGCAGGGGGTTCGTCGGGAGCGCGTCCGTCGGCCCGCAGGGCAGCTGTGCGGGGGTGTCCGCCGCCGTCTCCGGGCGCTCCGCCGTGGGCCGCTCCGCGCCGGCCCCGCTCTCGGTCGGTGGCGCGTCCGGCCGGAGGGCGTCCGCGAGCGCGGCCCGTACCCGCGCAGTCTCCCACCGCTGCCCCGGCCGCTCGGCGCGCAGGGCGAGCACGAGCGGTGCCAGGTGCCGCGCGGTCTCGCCGCAGTGTGCGGCGGCGGCCAGCCAGTGGCCCAGCCGGTCGGTGACCGGTCGGGGTTCGGGGGAGTCCTCGGGCAGCAGCGGGTCGTGGCCGGTCGCGAGCAGGAAGAACAGGCCGCCCAGGGCGTACAGGTCGCCGGCGTACTCGGCACGGGAGTTGGTCAGACCGGGCCCGTGCTCGGGGGCGCGGTACCCGGGCGTGCCGGCCGATCCGGCCGTGCTGCCCGCCTCCGCCGCCAGTTCGAGGTCGATCAGCCGGAGCGAACCGTCCGGCCGCACCATCACGTTGCCGGGCGCCAGGTCGCGTACCACCAGCCCCTCGGCGTGCACCCGCTCGACCAGGTCGGTCAGCGCGAGGGCCAGCGGGCCGGCCTCGGCCCAGGCGATGTCCGGTGTGCCGTCGCGGCGCAGGCGTTCGGCCACCCAGCCGCCCAGTGTCCGGCCGGTGATCCGCTCCTGGACCAGGAAGAGCGAGTCACCCTGTTCGATCAGTTCCACCGGATGCGGGGTGAGCGCGCGGCCGTCGAGGTGCTCCAGTAGCCGTCCCTCGTGGCGCAGTGCCGTCCTGGCCTCCCGGCCGGACCGGTCCACCTCGATGTGCGCGCGGGCCTGCTTGACCACCACCTCGGTGCCGTCGGTGTTGTCCCGGCCGAGGAAGACGCCGCCCTTGGTCCCGTGCCGGATGGCCGCCGTCAGCGCGTACCGGCCGCCGAGCAGTACCCCGCCGGGGCGCGATCCGCGGCCGGTGGAGCCGTTGCCGGGGGCATCGCCGCCGATGGGCTTGCCGTCGGCGGTTCCGTTGCCGGTGGTGCCCCCGGTACGGGTCGGTGCGGCTCCGCGAGCGCCGGGGGCGGCCGACCCCCTCCCCTCGACGGGGTCGATCGCCCAGGGTGGGCACCGGTAGCTCGCGCCGCGCACGTCCTCCGTCCGGCTGCCGTCCGGGCCGGTCAGCGTCGAACGGTACGCCCCGTCGTTGCCGAGTTCGGCGCGGGCGGCGATGACCCCGTACCGGTAGTGCACCCGACTGCCGGGCGCGTACGGCCGGTCGGAGAGGATGACGGGCCCCGGCAGGCCCTCGGTCGCGCGGTGCAGTTCCTCGGCGATCCGCCGGAACTGCTCCTCGTCGACGGGGTAGACGGTGATGAATTTCCCGGCGGAACCGCGCTCGCTGTTCCGGGAATTGATCTCGTGGAGTTTCTCCCGGTCAGCGGCGAATTTGAAAGTGCAGGGGTCTGCGGCGATGACCGACGCCACGGTGGAGAGGACTTCCGCAGCCGCCGGGGAGGCCGCGCTCACGTGGATTTTCCAGCCCTGCGCGGGTACCGCGGCGGCCGGCCCGGACGGCCGGGCCGTGCACCAGAAGCCCTCGACGGTGAGACTCCAACCACCCTCGTCTCCCCGACTCCCGGTACCGGCCACGGCCGCCCGCGCCACCTCCGGCAACGTGCCGACCGCACCCGGCCCGTCGCCAACCGACCCCGGCCCCCCGGCCGAGCGCAGCGGTGTGCCCGCCCCCATCTGCTTCACACCCCTCTGCTGCGTCGCCGACGGCGCCCGCTGTGCGGGCCCTCGGTCCGGTCGGTTTCTCGGAGATACGGGACCGGTGCCCCGGCCGCGTCCGCCGCTTTCGTGCCGGTCCTCGGCGTCCCGCCGTCCCGTGCGCCGATCGTCCGATCGGCGGAGCTGGAGGCGGAACGCGGTGAGCCCGGAATTTCGGCGGAGCGCCCTTTTCGACCCCCCTGGTCGAGGCAACTCCCGTTCGCATCACTGAAGTTACTTTCGGGATGGGGGCGCCTCAACGCCAGCGAGGTCACTTCACTCTTAAGGGTGATCCAGGCTCGTTTTCGAATGCGCGCTACCCGCAGAGTGTGACCAGAGGCGACGTGGAATTCATGTGTCCGTGTGCCGCCGTCGGCACGCTCACGCGCCTCCGAGCGCCGTCACACGCCGGTTGACGGGCAGCTGTGCGCCCGCTCGCCCGACGGTGGACGTACCCGATGCGGCAGATTGACGGGCTGCTCCGCGCACGTCCCGGGCGGCTCCCGCCCCCGCCGGGGCTCGGGGGCTCTCCGCGCGCGGTAGTCTCGACAGGTGCCGAAACTGTCCGACGTCATCAGTGCCCTCGAAGAGCTCTACCCGCCGCAGTGGGCGGAATCCTGGGATGCGGTCGGGCTGGTCTGCGGTGATCCCGAGGACGAGGTCAGCCGCGTCCTGTTCGCCGTGGACCCGGTCCAGGCGGTGGTCGACGAGGCCGTCGAGTGGGGTGCCGACCTGGTGGTCACCCACCACCCGCTCTATCTGCGCGGCACCACCAGCGTCGCCGCCACCAGCTTCAAGGGGCGGGTGGTGCACACCCTGATCCGCTCGGGGACCGCCCTGCACGTCGCGCACACCAACGCCGACCACGCCGACCCGGGAGTGTCCGACGCCCTCGCGGAGGCGGTCGGCCTGCGGGTGCTCGGTCCACTGATCCCGGACCCGACCGACCCGGCGGGCCGCCGGGGCACCGGCCGGATCGGCGTCCTGGAGCCGCCGCTCACGCTCGCCGACTTCGCCGCCCAGGTCGCGTCCGGGCTGCCGGCCACGGCCGCCGGCGTCCGGGTGGCCGGGGACACCGACCGGCTGATCACCCGGGTCGCGGTGTGCGGCGGCTCCGGTGACAGCTTCTTCGCCGAGGTGCGCGCCGCCGGTGTCGACGCCTACGTCACCGCCGACCTGCGCCACCACCCGGCCTCCGAGGCCACCGAGGCGGCCCCCGTCGCGCTGGTGGACGCCGCGCACTGGGCCACCGAGTGGCCGTGGCTGAAGCTCGCCCAACGCGGACTGTCCGCAGCCGCCGAGAAGCACGGCTGGCCGCTGGAGACCAGGGTCTCCGAGGTGGTCACCGACCCGTGGACCGCCCACGCCCCGATGACCGCCTTCGCCTCCGGCACCCCGGTGGCGTCCGCTGCCGGAGTGACCGGGCGGGCCTGACACCCAGGCACCCCGGCCGACCTCGCGCGGCACACCCGTGCGACACCCCGCGCACCCGAATCCGACCTGCAACCTGACCGATTCACAGGAGCCCTCCGCTTGAACGCCGCGCCCGCCGACCAGATCCGCCTGCTCGACCTGCAGGCCATCGACTCCCGCCTCGACCAGCTGGCCCACCGGCGCCGCAGCCTGCCCGAGCACGCCGAGATCGAGAAGGCGACCGCCGACCACACCGCGCTCAAGGACCTGGTCGTCGCCGCCCAGGCCCAGCTCGGCGACACCACCCGCGAGCAGACCAAGGCCGAGCAGGACGTCGACCAGGTCCGGGCCCGGGCCGCCCGCAACCAGCTGCGGCTGGACTCCGGCGCCATCACTTCGCCGAAGGACCTCGAGAACCTCCAGCACGAGATCGGTTCGCTGGCCAAGCGCCAGGCTGACCTGGAGGACGTCGTCCTGGAGGTGATGGAGCGCCTGGAGGCCGCGCAGACCCGGGTCATCGAGCTGACGGCCCGCCTGGACCACTCCACGGTCGTCCTCAAGGAGGCCGAGCAGCGCCGGGACGCGGCTTTCGCCGAGATCGACGCCGAGGCCGAGAAGGTCAAGCGCGACCGGGAGACCGTCGCCGCCGTCATCCCGGCCGACCTGCTGAAGCTCTACACCCGCCTGCGCGAGCAGCAGGGCGGTGTCGGTGCGGCCCGGCTGTACCAGCGCCGCTGCGAGGGCTGCCGGGTGGAGTTCTCCATCACCGACCTGAACGCGATCAAGGCCGAGCCGAAGGACGCCGTCGTCCGCTGCGAGAACTGCGGGCGCATCCTGGTCCGTACGGCCGACTCGGGCGCCTGAGCCCGTAGGGCGTGCGCCCGCAGGATGTACGAGCACGCGGGCGCGCACCCGGGTGTACGGGTGCGCGCCCGCGAGCCGGCGTGCGCGCTGGGATGAGTGCTGGCGTGTGCGGCGGTTGGCGAACCTGACGGGCGCCGACCGTGATGGTCGCCATACGTGGCGGTCGACGTGCGCGGCACTCGGCGGTGGTCCGAGCAGATGGCGGGTCCGGCCGGTGGTCGGCCGGGCGATGGAGGGTGAGCGGTCGATGGCAGGGCGAAGGTTCATCGTCGAGGCGGACGGCGGCTCCCGGGGCAATCCGGGGCCGGCCGGCTACGGCGCGGTGGTCCGGGACGGCGACACCGGCCAGATCGTCGCGGAGGCTGCCGAGTTCATCGGGCACGCCACCAACAACGTGGCCGAGTACAAAGGCCTGATCGCCGGACTGCGCGCGGCGCACGAGCTGGACCCGGACGCCGCGATCGACGTGCGGATGGACTCCAAGCTGGTGGTCGAGCAGATGTCGGGCCGCTGGAAGATCAAGCACCCCGACATGCAGCCCCTCGCCGCCGAGGCGCGCACCGTCTACCCGCGCTCGCAGGTCAGCTACACCTGGATCCCGCGCGAGAGGAACAAGGACGCGGACCGGCTGGCCAACGAGGCGATGGACGCGGGCAAGGCCGGACGGCAGTGGGAGCCCAAGGCCAGGACACGTCCGGCACCCGCCGCAGTCCCGGTGGAGGAGGAGCTCCCGGCGCCCACGGCCCCCAAGACGGGCTGGGCACTCCCGGCCGACCTCGGCACCCCCACCACCTTCGTGCTGCTCCGGCACGGGGAGACCGCGCTGACCCCGGAGAAGCGATTCTCCGGGAGCGGCGGCGGGGATCCGGAGCTCTCCGACCGGGGCCAGTGGCAGGCGGCCCGGGTCGCCGAGGCGCTCGTCGCGCGCGGCACCATCCAGGCCGTGGTCAGCTCGCCGATGCGGCGCGCCCGGCAGACCGCCGAGGCGGTGGCCGCCCGCCTGGGCCTGGAGGTCAGGATCGAGGAGGGCTTGCGGGAACTCGACTTCGGCGACTGGGAGGGCCTCACCTTCGCCGAGGTGCAGGAACGCTACCCGGACGACCTCGCAGCCTGGCTCGGCTCGGCCAAGGCCAAGCCGACCGGCAGCAACGAGAGCTTCGCCTCCCTCTCCCACCGGGTCGGCGTCGCCCGCGACAAGCTGATCGCCCGCTTCCCGGGCAAGACGGTCCTGGCCGTCTCGCACGTCAGCCCGATCAAGACCCTGGTACGGCTCGCGCTCGGCGCGCCGCCGGACTCGATGTACCGGATGGAGCTGTCGGCGGCCTCGCTGTGCGCGGTTCAGTACTACTCCGACGGAAATGCCTCACTGCGGTTGCTCAACGACACGAGCCATCTGCGCTGACCGGAGCGCGGGTGACGGACGACGGACGACGGATAACGCATGGCAGCTAGCGGCTGACGGATTTCAGATTCTGTTAGCCGTTAGCCGTTAGCCGTCGTCGGCCAGTCGGCAATCGTCGCCTGTCACCGGTCAGTCGGTATCCGTCATCTGTTAGTAGCTACCCTCGCCCGTTGATGGTTTCCATCTGTCGGCGGGTGTTCGCCAGCGGTCGATCGCCGCCGGTCATCCGTCATCCGCCGTGCGCCATTCGGCGTCCGAGCCGCTCAGTGCACGTCCGTCACCACGACGTCCAGCTGCCACGCCTTCCGTGCCGACCCCTCGGTCGAGACCTCCACCCGGTACCCGAGTCCGAACAGGGCCTCGATCAGCTCGCCCGGAGAGCCTGGCTCGACTCCCGCATTCAGCAGGTCCCTGACAAGTCGCCCCTTGGTGGCCTTGTTGAAGTGGCTCACCACCGAGCGCTTCAGTACGCCGTCCACCTCGCGCTCCTGCAGCACCCGCACGGTGACCGTCCGCGCGACCAGTTCCCCGGCCGGCTTCCAGGCTGCCGCGTACGCCGAGCTGCGCAGGTCCAGCACCAGCCCGTTCCCGGCGGCGGCCGGCAGTTCCGAGGCCATCTCGCGCCGCCAGTACGCCCCGAGTGCGCCCAGCGGCGGCAGCTTCACGCCCATCGAACAGCGGTACGGCGGGATCCGGTCACCGATCCGGACCGCGCCCCACAGCCCGGAGAAGACCAGCAGCGAACGCTCCGCCCGCTGGTACGCGGCCTCGTCCAGCTTCGCCAGCCCGAGCGCGTCGAACAGCACGCCCGTGTACACCTCGCCCGCCGGGAGCGCACCCGCCGTCCGCAGGCCGGCGTTGCGGGCCACCTCGCCGCGCAGGCCCTTGCTCAGCCCGAGCACCTCCTGCGCCGCGTCCTCATCGGCAGAGCAGAGTTCGACCAGGGCGTTCAGCACCTGCTCGCGCGCCGCCGACAGTTCGGGCAGCGAGAGTCCGTCCAGTGCCAGTGGCACCCCGTCCCCGGAAGTGGCCTTGCCCTCCGACGGCGGCAACAGGACCAGCACAGCGGACTCCTTCAGCACTCTGTTGGCAGCGAACCCTGCCAACCTTACGCACCCCGTGCGGCCACCAGCGCCGCGCCGGCTCCCAGGGCCAGGCAGAGCGGGGAGTAGTAGCGCCGGTCCAGCCGGACGAACCGCTCGCCTCGGACGAACCGCCGGCCCGACTCCGCCGTGCCGAAGAGCAGCAGCCCACCGACGCCGCGCGCCAGCAGTACCGCCGCGACCGTCCCAGCCCCTGCCGTCCGCAGCCGACGGGGCCCGGCCGAGGGCAGCACTCCCGCGCGAGCACCCACCAGGTACGAGGCCGCGCCCAGCGCGACCGCCACCTCCGCGCACATCGCCGGCGTCGGCAGCCGGTCCACCCCGACACCGGCCACCGCGTCGGCGAACTCCGCCGGGCTGCCCATCGGCCACGGCGTCCGCACCCACACCGCGTGCAGCGCCCCGACCGCGCCGAGCGCCCCGGCCACCACGGCGCCGGTGGTCCGTACCGCCCCCGCCACCGAGCCTGCCGCCGTCCTCGCCGCCGCTCCGGCCGCTGCCCCCGCGGCGGCACCTGTCATCGTGCCCATGTTCACGCCCAACCCCCGTTCCGCCGAACCTTGTTCGCCACGCCCACCCTATGGCCCAGCACAACGGGCCACTTCGCCCGCCCCCGCCGTACGCTGCGACCATGCCGCGCCCACAACTCACGCTCAGAGCAGCCGACTCCGCCCGGATCACCATCGAGCTCGCCGAGTTGCGGGCCGCGATGCAGCTGTCCGCGGACTGGCCCGACGAGGCCCTCGCCGAGGCCGTACGCGCACTGCACCGCGCCGCTGCGCCGCCTCGCCGACCGCTACACGCTGGAGGCCTGCCTGGCCCTCGCCGACGGCGCCGACGTCCCCGGCTGGGTTCAGGAGACGCTGCCGCGGGTACCCACGCTGATGGCGAGCGGTGACCGGCGGGCCCACCAGGTGGAGCGGGCCTTCACGGACCTGGTCGAGGCCGAGCTGCTGCGCGGACGTGAGGGCGAGGACTTCGAGGCCGTGGTGATCGAGGTCGACGAACGCCGACCGGTCGACGGCACGGTCCAGCTCCGCGAGCCGGCCGTGGTCGCCCGGTGCGAGGGCGACTCGGTGCCCCTCACGCTCGGCGAACGCCTCCGGGTCCGGCTGGCCAAGGCCGACCCGGCCACCCGCACGGTCCGCTTCGTCCCGGCATGAGCCTCCGCCGAGCGGGCGTTCGCTTTGAGACGGGCAGCCGCCCTGAGGCGGGCAGCCGTCCTGCATCCGCCCCCGTGCCGTCCGTCCCCTCCCGCTGCCTCCGACCCGTTCTCCGCCGTCTCCGACCCGTTGGGATGATCAACAGGTGAGCGCACCAACCGTCACGCCGGCTCCGACCACCCGCGGACACCGACTGCTCGTGCTCGCGATCTGCTGCTTCAGTCTGTTCATCGTCGGCCTGGACAACACGGTCGTGAACATCGCGCTGCCGTCGATCCAGCACGACCTGGGTTCGGCGGCCTCGGGACTCCAGTGGATCATCGACGCCTACACCCTGGTGCTCGCCGCACTGCTGATCCTCTCCGGATCGGTCGCGGACCGGTTCGGGCGGCGCCGGGTGTTCCTGACCGGACTGGTCGTCTTCGTCCTCGGCTCGCTGCTGTGCAGCCTCGCACCCGGGCTGGGCTGGCTGGTGGCCTTCCGGGCCCTGCAGGCGGTCGGCGGCTCCATGCTGAACCCCGTGGCGATGTCGATCATCACCAACACCTTCACCGACCGCCGGGAACGCGCCCAGGCGATCGGCGTCTGGGGCGGAGTGGTCGGCGTCAGCATGGCGCTCGGCCCGCTGATCGGCGGGACCCTGGTGAAGGCGGCCGGCTGGCCGTCGATCTTCCTGATCAACGTTCCGGTCGGACTGTTCGCCTGGGCCCTGACCTTCCGCTACGTCCCCGAGTCCAAGGCCCCGAGGCCCCGGAAGCTGGACCCGGTCGGGCAGGTCCTGATGGTGGTGCTGCTCGGGTCCGGTACCGCCGCGATCATCGAGGGCCCGGGCCACGGCTGGGCCTCGCCCCTGATCCTGACCCTCGCCACCGTCGCCTTCACCGCACTGCTGGTCCTGCCCTGGTGGGAGCTGCGTACCCCCGAGCCGCTGATCGACCTGCGCTTCTTCCGCAGCGTCCCGTTCACCGGCGCCACCGTCACCGCCGTCTGCGCCTTCGCCGCGCTCGGCGGCTTCCTCTTCCTGAACACCCTCTACCTGCAGAACGTCCGCCACTACGACCCCTTCGAGGCCGGGCTCCGGACCCTGCCGATGGCCGGGATGATGGGCGTCTTCGCGCCGCTCTCCGGACGGATCGTCGGGCGGCACGGTCCGCGTGTCCCGTTGCTCGCCGCGGGCGCGACGCTGGCCGCCAGCGGCGTCCTGCTCACCCGGACCGCCGATGACTCGCCGGCCGGGCTGCTGCTGGTCGCCTACGCGCTGTTCGGAATCGGCTTCGGCTTCGTCAATGCGCCGATCACCAACGCGGCGGTCTCCGGCATGCCGGTCTCCCAGGCGGGTGTCGCGGCCGCCATCGCCTCGACCAGCCGCCAGATCGGGCAGTCGCTGGGCGTGGCGGTGATCGGCACCGTGGTCGCCGCCACGGCCTCCCTAGGCCCCCGGGCGGGCAGCGGCTTCACCGAGGCCAGCCACACCGGCTGGTGGATCGTGGTGGGCCTGGGCGCGGCCATCCTGCTGCTGGGAGCACTGACCACCACCGCCTGGGCCGCCCGTACCGCAGCCGGAGTGGCGGTACGCCTCACCCCCGAACAGGAGCGGCAGCCGGTCGCCCACTGAGCGTCCGCCCGCCGCGGCCGGAGCGCGGGTACGGACGCCCGCCGCCGACCGGCTACGATGACCAGTACGGCGGACGAGCCGGCCGGGCGGTCGCGACGGGTCCTCAACGGACCCGCCGAGGAACGTCCGGGCTCCACAGAGCAGGGTGGTGGGTAACGCCCACCCGGGGTGACCCGCGGGACAGTGCCACAGAAAGCAGACCGCCTGCGGCTTCGGCCGCAGGTAAGGGTGAAACGGTGGTGTAAGAGACCACCAGCGACCGAGGTGACTCGGCCGGCTCGGTAAACCCCACTCGGAGCAAGGTCAAGATCGGTGCCCTCGGGCGCCGTGCGCGGATGTTCGAGGGCTGCTCGCCCGAGTCCGCGGGTAGACCGCACGAGGCTGTCGGCAACGGCAGCCCTAGATGGATGGCCGCCTCCCCGGGCCGCGCAAGCAACCCGGGAGACAGAACCCGGCGTATAAGGCCGACTCGTCCGTCGCCTAGCTGAGGGAAGGCCCTCTGACCTGCATAATCCCAGGTCAGAGGGCCTTTTTCCATTGTCGCTAGCCGAGGGGGCCTGTTGGGTCTGTTCGGGCCTTTTCGCCCCGATCCTCGGTGCCGTGTGGAAGGCGGCCCCGGGCGAGGTGAAGACCTGTGCTCCGCCTTTCCCGAGTAGGACAGACGGAAAGAACTCCGCCTTCCGTGGGGGAAACGGAGCTGGCCGGAGGCCGTGGTACATCCTGCTCCGCTGCTGCCGTGCGTGGCCGTCGCGGCGGCCCTGGTGGGCGGGCTCGCCTGGTTGTTGCGCTCCGGCCACCGAGAGCGCGGGCTGCTGTGACGCTGTGGCGGTACCGCACCAGGGCCCGGCGGCTGGCTTCACGACAGAGGATCAGTTCCAGACGTACTTCTGGAACAGCTCTCGCGGACGAGGGCCCCGTCCGGTTCCGAGCCCTTGATCTTCCGGCCTCCATCGGATGAGGTAGCGGCAGCGCGAGGAACGACCCGAGCGCGACGATTCGCCAGCGAATGCGGCGGTGGGGGAGGGGTGTTGCGTCGTGGCCGGATCGACGGGCGGCCGGACGCCGCCTGGACTGGGCGTGATCACGGCCGCCGTGCAGGGGGTGCTCGAGGGAGCGCTGCACAACGGCCAGGAGGTGCGGCTGTGGTTCGCCGACTTCTTCGTCTTCGGTGCAGGGGGGCACCATCGCGCGTCGCGTAGGCCTTCTGCTACGCGCCGATGGTCTGAGCCGCTCCCCGCACCGCCGTTCCGAGAAACACTGTGAGGCGCCGAGAAATGACCCGAATACCCACCCAGGTGTCCGGCACGCAGCCGAGCGTTCCGGATCCGCAGCGACTGCGCGGGCTGCAACTGCTGTTCGACACCGCGGCGCCGTTCGCCGCCGGACCCGAGAGCGACGAGCTCTTCCTCGGTGCGCTGCGCGAGGTGAACACCTGGCACCTGGAGCACTCGCCGTTCTACGCCTCCCTCTGGGCGGAGGCCGGCCGGCCGGACATCGACTCGACGGCGGACCTGGACCGGCTGCCCTTCGTCCACGCCTCCTTCCTGAAGCGGAACGAGATCAGGTCGGTGTCCGAGGAGCAGATCTCCCTGCATCTCACCTCCTCGGGCACCAGCGGCCAGAAGTCCCAGGTCTTCCTGGACAAGTGGTCGGCGGACGTGATGCAGGAGATGGACTGCCGGGTGTTCGACCACTACGGCTGGGTGGACCGGTCCGAGGAGGTCAACTACCTGGTCTACGGCTACGAACCGCGTCCGGACTTAACCAACGGCGCCACTTTCGGCCTCGGTTACGTCAGCGAGCTCGCGCCGGCCAGGTCGCTCACCTTCGGCCTGCGGCACACCGGCACCGGACACGAGTTCGACCCCTTCGGTTGCATCCTGGCGCTGCAGCGCTACGCGGAGGAGGGCATTCCGGTCCGGATCCTCGGCTACCCCGCCTTCCTGCACTTCACGCTGGAGCGGATGGGCCAACTGAACCACCCGCCACTGAAGTTGTCGCCGCGTTCGCTGGTCTTCCTGGGCGGCGGCTGGAAGGCCAACGCCGACCGGCAGATCCCCAAGGACGACCTCTACGCGGCGATCAGGGAGCAGCTCGGTGTGCCGGACCACCGGATCCGGGACGCCTACGGCTCGGTCGAGCACCCGCTGCCGTACTTCGAGTGCGAGCGGCACAACCTGCACGTCCCGACCTGGTCCCGGGTACTGGTGCGGTCGGTCGACACGCTCCGGGCGCTGCCGTACGGGGAGACCGGCTACCTGCAGTTCGTCTCGCCCTTCATCACGTCGATGCCGACGCACAGCATCGTGATGAACGACCTGGGCACGCTGTACGCCCCCGAGGGCTGCGGCTGCGGGCTCGGCACGGCGTACTTCACCGTCCACGGGCGCGCCGGAGTCTCCCGCAACCGCTCCTGTGCCATCGCCGCCGCGGAACTCCTGAAGGCAGGGTCATGACCGACGTGAAGCACCTGTGGCAGGGAGAGTGGATCGACGGCGCGGAGGCCGGGCGGCGGCTCGCCGACCTGGACACCTTCGCCGCCGCCGCCCGGCAGCTGCCGCTCCGCACCGAGGCGGTGATCGAGGCGTGCACGGCGCTCGCCGCTGGGCTCGCCGGAGCCGCCAGCGCCGACCGCGACCTGCTGGCGGCGGAGCTCGGCCGGTCGGGCGCCTCGGAGCAGGAGACGGCGGCCGTGCTCGGCGACCTGGCCGGGCTGCTGCGCCGCGACGCCCTGGAGCGCGTACTGACGGCCCAGCTGGGTACCACCAGTCCCGCGACGCCCGTACCCGCCGGGAGCGGGGCGGCGGAGTACTGGGCGCCGGTCGGAATGGTGGCGCACGTGCTGCCCGGCAACGTCGCCACCGCGGGGCCCTGGAGCCTGGTCGAGGGCCTGCTCACCGGGAACCTGAACGTGGCCAAGACCACCGGCGGGAGCCGGTTCGTCCAGCTCTTCGCCGAGGCGCTGGCCGGGCACGACCCCAGCGGGGCGGTCGCCGCGCTGACCATCGTGCTGAGTTTCCCGTCCCGGAACCGGGACTGGCTGCGCACGGTCTGTCAGGCCGCCGACTCGGTGGTGGTCTGGGGCACCGAGGAGGCGGTCGCGGGGGTCGCGGAACACGTCGGGCCGGGGCGGCGGCTGGTGGCCTGGGGGCCGAAGATCTCCTTCGCCTACCTCACCGAGGCGGCCTGGTCCGACCCGGGGATCCTGGCGGACCTCGCCCGCAGCGTCTGCCGGCACGACCAGCAGGCGTGCACCAGCCCGCAGGCGCTCTACCTGGACACCGAGGACGACGACCAGCTCTTCGCGGTGGCCGAGCGACTGGCCGAGGCGCTGGCCGAGGCGGCCGCGGGGCTGCCGCAGCCCACCCCCACCCTCCAGGAGCGGGCCGAGATAACCACCACGGTGACGGTCGCCCGGCTGGAGCAGCACCTCGGCCACGGCCGGGTGCTGGCCGACCCCGAGGGGCGGTGGCGGGTGCTCGCCGACCGGCGCTCTGAGCTGGCGGTGTCCCCGCTGTTCCGTACGGTCTGGGTGCGGCCCCTGCCGCGCAAGCGGATCCCCGCCGTACTGCGGCCGCTGCGCAGCTACCTGCAGACCGTCGGCCTGGCGGCGGCCCCGGGTGAGACGGGCGTACTCGCTGACGAGTTCGTCCGGGCCGGCGCCCTGCGGGTCACGGCGGTGGGGGCGATGAACGACTCGTACCCGGGGGAGCCGCACGACGGGCTGCTCGCCCTCCAGCAGCACAGCCGGCGGGTCTTGGTGCCGCGGGTTTGACCGCCCGCCGCTCGGGCCTCCCGCCGGGCCTCCCGCCGCTCCGCCGGACCGCCCGCCGCTCTGCGCGCGGGCGGTCCGGCGCGAGCCGGGGGGCGGGTTCCGGCAGTCGGCTGACCACAAGTCAAGTACCTTGTGTACCTGGTCGGTTGACGAATGGGGAGGGATCGATGGACGGAGTCCCGGTGCTCGGAATCCGGGAGTGGCCCGGCGGGCAGGGTGTGGTGATCACTGGAGGGACGGCACCCGACGGGAGACCGGATGCCGTCATCCACTCCTATCTGACCGGCGACCGCCGCAGCGCGCCCGCGTACGTCTTCGCGCAGACGGCCGGCCGCGACCAGACGTCGGCCGCGCTGGCGAACCTGCTCGGCCGGGGCGGCCGCCCGGGGCCGGAGGCGGTGCGGCGGCTCGGCGAGTACCCGGAGACGGCCGAGATCGACGGCAGCCCGGTGGAGGCGGTACGGCACCACTGGAGCGACGAGCGCATCCGCGGCCTGGAGTTCACCTGGCGCGGGTGGCGGGTGGCGGTGCTGGCCTGGGAGCGGCCACTCGACGCCGCGTTCCTGGCCTCGCTCGGAGTGCGCCGCCGGGTGTGACCGGGCCGCGCCCGCGCGGGGCGGCTACCAGTGGGCGGGGCGGCTGAGCGTGGCGGGCAGCCTGGTGGCGGCATCGCCCCTGGCGGCGTTGAGCTGGGCCTGGGTGAGGAAGATGCTGCCGGTGAGGTCGGCGCCGGACAGGTCGGCGCCCCGGAAGTCGGCTCCGATCAGGTCGGCGGAGCGCAGGTCGGCGCCGGACAGGTCGGCCGCGATCAGGTAGGCGCCGCGCAGGTTGGCGCCGCGCAGGTCGGCGCCGCCCAGCCGGGCGCCGATCAGGTCGGCGCCGCGGTGGTTCTTCTTCTTGCCGGGGACGCCGGCCCGGACCAGTTCGCTGGTGCGCAGCAGGAGCGCGTTGACGTCGGCGCGCAGCGCGGGGACGTCGGCCTGGACGAGGGTCTCGGCGTCGGCGCGGGTGAGGCGCTCGACATCGCCCAGCGCACGGCGCAGGTCGCGGTGGACGGGGCGGGCGGCGGGCAGCTCCAGGGCCTCGGTGAGGTACCAGAGCAGCTCGTGCAGCTGGCGCATGACCGGGAACACCTCGAACATCTGTCGTGCGGTGCCGGGGGCCTGCCGCCAGTCCTGCCCGCCGAAGGTGACCTGGGAGACCTTCTGCCCGGCGCCGAAGCAGTCGAACACGGTGCAGCCGGGGAAGCCCTTCTCGCGCAGCCGGGTGTGGATGCCGCAGCGGAAGTCCGCCTGGAGGTTGGAGCACGGCCGGCCGGCGTCCTTGTTGACCGCGAAGTCGGCCGAGGCGGCGAAGGGCAGGGCCACGCAGCACAGGCCGAAGCAGTTCGCGCAGTCGGACAGCAGAGCGAGCCGGCTGTCACCACCCGGGGCCGGGGCGGACGGGGCGTTGCGCTTCTGGGACAAGGTGCGTTCTCCTGCGAGGGGGCCGAGCACCGCCTGCTGCCGCGCTCCGGACCGGACCCATTGTCCCTGACCGGGAGCACCCAGGTGGAGCCGGGTGGGGCGGCGAGCGGCACCCGGTCCCGCGGCGCCCGCCACCCCTCGCCCGCGCGGCTTCCGGCCCCGGTGCTACCCGGCGAGCACCCCGTCGCTGTGCGCCGGTCCGAGGGCCTTGCCGCCGGCGGTGACGAACTGCCAGGTGATGCCGTTGACCACGCCCTTGTCGAGTGGCGCGAGTTTGGCGAAGGCCGGCCGACTGAGGTCGATGTGACCGGCGTCGCACGATGGACACTTGTCCCGGACCGGGACGGTGACGGTCTTCCCGTGGTACGTGACCTTCACCGAAATGCCCTTGCACAGCGGGTCGTTGTTGGGATTGGCGGAGGTCCACCAGGTGTGGGAGACCGCGACCAGGAGTTCCGAACCGGGGTCGATCCGGGTGCCGCAGGCGCCGTAGCCGGCGTCGGTGTAGTACGTCATGCTGCCGCCCACCGGCTTGTTGACCGGTATCGCGGCGGTGGCGGTGCCCGCGCTCAGGACGACTGTCGCGATCGCGGCCAGCGGGGCGCCGGCCCAGGCCTTCAACTGCTTGCCCATGCGGGTGTGTTCCTCCAGCTCGGGTGGACGGTGCACCGGTGGGCGTCGGCGGACTCTGCCGATCGCGGGTGCTGACGGTGCTTTCTGAGAGGCCAAGTGCACGCTGGGAAACCGGAGTTCGGGGTCGGCCCCGGCGTGGCCAGATGTGAAAGGTACGCGACAAGTCAGCTGTGGTCTATACCTTGATGTACTTTCAGGTCATTCCAACCACAGCAGAGCCGGGCGTCGACGCATGGGTGTCGACGCCCGGTGGGTGCGCGTACGGCGCGCTCAGGTGGTCCGAGGGGTGGCGCGGTGGTTCATGGCGCCGGGGTGTTTTCGGCCCGGCGGGTCATCGGAGAGTGGCCGGATCTCCGGCTGCGGGCCGGCGCCCGACGTGAAGCTGGTCCGGGAGGTGGGAGTTCACTCCCGGTGGCCGTCAACCAGACTGCGGTTCAAGAGAGTTCGAGAGTGATCGGTTCATCGGGGCGGGCGCCCGGCGGACGAGGTCCGTGCAGTCGCCCGCCGTTGCCCGGTGGCTCGCGGTCGCCGGCGTCGGCCGGCCCGTCACTGGTGGTCGGCCCAGACGTAGCTCTCGGGCAGGAGCTCGGCGACGGGCAGTGCGCGCGGCTCCTCCGCGGTGCCCACGAGCACGGTCAGGTCGGGGAAGTAGTCGAAGAGCACCTGTCGGCAGCGCCCGCACGGCGGGACGATCCCGCGCCCGCCGTCGGCGACCGCCACGATCGCCTCCAGCTCGTACGCGCCCTGCGCGGCGGCCGCGCCCAGGACCACCAACTCGGCGCAGGGGCCGCCGGTGAAGTGGTAGACGTTGAGTCCGGTGATGATCCGGCCGTCCTTGGCGCGGGCGGCGGCGGCCACGGTGTGGTTGTCACCCCGGGCGTACGTCTCGGCGGTGTGCGTGGCCGCCCGGACGAGTTCGAGGTCTGCTTCCAGCTCTATGCGATCGACGGCGGCCATCGTGTCCGGCTTCCCTGCGGCTCGGCGCGGCGCGGGCCCCGATGGCGGCAGCGCGCGGGAAAGGCGTCGCGGCTATTGGACTGGTACCAACCATTGGACCACCGATCGTCGCGAACACCGGCATGGTTTTCCGCCGCCGAGTCGCTGCGCTCCGCCTCCGCCGTTCCTGTGCCTTTCCCGTCGTCGCGGGGGAACGCGAGTGCCCCGGTCGGCGCTCGGGCGGACCGGGGCACTGGGGGAGGTCAGTCCAGGTTGTGGTGCGGTTCGATGCCGTCGTAGTCGCAGTCGGACCATCCAGAGGGCTCGTTCTCCGGGCCGCAGTCGGGAGCGTCGTCGCGTCGGCCGCCGACGCCGGTTGACCGGGTCTTGCTGCTGGTCTCGTCGCCGGGCGCGGAGTCCTCGTGGGGGCTGGGCATGGTGTCCCTCCTCGATCGGGTGCTCGACACTGTTGCCCGGAGATTAATCGGACTCGACTGTTACAGATCACTTTGCCTTCGCGGCCCCCTGCAGGTTCACCCGAAGAGCAGTGGCCGGGCCGCTCAGTCCAGGTAGCCGGGGCTGTGCAGCAGGGCGGTACCGCCGTCCCGGCGTGCCCGGAGCGCGTGCGTAAGCCGCGGCACGGCGAGCGGGTGCAGCAGCTCGGCCGCCCGCCTGACCGGGAAGACGCCCGCCTGACCGGGAGGAAGCAGTACTAGGCCACCTCCTCGGCCTGCGGAAGGATCTCCGAGCCGGTCGGCACGGTACCGCCGTCGAACGTGAACCGAACCGCAGGGTGGGCGTGCTGCCCCTGCTCGGGCAGCCAGGCGGCGCTCAACGCAGCCGCTCCTAGGGCGAGTTGTGCGGTCTGCGCGGGTCAGCTCGGGGAGGTCAGGGCGGAGATGGCGAGGGTGCGGACAGGCAGCAGGAGGGTGGCGTCCCGGCCGTGGTAGACGGCGTTGGTGAGCAGGACGAGGTAGCGGCCGGTGCGCGGGTCGAGATGGATGCTGGTGCCGGTGAAGCCGTGGTGGTAGGCGACGGGCCCGCTGTCCGGGCCGGTGTCGGCGATGATCCAGGCGAGGCCGCGGTGCCGTCCCGGCTCGATGTGCGCGGCAGGGCGCATGCTCTCGGCCAGCCACTCGGAGGTGACCGTGTGCTCGGCGAAGACGGCCAGGTCGGCTGCGGTGCTGAAGGCCCCGGCGTGGCCCGCGACTCCGCCCATCAGGGCAGCGCTGGGATCGTGCACCGTGCCCCAGACGTGCGGCGCCCCCACCAGGCGCGCCTCGGTCGGAGCCACCCGCGGCGAGCGGACCAGCGGGCCGTAGGACGTCTCGGCCATGCCCAGTCCGCGCCAGAGCCCGTCCGCCAGGTGGTCGAGGGGGCGCCCTTGCAGCGAGGTGAGCAGCAGGCCGAGCAGGATGAAACCCCGGTCGATGTACCGGTGCCGGCGGCCGGGTTCGCTGATCAGCGGCTCCGCGCAGATCAGCTGGGCGAGCGGGGTGGGGCTGCCCAGGTAGCGGTCGAAGGAGGTGCGGTCGAACAGGCCGCTGGTGTGCGTGAGTATCTGGCGTACCGTCAATGCCCCACCCGGGCTGGGAAGGTCCGGCAGATAGCTGCGGACGGGCGCGTCGAGTTCGAGCAGTCCCTCGCGGACGGCCCGGCCGACCAGCGGCCAGGTGGCCGTCACCTTGGTGAGCGAGGCCAGGTCGTAGCGGGTGTGCTCGTCGGGTGCCACCGCTCCGCAGTCGGGGGCGACCGTGCCGCAGACGGCGGTGGTGCGCGCGCCGCCGGCGGTGCCGGCGGTGATCACGCCGCCGGGGATCCGCCCCGCCGCGACCAGTGGTGCCAGAGCGTCCTGCAGAGTGGCGGCGGCGCCGGCCGCCCAGTTGCGGGCCGAGGACACGGTCACTTCCTCCCTTTCCTGCGGAGTCGGCCTGCGGAGCAGGGCCATCTCTGTGGTACCCCGGCAGCCGGGCGCAGAAGCTGAAGCGGACGTGTACGGCAGGATTCGGGGGCGTGGTCGGTGCGCCCCGCCCCGGCGTGCCCGGAGGTCAGGCGGAGGTGGACAGTTCCTCCAGGACCGCGACCGCGCGGTCGGCGTCGTCGGCTGAGACGAACAGATGGTCGTGGTGGAAGCCGGCCACCACGTTGCAGCTGATGCCGTGTTCGGCGAGGCGACCGGCGACGGCGGCGGTCAGTCCGACGGCCTCCAGCGCGGAGTGGATGCGCAGCGTGATCCAGGCGGCCACGTACTCGTACCGCAGGCCGAGGGCGTCGGCCTCCTCCTGCGCCACCACCACGGTCGGCCCCTCCGGCTCCGCGACCGTGACCACCGGCCGCAATCCGGCCGGGACGCGGGCGGGGAGGGTGCAGTAGACGTACCGGCCCGGGTTGAGGGTCGGGCGCATTCCGCTCAGCAGCTTCTGGAGTTCTCGTTCACCGGCCATGGCCGCCACCGTAGCCCGTACCCGCGGCGGTCGCAGGGAGGACGCGGCGGTCGGGGGCGCGGAGCGCGGCCCTCGTTTGCGCGCCGCACACTGATGCAACTGGACCATAATGTGTGCCACACACTATGGTGCTGTGTGTGGACGAATTCGAACTCCTCGACGCCCACCGGCAGGAGCTGCGCCGTGGCTCCGTGGTGCTCGCGAGCCTGCTCGCGCTGCAGACACCGGGCTACGGCTACGGCCTGCTGGACGAGCTCGAGCGTGCGGGCATGCCGGTCGCGGGCAACACGCTCTATCCACTGCTGCGCCGGCTGGAGAGCCAGGGATTGCTGACCAGCGAGTGGGACACCAGCCAGGCACGCCCGCGCAAGGTCTACCGGACCAGCCCTGACGGTGTCCGCCTCGCCGAGGCGCTGCTGCGCGAGTGGCGCCTGATCGACGCCGCGTTCACCCGCCTCGACCCCTCATCGGCCACCGGCTCGGCCCCCACCTCGAAAGGACAGGACCTGTGACCACCGCATTAACGGACCGGTACATCGCCGCCACCGTGCGGCGCGTGCCCGACAAGCAGCGGGGCGAGATCGAGCGCGAGCTGCGCGCCGCGATCGCCGACGACGTCGAGGCCCGCATCCAGCGCGGCGAGGCACCGGCCGACGCCGAGTACGCCGCGCTCGCCGAACTCGGCTCCCCCGAGCGGCTGGCCGCCGGGTACTCCCACTCCGCCCTCGCGCTGATCGGCGCCGACACCTACCCCGGCTACGTCCACGCGCTGCGGGGCGCCTGCCAGAGCGTGCTTCCGGTCGTCTACATCGTGCTCGTCCTCGTCGCCCGCGCCCACGGGGAGAACGCCTGGGTCGCACTGCTGCGCCCGATCGGCAGCACCGTGACCGTGGCCGTGTACCTCGCCGTCTGCGTGACCGTCCCGTTCGTGATCGCCGACCGGGTGCGCGGCGCCCGTTCCGAGGCTGCCCCGGCCGCCGGCCCGTGGACCCCGGATCAACTGCCCGCCGACCAGCCGCGCCCGGCGCAAGGCCGCGATCTGGTCACCGGGGTGATCAGGGCCGCGGCCCTGATCGCGGCCCTGTTCGCGCAGCGGGTGATCTCACCGGTCACCACCCCTTCGGGCGAGCACGTACCGATCATCAACCCGGGGCTCTGGGACTTCTGGATCCCCTACTTCGCCGGAGTGCTCGCCCTCTCCGTCCTGCTCGACGTCGTCGTCCTGCGCCTGCGCCGCGGCAGTCCCGCCATCGCCATCGCCCGCGTCGCGTTCACCCTCGCCGGAATCGCTCCGCTCGCGTGGCTGTTCTGGCAGGCGCGGGTGCTCAACCCCGCGCTCGCCGACGGCGCCGGCGCACTGGCGACACTGGCGGCGCCGGGCAACTGGACGGCCTGGCTCGCCGTCCTCGTCCTCGCCCTGGCCGCCATCGGCACCCTCGCCCAGGCCCGGCGCGAGCTCCGCCACCCGTGAACCGCGGCTGCGCGGAGAGCCGGGAAGGTCCCCGAGGAGAACGGCGTGGGCCCGGCGGACATTCCACCGGGCCCGGCCTCGCGGCAGGCCGCCAGCAGCGGGCGCAGCCGTTCCGGCGCGGCGGCGCCGTGCACCGCCAGCGCGGTGGGGAGCGACAGGCTGCTCGCCGGGCCGTCCGAGCCGTCCGGCGATCGTGCCGGCAAGAAGGCCACCCGGCCGCCGAGCAACTGGTCCGCGTGCGCCGCGTACAGCACGGTCCAGCCCGGGGAGCCCGCACCCAGCGCCGCCAGGGTGTCCTGGAGGGAGCTGTGCGGGGGCCCGGGCACGGGCTCGAAGCCGGCGTCCCGGCAGGCGTCGACGACGAGGTCGACCAGCGGCGGATTGTTCTGGCGGGCCGTCAGGTAGAGCGGCAGCTCGGCGAGCCGGGCGAGATCGACGCCGGCCGCATCGGCCAGTGGATGGCGAGAGGGCAGCACCACCGGCAACTCGTCCTGCCAGACCGGGATCTGCCGCATGCCCTCGGGTGCCTCCATCTCCCCGCGCAGGAAGGCCGCGTCCAGCTCCCGGTCGGCGACCCGCCGCAGCCGGTCGCCCCGTGGCAACGAAACCAACTCGACCCGGGTGCCGGGCGCTTGTCGCTCCAGCGCCTCCAGTAGCCGCTCCAGTCGCGCGCCCATCCCCGCACTGGTGCCTATCCGCAGCACCGGGGCGCGCCCGGCGATGAACCCGTCGACCGCTTCCAGGGCGCGCCGCTCCGCCGCCAGCACCTCGCGGGCGGCGGGCAGGAACGCGGCGCCGGCTTCGGTCAGCCGCACCCGCCGGGGCGATCGGTCGAACAGCTCCACCCCCAACTCTGTGACGTCCCGTTGGTCATGTCGTACGGGTGATTACGTAACCTGCGATACGACAGGTGCGGGGGGACGCGGTGATCGCGTCTGTCTCGCCACACTTGTCGTTTTCCGAGTTGGATCGCCTCGTCTCAGGGCAACTGTCGTCGCAGGACCTCGGACCCTGGCCGGGTGCGCCTAGCACCGAGCTGCCGTGAGCGGCCGAGCTGGCGAGCGTCGCGCTGAGCCAGCTGCCCCGGCTACCCTCACCCCATGGAGCTGGACTACCCCCTCGTACGCGATGTCTTCCCAGATCTCGCCGCCGAGCTGTCTGCTCTCCTGGAGGCCGAAGGGGAAGCGGTACTGGCCGTCAGCGCACGGGATCTTCGTCTGGTAGGCGAGTGCGGCTGCGGCGATGACTTTTGCCAGAGCATCCGGACGGCAGAACATCCGCGGGGGCAGCCGTATGGCGCCGGCCATCGGTGCGTGCCGCTCCTCCCCTCGAAGGGCATGCTGATCCTGGACGTCGTGGACGATCGGATCATGTTCATCGAAGTACTCGATCGGCCACCCATGCGCCGACAGAGAGCGAAGGCGTGACGTTCGCCGAGGGAGCTCTTGTGGATCTCGCCTGGACTTCTGCGGGGCCTCTGACGTCCAGGGAAAATGCGTGTCTCTGTGGGATGTCCTGATGCGAGACTGCGCGCCGTGACCACACCTGAACTCAGTGATCTGGACTACCTTCGGGAGATCGAGCGTCTCGCCTACCGCGTCACGGTCGAGGCATCCAACGAAGACTGGCTCGCGTTCGAGCCGGATCCGAAAAGCGCGACACCGCTCCAACGCAGCGTTAACGCCCTCGCACGCGCCTTGCGGAGCTACCACTTCGACGGTGACGGCTGCGTGGAGGAGGATCGCCCCTTGGTCCGGCTTGTCGGCGCCACTGTGCTGAAGCCTGGGGTCATGCCGGCAGGAGTGGACGACGACTATGAGCAAGCGTGCGCGCGTATCGGCGTCGAAGCTCGGCCCGAGGGATGGGCGCTGTGGAACACCTGGGATGACGGTGGCCTTCAGGTGACCATGGTCGTGTCCGCTGTCGAGACTACCCAGGGCCTCTTCGAGAACTGGTCACGTGGACGGGCCCTCGACCCGGTGACTCCGCTGCCTTCCCAGGTTGCCTTGGTCCGCCGAGGCTGGATCGGCCCGATGACGTTCTCGCCGCGTGGTGTCAGCCGAACTGGTCGTGGCGGGCAACCGTTGTCCTAGACCTTCGTGCTCTGCTCAGAAGTTGGACCCGGCACGCGCCAAGCGGTTCAGCGAAGGCGCCGATTTATGGCGCTCCGGCCGATCCGTCGGAGTGTCGAGTCCGGAGTCTCAGTAGACGTAACCGAAGCGGATTGGGCTGGTCCGCCTGTGTACGCGGGCGCCGGGCGCGGGCAATGGCTGGACGGTCTCCTCCGGGAAGAGGATCTTATAGAGGTGCCAGCCGTGCCTGGCCACGAACTTGTGTGTGGCGAAGCGCTTCGTGACCCAGTCGATGAGCGGGTCGGTCTTGTCATGGGGGACGTAGCCGATGAGTACGTCGCGCATGGTGATTTCGCGGATCAGCCAGTCGATGTCGCCGGACTGCATCGCCCTTTGCTCCCAGGTGGGGCAAGCGAGGAGCCCGGTGAGTGTGACGATCTGGGGGTGGAAGAGGACCATCAATGCGGTCTCGACCTCAACTGGTCGATTGTCCTGTCCTCGGAGTTGTTCGAGCGCTGCGGCGACGAGGCCGAAAGGATCGGCGTACTGGTCTCTGATCAAGCCGAGGAAGATGTCGCGGGCGTCGGGGAAGGCGTCGCTGACCCAGCGCCGGCCGTGGCGGGTAATCAGATTTCGATGGTGACGGTCGGCGGAAACGGTGCTCGGCAGCATGGAGATGTCGATTTGGTCCTCCGGCTGGTTGCAGCCTCCGCCGATCCAGAGCCGGTGTCGCCTGCACACGTTGCGGTCGTGGGTAGTCCAGCAGGTCACTGCTTCGTCGATCCCGGCGGCTCGAACGCATCGGCGGCACGCCGGGCGCTTGAGGGTGCGGGGCTTGTCCAAGGCGAGCGGTCGACCGATGTGGCCGGGTTCGTCGCTGACGTGGTCCGTCATGAATTCGGGAAGCGCCAGCCGGAGAGTGTCCGCTGGCAGGCCGGTGACGACGGACAGCGGCGTCAGGAAGTCCGTGCGGGGTGTCTTCTTCCTCGGTCGGACGCCGAGGTAGGCCACGAGTTCGCTGGCGGTCAGTGCGTTGGCCGGCGCGAGGCGGGTGACGTATGAGTCCACGGTCTCGTCGTGGAAGGGCGGCAGTGCCCGTGGCAGCCGTCGGGCGGGCATCGTCATCACGCGGCATCCCGGCCGCGCCGACGGCAGGGCAGGCACCAGCGCCGAGCCCGCCGCGATGAGAATGGCCGCGCGCACTTCTCACAGGCGTACGTCAGCAACGGTGGACGGGGACGGCGAGGGTGCAAGCGCTGATGGCGGGCCCTGCGGCAGCCGGCAGAGCATTGCTGGGCTGGGCGGCCGATCACCTGGCTAGTCGGCAGGAGCGAGTTGCACTCTGGGCAGTGGCCATCGGTCAGCACCCGCTTGAGCGACTTTGCGGTACGGCCGGCCGCGTCCGCCAGCCGTTCCCAGGTCGGCCGACCGCTGTGCCTGGGCGGTTCGCAGAGGTAGGCGCGCAGGTGCCGAGGTTGGATGTGGTTCGCCCGGGCCAGGCGGATGATGAAGGACCGTGAGTCCTCGCTGGGCAGCGGACGGATTCGGACAGGCAGCGGGATGACCCGGTGGGCCACGGGCTTCTGCGGCATGGTGTCAGCTGTTCACGTGATTGGGGAAGTCGGTCGCCACGTCCAGCGGGACTGCCTTGAGCCCTGCCTTGGTGATCTTTTCGGTGCCGCTCTGGATGGCATCCAGGGCGGCACCGCAGACCAGCTGTGAGAGTGCTCCGATCATCCCTTTGGTGCGATCGTGGATGTAGCGGTCGAGGTCGGTGAGGTTGCCGGGCTTGTGATCCAGCAGCCGCAGGGTGCTGTCCATCCGGGCCACCAGCCGCTTCCATTCCTCGTTGTACGGAAAGGCTCGGGTCGGGATCAGGGTGAAGCGCCCGGCGATCTGTTCTCCGCGGGTTCCGGAGAACAGCCCTTCCCTCTCGGCGTTGATACCGGCGTAGACGAAAGTGGCCGGGATACGTTCGGAGAAGTACTTGAGGGTGTCCGAGACTTCAGCTCCCGGCCGGGTCGACAGGGAGATGTTGTGGACCTCGTCGATCAGCACCATGCTGGTGCGCGCTGTGGTCAGGACACCGACGACGGCCTCGATGATGTCGGTCATGTTCCACCGGGTGCTCACCGGAAGGCCGAGGAAACGGGCGAATTCCGCCGCGACCATGCGCGCGGTCGCCGCCGGCGGAACCGTGATGTAGACCACGGGGATCCGATCGTGAACCCCGGGATGCCGCCTGCGATCCAGTAGTTCGTGGGAACGGCCCAACTGCGTGATCGCGGTGGTCTTCCCGGTGCTGGACCGGCCGGACAGCATGAGCCCCCGACGCCCGCTTCTGGCATGCCGGTTGAGCAGGACCAGGCGGCGGCCGCAGGTGACGGCTTGCCGGACGGCGGAGGTGGCCACGATGACCAGGCGAGTGTGGTGGTCGATTCGCTCGTCATCACGGATGACTCGCTCATCCTCGGTGAGGCTCAGCCACTGTCGGCGGGTCAGAGGCAACGGCAGCGGAGGCTCCTCCGCGACGAACTGCCGCCACCCCTCCAGGGTAGTCCATTGCTCCGTGGGCGCGCTGGCGCCAGGAGAGGAAGTCATCGCTTGCTCCACGGGTCTTCGAGCGGGTCGAACAGGTCCAGAGGAATGACCTTTGCGAGCGGTGCGTCCTCCTCTGGAGGGTCCACCGGCGACGAGGCCGCAGGCATGTCGGGCTCCAGGTCAAGGGGGATGGTCGGCCGAGTTCCGGCGCGTGTGCGGGCGACGGTCCGTCGAGCGCGATCCGGCGATGTCTTCTTCGTCGGCGGTCCGGCGTGTGCCCGATCGAGCAGTGCCGCGACAGCGGCGGCGAGTTCCGCCTCGGTGCCCTCCGGCATCTCCCGCCGCACGTGATCCCAGGCCAGTTCGCCGAACGGGCCTGGGACCGTGGAGAGATGCCGCCAGGGAACGGTGATCCATCCACTTCTCTGCCTGACCCAGACCCGGGTCACATCGTAGGGATCGTGATGGATCTCCCAACGCCCATCCTGCTCGCGCACGCCGGAGCTCTGGTGACGCAGCAGGTTGAGTTCGGCGCAGTCGTAGATTCGATGGTTGATCTTGATTCCACGCGCTCCGATCTTCCGCCACTGCGTCGGCAGGAGTTCCACGAAGTCATCGCCGGACAGCGCCACCGGCACGTAGCCGGCGATGGCGACCAGCGTGGCGTACTTCTCGTTAGGCGTGAACATCCGCCCCGGTGCCGCCGGATCCCGCAGGCCCTCGTGCGGACGGTTCTGCCACTTGGCCACGATCCACTCGTCAAGGAGCTCTTGCAGCTGGGCCATCGACCACAACGGCCCCTCCTCGATGCGTGTCCCCCGGGCCTCGGGGGAGTTTCCCAAGTGGCCGGCGACGAACTGGCAGAACATCGTGGACACGGACTCCAGAGTCCGTTCGACGTGGGGCTTGTCGGTCGGTGTACCGGGGTGGGCCGGTTGAAGACTGATACCCAGAGCTCGGCACGACGCCCGGAAGTTGCGCGACAGGAAGGCGTTGCCGCGGTCGCAGACGATGGACTCCGGGACGATGACCGGGCGGGCCGCCGAGTGTTCCAGCCGTTGGTCGACCTCAAGCAGGTGGCGGTGGGGAAGGACCGAGCGGGCCATGCGCAGGGCATCGGGCCAACCCGGCCGCATCGGCTCCGGGGTGAGAGTGCGGGCCAGGAGCAAGGAGGCGTCCACGGACTTGGTCGTCGGCCGCAGCACCGCTGCGGTGACTGATCGCGTAGCGAGGTCGACCATCCCGGTGAGCTCTACCCGCCCGGGGACGCCTTCGTCCAGCATCACCAGGACGTCGAACGGGGTCGAGTCAATCTCCATGATCTCGCCCGGCCGGACAGCTGTGACCTGCCCGAACGGACCGTCAGGCCGACCAGCCAGCGAACGACGGGTACGAGCGGACCCAGTGATGTGCCGCCCTGAGCCGAGCTCGGAGAACAGCCGGTAGAACGCCGACCGTGACGGCATTGGGACCGTCTCAGGGCCGTGTCGCTCGTCCAGCAATCGTTCGACCCGCCAGCGAAAGTACGCGACAGATCGGGACGACTGCGCGATCGACTCTGTCATTACTGCCTCGATCGCCTCCACGACCCGTGGATCCGCACGCGCGGAGATCGGTGGAGAGGGCCTGTCCCGGCGCCCGTCGACCAAACCGCTGATCCCTTGGTCGCGGTAGCGACGCAGCTTGCGCTGCAGGTTTCGGGTGGAGGCTCCGGGAACACCGAGCGCGGCCAACTCGGCAGCCTTTGCCCGCTCGCGCTCCCCGAGAGGCCGGGAGGCCGGATCGTATTCGAGGCGGGGCAGAGTGCCTGGCGCCGCCGCGGGAGGGAGACCGGTCAGGACTTCAAGCAGGTGGCCCTCCCACCACTCCGCCCGCTCGACCACGACAGCTGGCAGACCTGCGAGCCGAGAGGTGTGTGGAACGGGCGCCGGGGGCGCCGAGCCCAGGTGCTCGAATCCGGCTGAGGTCAGCAGGTGCGGTAGGTGCACGACTGCCACGCTTCCGTCCTGGTCGGCCAGCCGCACCAGAGTGCCCTCAAGCCCCACTACGCGGTGCACCGCTGCCTCGAAGTGGACTTGATCGCCGACTCGCAGCACGCCTGGCCTTGACCTACTCATCAGCGATCGCCTCCCCGGCGTGTACGACGGTCTCTGGCCCCAGCAGCGAGCAGTCCAGGTCGGCCACGAGCATCCGTCGCCACATCAGGTGGAAGAGCACAGGCAGCACTGCGATGCGTGAACCGACCACATCCGCTCCCTGGAACAGCGGCCGCGGCTCTGCGAAGGCCTCCCAAAGCAGCCCCGATGTCTCCGGGCGCCAGTTCCGGGGATGGCGGTAGCCCGCCAGCCAGCGCAGGTTCGCAGCGCGGATCCCAGCAGGGACGCCCAGGTGCAGGAAGTGCCAGCCGACCTGAGCACAGGCCCGGCCAGCTGCAGCGAAGGTATCCGCATCCTCTGGCTTGACCCGGTCGTGCGCACGGACGTCGACCAGTACGCCAGTGCCGTCGGCCTTGCGGACGAAGTAGTCCGGTGCGTGGCGCCGACGCTTGCCGCCCTGGGGCCAGTGCAGCCACATCGGCTGCGATGCGATGCCGACCACAGCCGGGTCAAAGTCCAGTTCGATCAAGGACGAGCGTTCCAGCCAGGACTCGTACCCCACATGACCGCCTGTGGTTGCTGTCCACCACCAGCCGCTGAAGTTCTTCTGCCCTCGGTAGACGGGAAAGGACCGGGACGGCCGGCTGTCCTCGAACGGGTAGCGCCAGCAGTCCAGGAGATCGGCTCGGACCAGCCGCCCGTGGCGGTCTACGTACTCGACTTCGAAGAGCTCGTCAGCACCACGAGCCGCTGCAACCGCCGAACCTGGCATGACCACCCCGCACCCGACAGTGTCTCTGCGGACCTGACGGTAGGAGCGAGAGGCGGGCCATACGACAGCTACGCAGGGACGTTCACCCGATGGTGGACAACAACCCTGGGACGGAGCACCAAACGGCGACAAGTGTGCTGGGACGGCGACAGGTCGCTGTGGACGTCACAACTCCCAGGCGGCGGAATCGTTGACGAGCGATAGTTAGCGATATATCGTCGAGATATCGAGATGCTTCGGAAGGGGAGTGTCGAGCGAGAGTCACGAAAGGTGGTGCGCGCCATGCGCACAAGGGGATCGTTCCGGGGAGGGCGTCGGCGCTCGGAGCGCGGCGAGTTCTCGGGTGAGGGCTTCGAGGGGCGGCACGCCTTCGGTGCCTTCGGTGGGCCTGGCGGCCGGCCCGGTCCGTGGGGGCCCGGCTTCGGCGGGCCGTTCGGCCCCGGCATGGGCGGACGGGGGCGCGGCGGCCACGGCCGTCGGGGCGGCCGGGCGCGGCGCGGTGACGTGCGCGCCTCGCTGCTGGCGCTGCTCAGGGAGCGGCCGATGCACGGCTACGAGATGATCACTGAGATCGGCGAGCGGACGGGCGGGGCCTGGCGGCCGAGCCCGGGATCGGTCTACCCGACCCTCCAGCTGCTGGAGGAGGAGGGGCTGATCCAGGCTCAGGAGGTCTCCGGAAAGCGCCTGTTCGAGCTCACCGAGGCCGGCCGGGCGGAGGCCGAGGCCGGTCAGGAGTCCCCCTGGGACGAGGCCGGGCGCGGTGTCGACTGGGAGGCCGTCCAGGAGGTCGGCCAGGCGCTGGCCGCCGTGGACCACGCCGTGCGGCAGGTGATGACCACCGGCTCGGAGGAGCAGCGCGCCAAGGGTCTCGCCGTGCTGACCGAGGCGAAGAAGAAGCTGTACCTCATCCTCGCCGAGGAGGACTGAGCGTGGCCCGATCCGCGCCGAGCGGGATCGGCCGGGCCCGGCGGGCGGGCGAGGGGCCGCACGCCCCGGACGCCGGGGTCGGTGGGAGTCAGGCCGAGGCGGACGGGTCGTACTCGTACCGCCAGTAGCGGCGCCGCTTCTCGGAGCGCAGCTCGGCCCGCCGGTAGACCAGGGTGGTGGCCGGTGCGTCGCCATGGGCGGGGACGGGTACTCGGTAGATCTTGGGCACACTGCCCAGCAGGGTCAGGCCGATCGGCAGCACCCTGCCGTCCAGGGGCCCGCCCACGAATTCGGTGTCGGCGCTTCTCATCACCCCAGCCTAAGCGAGCCGACGCGGCCCTGACCGGGCCCCTCGCCCGGGGGTGGGGGGCGGAAGGCATGGCGGCCGTGGAGAAGCGGTGACGGTCGAGAAACGGAGCAGCGGAACCCCGGTGGCGGTCGCAGTGACGCACGCAGCACCGCCCCCGGTCATCCGGACCCGTCCGGCACCCTTATCCTGCTCTGTACGCCCCCGGGAACCGCCCGGGTCTGCGGGCCCCGTACGGGCCGGGTCGGGCGCGTGTCGGTGCGCCTTCCCGCCGAGCCCAACTCTCGTACTCCGTACCGTGACCCAGGCGTTGGCCGACCGGCGACCCCGGCTCCGGCCCATGGCGGACGTGCCTGATCGAGCACCGTCCGGGAAGCAACAGGCGAGCCCGGACGTTGCGTCGGTTGTCGCGTCGGTCGCCGCGTCGCACCAGGCGCGGCTGGTCACGGCAGGGTGCGGAAGGGGTCCGATGGAAGCCAGTGGCAGGTGGACGACCTGGTGGCGCAGGCGCGAGCGGCAGGAGGGGCGTGCGGCTGGCGGCGCGGATCCGGCGGCGAGACTCGATCAGCTGCTCCAGGCCGTCAGAGCGGGCTTCCCGGTGGCTCCGGCCGCCCATCCGGCCGGTTATCGATGTTCCTGTGACCGGATCGGCTGTCCGGCCCCCGCCCAGCACCCGGTCTCCTTCGCCTGGCAGTCCCAGGCGACCACCGACACCGAGCAGCTGACCCGCTGGCTCTCCCGCGACCCGCAGGCGAACTTCATCACCGCCACGGGCCGCGCGCACGACGTCCTGGACGTCCCGGCCGAGGCCGGCAGGCTCGCGCTGGAACGCCTTGACGCGCTGGGCGTCGGCGGCCCGGTCGCGGCCGTCGGCGAGGACCGCTACCTGTTCTTCACGGCCACCCGTGGCACCCCGCAGGACGAGGACGAGTGGTGGCCGAGCGCGCTGGACAGCACGCCGGACACCATGTCCGAGCACCCGGGCCTGCGGTGGCACTGCCGCGGCTCGTACACCCTGGTGCCGCCCGCCGCGCTCCCGGACGGCTCCGAGGTCCGCTGGCTGGACTCCCGCGGCCCCGAGCAGTCGCTACCGGACGCGCTGCGGGTGCTGGACGTGCTCACCGACGCCTGCACCGAGGTGGGCGCGGTCGCGGAGGAGCAGTGGCTGATCGGTTAGCGGTCCCCGCCGCTGCTTCGACCGACAGCCGGAGCCGGGAGCGGCTGCGACGCCCGTCCTGCGGTCACCGGCGCACGGACGGCGACGCCTGACGGGCCGTCGGCCGGCCCGCCGGCGCCGTCGCCGTGGGGCCGTCGTCACGGCAGGGTGAGGATCTCCGCGCCGTCGGCCGTGACCACCAGGGTGTGCTCGAACTGGGCGGTGCGCTTGCGGTCCTTGGTGACGACCGTCCAGCCGTCCTCCCAGACCTCGTAGTCGTAGGTGCCCAGGGTGAGCATCGGCTCGATGGTGAAGGTCATCCCGGGCTTGATCACCTCGGTGGCCCGCTCGCTGTCGTAGTGCGGGATGATCAGGCCGGAGTGAAACGACGTGTTGATGCCGTGTCCGGTGAAGTCCCGCACCACGCCGTAGTCGAAGCGCTTGGCGTAGGACTCGATGACCCGCCCGATCACGTTGATCTGCCGGCCGGGCTTGACCGCCTTGATCGCCCGGTTGAGCGACTCCCGGGTCCGCTCGACCAGCAGCTTGGACTCCTCGTCCACGTCGCCGCACAGGAAGGTGGCGTTCAGGTCGCCGTGCACCCCGTGGATGTAGGCGGTCGCGTCGATGTTGACGATGTCGCCGTCCTGAAGGACCGTCGAGTCCGGGATGCCGTGGCAGATCACCTCGTTGATCGAGGTGCAGATCGACTTGGGGAAGCCCCGGTAGCCGAGGTCCGACGGGTACGCACCGTGGTCGCACATGTACTCGTGGGCGACGGCGTCGAGCGCGTCGGTGGTGACGCCGGGCGCGATCAGCTTCGCGGCCTCAGCCATCGCCTGCGCGGCGATCCGGCCGGCGATCCGCATCTTCTCGATCGTCTCGGCGGTCTGCACCTCGGGCCCGGTGTAGGGCGTCGGCGCGGGCTTGCCCACGTACTCGGGACGCGTGATGCGCGCCGGGACCTTGCGGGTGGGGGACTGGATGCCGGGTACGAGAACCATGGCCGCGAGTCTATCCGCCGGGCCCCGCACCGCCCCGGCTGTGTGTCCGAGCCGGGCACCGGGAATGATCCGTACCGAAGCGAACGAGCGACGGGAGACCGATCATGGCGCTGGGATTCGGCCGTAAGTCCACCGGCAAGCCGGGGGAGTGGTTCTACTGCATCAAGCACGCCAAGGTCGAGGAAGGCCCCGAGTGCCCCGCCAAGGACCGGCTGGGGCCGTACGCCACCCGTGAGGAGGCCACCCACGCTCTGGAGATCGCCGCCGAGCGCGACCGCGAGTGGCGGACCGATCCCCGCTGGCGCGACGACCAGCCGAGCGACGATTAGCGGGACGGCCGCGCGAGAGCCGCAGGGCCCACCCTCCCGGGCCGCGCGAGAGCCGTAAGGCTCGCTCTCCCGGGGCGCGCGGGGGCGCACGGCCGGCCCGCGGTGAAGTCGGGCGCGGCTCCCGCGCTCCTGACGCCGTAACCGAGTGCCGAGCGGGCCCGCTCAGACCGCCGCCGCCTCGGCCTGCCGCCGGGCCGCCCGGACGGCCGCCGCGTGCGGGTCGGTCCTCGAGTCGTACGCCAGCAGCTTCGGCAGGGCGGCGGCGAGTCCGAGCACGCCGGCCACGCAGGCCAGCCCGCCGGCCCAGACCGAGCCGCGTACGCCGATCACCGCGGCCATCCCGCCCACCCGGACCTGACCCAGCTGCGGGCCGACCGAGTAGCTGAGCAGCTCCACCCCGGCCAGCCGCCCGCGCAGCTCGTCCGGAACGGACTGGCTCCAGATCACCGAGCGGGCGATGCCGCTGATCTGGTCGGCGCCGCCGGCCAGCGCCAGACCCAGCAGGACCAGCCAGATCTCGCCCGCCAGCCCCGCCAGCACCATCGCCGTACCCCAGCCGAGCGCGGCGAGCACCAGCATCCGGCCGTGCCGGCGGACACGCGAGGTCCAGCCGCTGGTGGCGCCGACGGCCAGCGCCCCGGCCGCCGAGGCGCCGTACATCAGGCCGAGCGCCCACTGGGCGTCCAACTCGCCGGCCAGGAACGGGAACACCGCCACCGGGTAGGCGAAGAGCATCGCGCAGAGGTCTATCGCATAGGTGCCCAGCAGGTCGGGCCGGCTCCAGGCGTACTTCACGCCGGTGGCGATCGTCCGCAGCGAGGGCTTCTCGGCGCCGGTGGACGGCGGGACGGCCCGCATCCGGGCGAGCAGCAGCAGTGAGGCCCCGAAGGTGGCGACGTCCAGTGCGTACGCCGTCTGCACGCCCGCCGTCGCCACCACGACGCCGGCCAGCGCCGGGCCGGCCACCGAAGCGGCGTTGCGGGACAGCGAGTTGAGCGCGTACGCGGCGGGGAGCCGATCGTGCGCGACGATCCGCGGGGTGAGCGCGTCGAGGGCCGGCCGCTGCAGACCGCCGAGGGCCGCGACCAGCGCGGCCACCAGGTACACCGGCCACAGCATCGGCCGCGGCAGCAGCGCGTTGAGCAGCAGCAGCCCGGAGAGCAGGCCGAGCCCCGCCTCCGACAGCAGCACCAGCCTCCGCCGGTCCAGCGCGTCCGCGAGCGCACCGCCCCACAACCCGAAGACGATCAGCGGGACCAGCTCCACCGCGCCCACCAGGCCGACCGCGAAGGAGGAACCGGTCAGGTCCTTGAGCTGCAGCGGTACTGCGACATAGGTCAGGAAGCTGCCGAAGGCGGTGACGGAGCCCGAGGTCCACAGCAGCCGGAAGTCCCGTGAAGAACGCCAGGGGGACATGTCGGGGCGGATTCCGCGCAGCGCGGACCGCAGTCGGCCCGGCCGGCGGGACGGTTCGTCGGAAGTCATGGTCCCGTCATCCTGGGCTGCGCCGCAGGCCGGGAGCAACCGAATTAGGAGGTACCCGGATCCCCGCACCGATTCCGGCTGCGCCCGCCCCCGGCGCGGTAGTTGGATGGCCGGGTGACCGATGACTCCCGCATCCCCGAGCATCCGCTGGACCGCCTGCGCCCCGCGGTACGGCGCGGCCGCGAACTCACCGCGGCTACCTGTGCCGGGAGGACCTGATCGCCGTGCGCCGCGCCATCGGCCGGCCCAAGGACCTGCGTCGCGTCGCGGAGCTGGAGAACCTCTGACGCCGAGCTACCTCCGACGCCGAGCAGGAGGGCCGCTGGAGCGAGCCGTTCACCATTGGGCGACGGGGGAGGCGGCCAGCCGGGCGAGGAAGGCGAAGCGGGGGCGGAGGCCGGCAGCGGTACTGACGAGGTGCTGGACGAGGTCGAAGGGCTCCTCGGCGGCGTCCGGGACGGCGAGGCGTTCATGGGCGAGGGAGGCGAGGTCGCGGTCGCCGGTGTCGAGGGCGAGGACGGTGGCGCCACCGCGCCGGGCGTCGTGGACGCGCTCCAGCAGTGGGGCCTCGGTGGCGGCCGGGGCGACCACCAGGACCGTGGCGCCGCGCCGGACCTCTGTCAACAGGTCGACGCGGTGGGCGAGATGAGCCGGTGAACCGTCCGGGACGCGGTGCCGCAGCAGGGTGGGAGCCAGTTCGCCGACACCGGAGCGGTCGGCCTCGATGTCCAGATGGGCGGCCAGGTGCCAGGGCTCGTACCGCTCGGTGCCGACCAGCAGCAGCCCGGTGGCGCCGCGCCGGCTGACGGAGTGGCGCAGCGCGCCGCCGAAGGCCCGGGCGGTCTCCGGCCATCCGGTGCCGGTCAGCGATCGGGCCAGTGCGGTAACTCTCACGGCGTCCATGGAGGGAGAGGATGGAGCACCGGGCCGGGCTTTGGCAGGATCTTCCGCATGAGTACCCACGATTCAGTGACGGAGCCGACCCGAGGGCTCCCCGAGGTTTCCCAGCTGGTGGTCGGTGTCCTGGGCGGCACCGGCGACCAGGGCCGCGGTCTGGCCTACCGGCTGGCCAAGGCCGGACAGCAGGTGGTGATCGGCTCCCGTACCGCGGAGCGGGCCGAGGCGGCGGCGGCCGGAATCGGCCTCGGCGTCCGGGGTGCGGAGAACGCGGCCGCGGCCCGGGAGAGCGACATCGTGATCGTCGCCGTGCCGTGGGACGGCCACGCCGCCACCCTCTCCGCCCTGCGCGGGGAGCTCGCGGGCAAGCTCGTGGTGGACTGCGTCAACCCGCTGGGCTTCGACAAGCAGGGCGCCTACGCGATCCGGCCCGAGGAGGGCAGTGCCGCCCAGCAGGCCGCCGCCCTGCTGCCCGAGTCCCGGGTCACCGCGGCCTTCCACCACCTCTCGGCGGTGCTGCTGCAGGATCCCGCGATCGAGCGGATCGACACCGATGTGATGGTGCTCGGCGACGACCGCCAGGCGACCGACACCGTCCAGGCGCTGGCCGAGCGGATCCCCGGCATGCGCGGCATCTTCGCGGGCCGGCTGCGCAACGCCCACCAGGTGGAGTCGCTGGTGGCCAACCTGATCTCGGTCAACCGCCGCTACAAGGCCCACGCGGGCCTGCGCATCACCGACGTGTGACCGCGCCCGGAGGGCCCCCTGCGACGGCGTCGGGGGTCCTTCGGTGAGAATGGGACGGTCGTACCGATCCGTAAGGAGTCCCGCGCCATGCCCCGCAACGCCCTCTTCGCCTCGATCGTCTTCGTGCTGGCGGTCGCCGCGGCCGTGGTCTCGTTCGTCCAGGGCAACTGGCTGGGCGTGGTGTGGGTGCTGATGGCGGGCGTCTCCAGCAACATCGCCTGGTTCTACCTGCGCCGTGCGCGCCAGCAGAAGGCCGGGGCGGCCACCGGGGCCTGAGCCCCGGGCCGCCCCGGGCCGGGGCCGCCGGGTCAGTGCTGCCAGAAGCTGAACAGGTACCGGCCCAGCGCGGCGTAGGCGCCGTCCACGCCGAACAGGTCCATGGCCCGGTAGACCAGGTCGAAGAACCACCGGTTGACCTCGGACTGCCAGAGCACCACGAACACCGCCATCAGCCCGTACGGGGCGAACGGCTCGACCGCCCGGCGGGTCTTCGGCGACAGCCACGGCTCGACGATCCCGTAGCCGTCCAGCCCCGGGACCGGCAGCAGGTTCAGCAGGGCCGCGCTGAGCTGGAGGAACGCCAGGAAGCCGAGGGCCGCGGCGAGCGGGGAGACGTTCAGGTCGTGGCCCTCGTAGCTCGCGTGCACGGCGGGGTCGTCCAGCCAGCCCGCACCGACCGGGATCAGCAGGAGCACCGCGCAGAGGACGTTCACCAGCGGGCCGGCGGCCGAGATCAGGCTGTGCTTGAGCCTGCCCCGGATGCGGTGCCGTTCGATGTAGACCGCCCCGCCGGGCAGGCCGATGCCGCCGAGGATGACGAAGATCATCGGCAGTACGAAGCTGAAGACCGCGTTGGTGTACTTGAACGGGTTGAGGGTGAGGTAGCCCTTCGCCCCGATGGTGATGTCACCGCCGTACATCGCGGTCCGCGCGTGCGCGTACTCGTGCAGGCAGAGCGAGACCACCCAGCCCGCCACCACGAAGAGGAACACCCCGACGCCCGCGTTGCCGTAGCCCGACCAGACGGCCCAGCCCGAGGTGCCGAGGATCGCGAGCAGGACCCAGAACACCGGGCTTATCCTGCGTTCCTCGCTGCGCGAGCGCTGGGTTTCGGCGAAGGTCATGGCGGTGGAGCTCCGAGGGGTAGGGGAGGGCGAGGGTCGATCATGCCGGGCCGGACGAGGCCGGGACAAGCCGTCCCGGGTGAACGGACGGGCCCACGTCAGGGTTCCACACCGGCGGCCCGGCCGGGGCGCGCCCCCGCCGAGCCGCGGGTCCCGGTCCGCCGGGGCTTGCGGGATGACGGGTAAACAGGAGTGCGACGCTGCGGGTGTCCACCAGAATGGTCCCCGTGCACTACGGCATCCTCGGAACGACCACCGCCCACCGGGAGGACGGCACCGCCGTCCCGCTGGGCGGCGCCCGGCTGCGCGCGCTGCTCACCGCGCTGGCGCTGCGGCAGGGCCGGCCCGTCCCCACGGACCTGCTGGTGGACGAGGTCTGGGGTGCCGAACCGCCGCAGGACTGTGCCGCCGCCCTGCAGACCCTGGTCGGGCGGCTGCGCCGCGCCATCGGCCGGGACGAGATCGGCTCCGGCCCGGCCGGGTACTGGCTGACCGGTCGGAACACCGACCTCGGGGAGTTCCAGCGGCTGGTCGCCGAAGGCCGGCAGGCCACGGCCGCCGCCGACCACGCCCGCGCCGCCGAGCGGCTGGGTCGTGCCCTCGGCCTCTGGCGCGGCCCCGCGCTGGCCGACCTGCCGGACCGCGGTGGACCGGCCGCCCGGCTGGAGACCCAGCGCGAGGAGGCCCGCAGGTGCCGGATCGGCGCCGAACTCGAACTCGGCCGGGCCGCCGAACTGACGGCCGAACTGGCCGGACTCTGCGCGGAGCGACCACTGGACGAGCAGCTGCAGCTCCTGCTGGTCCGGGCACTGAACGACAGCGGCCGGACAGCCGAGGCCCTCCAGCAGTACGAGCGGGCCCGACGTGCCCTCGCCGAACAGCTGGGCGCCGACCCGGGCCCGGCACTCCAGGCCGTCCACCGCGAACTGCTCCGTTCCACCGTCCCCGGACCGGCGGTGCCGCAGGTCCCGCCCGCCGCGTACGGCTTCGCGACGCACCCGCCCATACCGGCCGCCGGGGAGCAGCGGAGGCCCGCGGCCCCGCGCCCGGTCGGCAACCTGCGCCCCCGGCTGACCAGCTTCGTCGGACGGGAGGCCGAACTGGCCGCCCTGAAGAGCGCCTTGACGGCGAGCCGGTTGGTCACGCTCACCGGCCCCGGTGGCTCGGGCAAGACCAGCCTGGCCGTCGAGGCGGGCCGGGCCGCCGCCGAGGCTGTCGCCGCGATCGCGGCCGCCGGTGCGACGGGCGCCCCAGAAGGCTGGCCCGACGGCGTCTGGCTCGCCGAACTCGCCCCGCTGGAGGACCCGGGCGACGTGCCGGCCGCCGTACTCTCCGCGCTCGGCCTGCGGGAGACCGTGCTGCACACCGGCGGCGCGGTCGCAGAGGCGGCTCGTACCGACGACCCGGTGCGGCGGATCGTCGAGCACTGCGCGCAGCGCCGGATGCTGCTGGTGCTGGACAACTGCGAGCACCTGATCCAGGCGGCCGCCGAGCTGGCCGACCGGCTCCTCGCCGAGTGCCCCGGGCTGACCGTCCTGGCGACCAGTCGGGAGCCGCTCGGGGTGCCCGGCGAGAGCGTCCGGCCGGTCGAGCCGCTGCCCGACCCGGTGGCGCTCAGACTGCTGGCCGAGCGTGGTGCCGCCGCCCGGCCCGGCTTCGACCCCGCCGAGGACCCCGAGGCCTGCGCCGAGATCTGCCGCCGGCTGGACGGCCTGCCGTTGGCCATCGAGCTCGCCGCCGCCCGGCTTCGGGGACTGACGCCGCGCCGGCTCGCCGACCGCCTGGACGGCAGGTTCGCGCTGCTCACCGCCGGTTCCCGCACGCTGCTGCCGCGCCAGCAGACCCTGCGCGCGGTGGTCGACTGGAGCTGGGACCTGCTGAGCGAGCGCGAGTGCGCCGTACTGCGCCGGCTCTCGGTGTTCGCCGGCAGCTGGACCCTGGAGGACGCCGAACAGGTCTGCGCCGACGGCACCTTCGACACCGGACCGGGAGCGCCCGGAGGCGAGCGAGGAGTCACAGCGGTACCCCGGGAGGAGGTCGCCGACCTGCTGCTCTCGCTGGTGGACAAGTCGCTGATCGTGGCCCGCCTCGGTACCGAGACCAGGTACTGGATGCTGGAGACCATCCACGAGTACGCCGCCGAACGACTCACCGAGGCGATGTCGGCGGGCGGGGCCGACGAGGGAACGGCGCTGAGGCACATCCGCTGCTTCCGCGAGCTGGTCCGCTCCGCCGAGCGGCACCTGCGCGGTCCGGACCAGCTGCGCTGGCTGGCCGTGCTGGAGCGCGAGCAGGACAACATCCGCGCCGCGCTGCGCCGCGCGGTGGACGGCGGCGAGGAGCAGGAGGCGCTCGTCCTGGTCCTCGGGATGAGCTGGTTCTGGGCGCTGCGGGACTACCGCACCGAGGCGCGCGGCTGGTACGAGGCGGTCGGCGCGCTCGCCCCGAACCCGTACGCCGACGACGCGCCGAGGCCCGTCCCGCTGTCGGCCGATCCGCTGGACGCGCCGCCGCCGATGCCGCCGGAACTGCTCCAGGAGGCCCGGCGGCAGGTCCATCTGCACCGCCTGGTCACCATGTTCATCGGCAACATGGAGATGCTCGGGGATCCGGAGGCCACCGATCTCGCCCAGCGGGTGCTCGCGGCCTACACCCCGGACCTGCCGCAGTCCTTCCGCCTCCCCGTGCTGCACCGGGTCTTCGCGGCCTTCCCGGCCGGTGCGTTCGGCCAGCTGCGGCCGATGCTGGACGAGGCCGTCGAGGGCTGCCGCCGCCACGGCGGCGTGGGCGACCTCGCGTTCATCCTGCAGATCCGCTCCCACCTGCTGAACGACTGGTCCGGCGGTCTCGACCAGGCGATCCGCGACGGTGACGAGGCGCTGGAGCTGTTCACCCGGCTCGGCGACCGCTGGGGCATGTCCGAGGCGCTGTCCGCGAAGGGCGAGACGGCGTTGAAGCAGGGCGACAGCGCGCGTGCCACCGAGGCGTACCGGAAGGCCATCGAACTGGCCCGGGAACTGGAGGCGCCGCAGGAGATCCCGCTGCTTCGGATACGCCTGGGCGAAGCCCTGTTGGACACCGATGTGGCGGAGGGCGAGCGGCTGATCCGGGAGGTACTGGGGGAGACCGCGACCGGGCGCGCCGACCAGGGAGCGACGCTGTACGGGTGCCTGCTGCTCTGCAACCTGAGCGCCGCGCGCGGGGATTACGCCGAGGCGCTCGACCAGCTGGACCAGCTGGACCGGCTGGAAGGCGACCGGTCGGTGCTCGGCCCGCTGGTGCCGAACGTGTTCCGGGGCATCGTGACCTCGATCCGGGCCTGGATCACCGCGCTGAGCGGTGATCCCGAGGCCGGTCTCGACCTGCTCAGGGAGGCACGGAGGCTGGTGAACTCGGTGGAGAACGGCGGCAGGGTCTTCGCCGAGCACATGACCGTGATGCTGGTCCTGCCGGCCGTCGGGGTGCTGACCGCGGTCGCCGAGCTGCGCGGGGATCCGGCCGTGGCCAGGCGGGCGGCTGTGCTGATGGGCGCGTACCAGACCCTGCACGGCGCGCTCGGCTCCTACCTGGAGCGGCAGGAGAGGGACCGGGGCGAGCGCAGGCTGCGCGCCCTGATCGGCGACCGGGCCTACCAGGAGGGGCTGGCCGAGGGGGGCGGGCTCACGCTTGCCGAGGCGGCCGCCATGATGAACGATCCCGACGGGTCCGGGGCCTGAGCGACCGTGCGCGGGTGCCGGAGCCCGACGCCTGGTCGGACTCCGGCACCCGCGCTCCGGTCAGGTCCGCTTGCGGAACCTGGCCACCGCCAGCGGGGCGGTGACGGCGGTGATCGCCACCGACCAGATCAGGACGATCGTCACCGGGTGGGCCACCGCGCCCTGACCGTTGATCAGCGCCCGGCATGCGTCCGCCAGCGCGGACAGCGGGTTGACGTGGGTGAAGGCCTGCAGCCAGCCCGGCATGCTGGTGGGCGGCGCGAAGATCGAACTGCCGAACTGCAGCGGCGCGATGACCAACATCGACACGCCCTGGACGGCCTGGGCGCTGCGCAGGGACATACCGAGCAGCATGGAGACCCAGACGATCGACATCCCGAAGAGCAGTGAAAGGCCCACCGCCGCCAGCAGGTTGAGGAAGCCGCCGGTGATCTCCAGCCCGAGGACCATCGAGAAGCCGATCAGGATGGTGAAGGAGAGCAGTCCCCGGCAGGTTTCGGCCGCGATCTTGGAGAGCAGCACCGAGGCCCGGCCGATCGGCAGCGTGCGGAAGCGGTCCATCACCCCGGTCTGGAAGTCGCTGTTCAGACCGGTGCCCACCGCCATCGCCAGGTTGAGCCCGGTGGTGCCGAGCAGTCCCGGGATCATGTACTGGACGTACTGGTGCTGGCCCCCGGAGACCGCGCCGCCGAAGACGTAGACGAACAGCACCGTGAAGATGATCGGGACCAGTACGGCGTCCAGGATCGACTCCGGGTCGGCCTTGATCCGCATCAGGTTGCGACGGGTCAGCGCGCCGATGTGCCGTAGATGAGCGCCGAGCCCGATCCGGGGGTCGGTGGTTTCGTACGAGATGGCCGCGGTCATGCCACGGGCTCCTTCACGAGAGTCGGGGCGGTGGCCGCAGCGGGCTTGGCGGTGATGGTGAGGAACACCTCGTCCAGGCTGGGCAGTTTGGTGTCGATGGCGGCGATGCCGAATCCCCGGGTTCCCAGCACGCCCACCACGGTGGTGAGTTGGCCGTCGTCGGCGAGCTGCACGGTGAGCACACCGGCGTCCGTGGAGACGGTGGCGCCGGTAATGCCGGCCTGGTGCAGGCAGTGGGCCATCTCGGGCAGTTCGGCGGCCTGCACCGGCGTCACATGCAGGGTTTGGCCGCCGACCTGGGACTTGAGCTCGTCGATCCCGCCGTTGGCGATCACCCGGCCCTTGTCGATCACGGTCAGCTCGTGCGCGAGCTGCTCCGCCTCCTCCATGTACTGGGTGGTGAGCAACACGGTTGAGCCGTCGGCGACCATCCGCTGCACCTCGTCCCAGACCTCGTTGCGGGTACGCGGGTCGAGGCCGGTGGTCGGCTCGTCGAGGTAGAGCACCCTGGGGCGGCCGATCATGCTGGCGGCCAGGTCGAGCCGGCGCCGCATGCCGCCCGAGTAGGTCTTGGCGGGGCGCCCCGCGGCCTCGGTGAGCGAGAAGCGCTCCAGTAGCTCGGTAGCGCGGGCCTTGGCCTCCCGACCGGAGAGGTCGAGCAGCCGCCCGATCAGGTAGAGGTTCTCGTAGCCGGAGAGCAGTTCGTCCACCGAGGCGTACTGGCCGGTCAGGCCGATGGTGCGGCGCAGCTGCCTGGGCTGGCGCAGCACGTCGTAGCCGCCGACGTGGGCGGTGCCGGCGTCGGGCTTGATCAGGGTGGAGAGGATGCGCACCAGGGTGGTCTTGCCGGCGCCGTTCGGGCCGAGCACACCGAGGACGGTGCCCTGCCTGACGCTGAGGTCGACGCCGTCGAGGGCCCTGGTCTCGCCGTAGTGCTTGACGATCCCGCGTACCTCGACGGCGTTGCCGCTGCGGGGCCCCCGCTCGTTCGGGGTGTTGTCGATGCGTGTCATGCCCTCAGGCTGCCCGGGCCGTCTGCCAGCCCGCTGTCATCCTGCTGTCGCCACCGTCATCGTGCTGTCGGGTGGCGGAGCGGGGCGGGGAACCGCGTGCCCGGTCGCTGCACCGGTTCCCCGCCCCGCTCAGCCGCTCACCCCCGCCCGGAGGGCCGATCCGCCGTGTCCGGGCGTCACTTGAAGGTGTGCTCCGGCGCCGGGAAGGTGCCCGCGCCGACCTCGGCGGCGAACTCGCGGGCGGCATCCCCGAGGACGGCCCGCAGGTTGGCGTACTGCTTGACGAACTTCGGCACCCGGCCCGCCGTCATCCCGGCGAAGTCGGTCCACACCAGCACCTGGGCGTCGCAGGCCGCACCCGCGCCGATGCCGACGGTCGGGATCGCCAGCTGCTCGGTGACCTGGCCGGCCAGCTCGGCCGGTACGGCCTCCAGCACCACCGCGAACGCCCCGGCCTGCTGCACGGCCTTGGCGTCCCGCAGCAGCTGGTGCGCGGCCTCGTCGCCGCGTCCCTGCACCGGGTACCCGCCGAAGGCGTGCACCGACTGCGGGGTCAGTCCGACGTGGGCCATCACCGGGATGCCGGCCTCCACCAGCAGCTCGATGGCCCGCGCGCTGCGCTCGCCGCCCTCCAGCTTGACCGCGCCGACCCCGGCCTCCTTGAGCAGTCGGGCGGCGTTGTGCAGGGCCTGGGCGGGCGACTCCTGGTAGGAGCCGAACGGCAGGTCGGCGACGACCAGGGCGCGCTTGGTACCGCGGACGACGGCTGCGGAGAGCATCACCATCTGGTCCATGGTCACCGGCACGGTGGTCTCGTAGCCGAGGTGGCAGTTGCCCGCCGAGTCGCCGACCAGCAGGACCGGGATCCCGGCCTCGTCGAAGACCCCGGCGGTGAGGGCGTCGTACGCGGTGAGCATCGCCCAGCGCTCACCGTGCTGCTTGGCCTTGGCCAGGTCACGGACGGTCACCCGGCGGTTGGTGACGCCGCCGTAGAGGACGGTCGGCGTGCCGTCCTGCGGCTGGGCAGGCGAAAGCGGAGAAGCGTTCATCGAACAGGCTCCTGAAAGGTTGTCGTCTCGTGGCGCCGTGCGGCGTCCCCGGATCTGCCCCCATGCTTGCACGCCGTGCGGCAGGCGCAAAAGGGCGGGGATCGGACAACCGGTGCGCTCCCGGGCGCCCCCTCCTTTGCGGAGACTTTACGATACGACACCGTCTCGTATCGAAAAGCGGGCTATCCTGGGCTCGAAAGGGGTTACGAGACGCTGCCGGCTCGTAAGTCCGCACATCCTCGTACGGACGGGAACGCTCTCCGATGTCCACAGTCGCACCTCAGCGGATCCCCGAGGCGATACACCGTCGCCGCTGGGCGATCCTGGGCACCCTGGTGCTCTCCCTGCTCGTCGTCGTCCTCGACAACTCGATCCTCAACGTGGCGATGAAGACCATCGCCTCGCCCGCCCCCACCGGCCTCGGCGCCAGCCAGAGCGACCTGGAGTGGGCGATCAACTCCTACACGCTGGTCTTCGCCGGGCTGCTGTTCACCGCGGGCCTGCTCGGCGACCGGATCGGCCGCAAGAAGACCCTGCTCGGCGGCATGGTGGTGTTCGGCCTCGGCTCGCTGCTGTCCGCACTGGCCTCCTCGCCCGGCCAGCTGATCACCTTCCGTGCGGTGATGGGCCTCGGCGGCGCCTTCGTGATGCCCGCGACGCTGGCCATCATCATGAACGTCTTCGAGCGGCACGAGCAGCCCAAGGCGATCGGCATCTGGGCCGGTGCGGTGGGCCTGGCGATCGCGATCGGGCCGATCACCGGCGGCCTGCTGATCGAGCACTTCTGGTGGGGATCGGTCTTCCTGGTCAACGTCCCGATCGTGGCCCTCGCGCTGGTGGCGATGTCACTGCTGGTCCCGGACTCCCGCGACCCGAGCCCCGGCAGACTGGACCCGACCGGCGTGCTGCTCTCCGTCATCGGCCTGGTCGCGCTGATCTACGGCATCATCAAGGGCGGCGAACTGGCCGACCTCACCAGGTTCGAGGCCTGGGGCCCGCTGCTCGGCGGCCTGCTGGCGCTGGTCCTGTTCGTCCTGCACGAGAAGCGCACCGACCACCCGGCGCTGGACGTCAGCTGGTTCCGCCGGATGCACTTCACCGGCTCGGTCGTGGTGATCGGCCTGGTCTTCTTCGCGCTGATGGGCGTCTCCTTCTTCGGCGTCTTCTACACCCAGAGCGTGCGCGGCTACAGCGCCCTGCAGGCCGGTGTGCTGATGCTGCCGATGGCCGCCGCCCAGATGCTCTTCGCCCCCCGGGCCCGCCTGGTGGTGGACCGCTTCGGCGTCCGCGCCACCTGCGCCGGCGGCATGCTGCTGATCGCGGTCGGCTTCCTCGGCTACCTGCTGCTCGGCCTGACCACCTCGATCTGGGTGCTGGTCGTACTCGGCTTCGTGATGGGCGCCGGCATGGCGCACGTGATGCCGCCGGTCACCACGGCCATCATGGGCTCGCTGCCGCGTGAGAAGGCCGGTGCCGGGTCGGCGGTCAACAACACCTTCCGCCAGGTCGGCGGTTCCCTCGGCGTCGCCGTCCTCGGCGCGGTGCTCTCCACCTCCTACCGGGACGGCGTGGCCGCCCAGCTCGCCCACCTCCCCGCCCCGCTGCGGGACAAGGCGGGGGAGTCCCTGGAGGCGACTCTCGCCATCGCCGACGGCACCCACCACACTGAGCTGATCGGCCCGGCCAAGGACGCGTTCATCCACGCGATGCACATCGTCTCCGGGCTCTCCGCCGGGATCACGGTGATCGGCGTCCTGCTCGCCTGGTTCATGCTCCCCGGCAAGGCCCAGGCCGGACCCGGTGATGTGCCGCAGCCCCAGAGCCAGCCGCAGCAGACCGCCAAGGTCTGACCGGGCCGGGCGACGGGGAGGGACGGCCGGCCGGCCGGAACGGGGGCCGCGGTACCGGTCCTGGCAGGGGACCGATGGGCACCGCGGCCGCTGACCGCGGTGGAGAGACGGAAGGCTTCGAGCGGCTGTGGAGAATAAGGCCATGCAGATCGACACCACGGCCCCGGCGTCCCCGGCCGAGTCCCACTGCCCCGCTGCCGAGCCGTGCGCCCGGCGGCGGGGCCGCCCGCGCAGCGAGGCGGCGGAGCAGGCGATCGTCGCCGCGATCGAGCGGCTGATGGAGGAGGGGGCGGGCCTGGCCGACCTCTCGATCGAGGGGATCGCCGCGGCTGCGGGTGTCGGCAAGGCCACCATCTACCGGCGCTGGCCCAACAAGGAGGCGCTGCTGGTCGATGTGGTCGCCCGACTGGAGGCCCCCGAGCCGCAGCTCATCGGCGGCACGGTGCGCGAGGAGCTCCTGGCGATGATGGAGTTCATGCGCCGCCGGGGTCTGGCCAAGCGCTCGCGCTGGGTGCTGAAGACCGCCCTCGGCCAGCTGAACAACTGGCCCGAACTGCGCTCGATGTACCAGGAGCAGGTGATCGAGCCCCGCCGCGAACTGGTCCGCCAGGTGGTCCGGCGCGGCGTCGCCGAAGGGGTGATCCGCTCCGACCTGGACACCGACCTGCTCTCCGAGGTGGTGATGGGGCCGATCCTGCTGCGCACCGTCTTCTGGGAGGACGCGCCGCTGGACGACCCCGCCCTGGCCGAGCAACTGGTCGACGCCGTCCTCAACGGCATCGCCGCTCCCGCACCGACCGCCGCCCCGGCCGCGGCGGCCCCCTCCGGTGGCGAATCTCACTGAGAGCTGCGCGCCGCAACCCCCCGCGACGATAGCGGCGTCTGTCCAGGCATAGGCTGATCCGAGAATCCCACTAAAGCGGCATCAGCTCGGTCAGGCGGGGACGGTACGGAGGATCAGGGCATGGCGCAGCTGGACGGGGTATTGGCAGCCGAGGACGGCGGGGACGCCCCCACCCCTGCGGGTGCCACCGCCCAGGGAAGCGCCGGCGCCGGGTTCCGCTCGCGGTTCCGCGGCTGGTGCCGCGGCTGGCGTCCGGCCGGGCGGCGCGGCTGGATCACCGCCGTGCTCGCCGTACTCCTCGCCGGGCTGCTCGCGCTGCACTCCTCGGTGCCCAACTCCGTCGGCAACCTCGGCAGCCTGCTGGAGACCTTCCTGCCCTGGGCGGGGCTGACCCTGCCGCTGCTGTTGACCGTGGCCGTGTGGCGGCGCTCGGTGGCCGCGCTGGTGGCGGTGCTGCTGCCCGTGATCGTCTGGTTCAACCTGTTCGGTGGACTGCTCTTCGACAAGAGCAGCGGCAAGGGCGACTTCACCGTCCTCACCCACAACGTGGCGGCGGGCAACCGGGATCCGGCCGGCACCGTCCGGCTGCTCAACGGCTCCGGTGCGCAGATCGTCGCCCTGGAGGAACTGGCCGCGCAGGCCGTTCCGACGTACCAGGCGGGGCTGGCGGCCACCTACCCCTACCACGCGGTGGAGGGCACCGTCGGCCTCTGGTCGAAGTACCCGCTGAGCGGCGTCTCCCAGGTGGACATCAGGATCGGCTGGGTCAGGGCCTTCCGCGCCACCGTGGCCACACCGCGGGGCCCGCTCGGGGTGTACGTCGCGCATCTGCCCTCGGTGCGGGTCAAGTTCGACCGGGGTTTCACCGCGGAGCAGCGCGACGTCAGCGCGCAGGCGCTGGGCGACGCCATCGAGCGCGACGGCCTGAAGAAGGTGCTGCTGCTCGGCGATCTGAACGGCACCATGAACGACCGCAGCCTGGCCCCGATCACCTCGCAGATGCGCTCCGCCCAGGGGGCCGCCGGGGACGGCTTCGGCTTCAGCTGGCCGTCGACCTTCCCGATGGCCCGGATCGATCAGATCATGAGCAAGGGCGGCCTCAGGCCCACCGCCTCGTGGACCCTGCCCGCCGACGGCAGCGATCACCGCGCCATCGCCGCGTCCTACCGGTACTGAGCCGCGTCCTGCGGGTACCGATCCGCGTCCTGCGGGTACCGATCCGCGTCCTGCGGGTACCGATCCGCTTCCTGCCGGTACGGCCGCACCCTGCCGGTATCGAGGCCAGAGTCCCGCAGTGCTGTCGACAACTGCACTGCGGGGACGGCTGATTGGCGATCCGTCAGCCGCGGCGCCAGCGGTTGGTGATGGGCAGCCGGCGGTCCCGGCCGAAGCCCTTTGCGGAGATCTTGGGGCCCGGCGGGTACTGGCGGCGCTTGTACTCGGCGGTGTCGACCAGCCGCACCACCCGGTCCACCACCTCGGGGTCGAAACCTGCGGCGACGATGGTGTCGCGACCCTGGTCGCCCTCGACGTACAGGTCGAGGACGGTGTCCAGCAGGTCGTAGTCCGGCAGCGAGTCGGTGTCGACCTGGTCGGGGCGCAGCTCGGCGGACGGCGGCTTGGAGATGGTGTTCTCCGGGATCGGCGGGGTCTCACCGCGCCGGACGGCCTCCTCGTTGCGCCAGACGGCGAGCCGGAAGATCAGCGACTTGTAGACGTCCTTGATCGGCCCGTACGCGCCGACCGAGTCGCCGTAGAGGGTGGAGTAGCCGACGGCGAGCTCGCTCTTGTTACCGGGGGCCAGCACGATGTGGCCCTCCTGGTTGGAGAGCGCCATCAGCAGGGTGCCGCGCAGCCGGGACTGCAGGTTCTCCTCGGCCAAGCCGGTCAAGCCGAGCGACTCCATGTAGGCGTCGAACATCGGGGCGATGGAGACGGTGCGGAAGTTGAGGCCGGTGCGCCTGGCCAGCTCGGCGGCGTCGTCGCGGGAGTGCTGCGAGGAGTAGCGGCTGGGCATGGAGACGCAGTGCACGTTCTCGGCGCCGATGGCGTCCACCGCGATGGCGGCGACCAGTGCGGAGTCGATACCGCCGGAGAGTCCGATCAGCACGGACTTGAATCCGTTCTTGCGGACGTACGCCCGGGTGCCGGTGACCAGCGCCTGGTAGATCTCCGCCTCGTCGCTCACCTGAGGGGCGATGCCCGGGCTGACGGGCTCGGCGGGGGCGGGCAGCGCCTCGCCGCCGAGGTCGGTGCGGACCAGCTGGAGGCCGTCGCTGAGCAGCAGCCCGTCGGTCGGGTCGGCGGCGGCGGGTAGGTCCAGGTCGAGGATCAGCAGGCTCTCCTCGAACTTCGGGCCCCGGACCAGCACTTCGCCATCGGCGTCGACCACCAGCGAGTCACCGTCGAAGATCAGCTCATCCTGGGCGCCGACCATGTTGAGGTAGACCAGCGGGCAGCCCGCCTCGGCGGCCCGGCGGGTGACCAGCTCCAGGCGGATGTCGTCCTTGTTGTGCTCGTACGGCGAGCCGTTGATCGACAGCAGCAGCCCGGCGCCGGCCTCGCGGGCGGCGGTGACCCGGCCGCCGTCCTGCCAGATGTCCTCGCAGATGGCCAGCGCGACATCCACGCCGTGCAGGCGCAGCACGGAGAGCTGGTTGCCGGGGACGAAGTAGCGGTACTCGTCGAAGACGCCGTAGTTGGGCAGGTAGTGCTTGGCGAAACGGTTCACCACCTTGCCGCGGTGCAGCACGGCCGCGCAGTTCTGCGGCGACCCGGCCGGGCGGCCCGACCGCGGCACGTCCCGCTCGGAACGGCCGAGGTAGCCGAGCACCACCGGCAACTCGCCCAGGCCCTCGGTGGCCAGCCGCTCGGCCAGCTCGACGAGCGCGGTCCTGGACGCCTCGACGAAGGAGCGGCGCAGCGCGAGGTCCTCGACGGGGTATCCGGTCAGCATCAGTTCGGGGAAGGCGACCAGTTGGGCGCCCGCCTCGGCGGCCTGCTTGGTCCAGCGCACCACCTCATCGGCGTTGCGTGAGATGTCACCGACCCAGGGGTCGATCTGGCTCAGGGCGAGACGGAGATTGGGCATGAAAAGAGTGTAATCGTCTAACTGACGTTATGTCGCGGGCGGGTGCGTCCACCCATCGCGCGCCCGCCCCACCCCTGGCCTGCGCGGCTGCCGGGGTGGGGCCAGGGGTCGGCAAGTCGGTGCGGATCCGCCATGATGGGGGCAGCCGCTCCGTGAGCCGCTCCCGCCGGTCGCTTTCGCGTGCTTCCGTGCGTAACACGAACGTAAAGAGCAGAGGTGAGACTGTCCCCATGGGCAAGCAGCAGGAGTTCGTGCTTCGCACGCTCGAAGAGCGTGACATCCGTTTTGTCCGGCTGTGGTTCACCGACGTGCTCGGGTTCCTGAAGTCGGTCGCAGTGGCGCCCGCCGAACTGGAGCAGGCCTTCGAGGAGGGCATCGGCTTCGACGGCTCGGCCATCGAGGGATTCGCCCGGGTGTACGAGTCCGACATGATCGCGAAGCCGGATCCGACCACCTTCCAGATACTGCCGTGGCGCTCGGAGACCCCGGGCACCGCGCGGATGTTCTGCGACATCCTGATGCCGGACGGCTCGCCCTCCTTCGCCGACCCGCGCTTCGTACTCAAGCGCACCCTGGAGAAGGCCTCCGACCAGGGCTTCACCTTCTACACCCACCCGGAGATCGAGTTCTTCCTGCTGAAGAACCTGCCCGGCGACGGCACCCCGCCGATCCCCGCCGACCAGTCCGGCTACTTCGACCACACCCCGCGCGGCGTCGGCCACGACTTCCGCCGCCAGGCGATCACCATGCTGGAGTCGATGGGCATCTCGGTGGAGTTCTCCCATCACGAGGGCGCCCCCGGCCAGCAGGAGATCGACCTGCGCTACGCCGACGCGCTCTCCACCGCCGACAACATCATGACCTTCCGCCTGGTCATGAAGGAGGTCGCGCTGGAGCAGGGCGTGCACGCCAGCTTCATGCCCAAGCCGTTCTCCGACCACCCCGGCTCCGGCATGCACACCCACGTCTCCCTCTTCGAGGGCGACCGCAACGCCTTCCACGAGTCCGGCGCCGAGTACCAGCTCTCCAAGGTGGGCCGCTCCTTCATCGCCGGCCTGCTGAAGCACGCCGCCGAGACCGCCGCCGTCACCAACCAGTGGGTCAACTCCTACAAGCGGATCTGGGGCGGCTCGCAGCGCACCGCGGGCGCCGGCGGCGAGGCCCCCTCGTACATCTGCTGGGGCCACAACAACCGTTCGGCCCTGATCCGCGTGCCGATGTACAAGCCGGGCAAGCAGGGCTCCACCCGGGTCGAGGTCCGCTCGCTCGACACCGGCTGCAACCCCTACCTCGCCTACGCCGTCACCCTCGCCGCCGGCCTCAAGGGCATCGAGGAGGGCTACGAGCTCCCGCCCGGCGCCGACGACGACGTCTGGGCCCTCTCCGATGCCGAGCGCCGCGCCATGGGCATCCAGCCCATGCCGCAGAACCTCGGCGAGGCCATCGACCTCATGCAGCGCAGCGAACTGGTCGCCGAGACCCTCGGTGAGCACGTCTTCGACTTCTTCCTGCGCAACAAGCGCCAGGAGTGGGAGGAGTACCGCTCCGAGGTCACCCCGTTCGAGCTGCGCAAGAACCTGCAGGTGCTGTAGCCGCAGGTCGGCAGGGCGCCCCGCAGGCAGGTTGCGGCCCTGGGTCGGTGGTGGTGATCCGCCGGCCTGGGGCCGTCGTCGTGTGTCCGGGCGTGCGCGGACTGTTACGAGGACACGGGGGCCCGGCGACACGCCTCGGTCGCGACCGGGTCCGAGACAGCGGCCTGCGTCATCGCGTTGACACACATGTCGTGGCTGCCCACCAGGCCGTAGTAGCACGCCGTCCGGATGGAGTCGGTGAGTTCGACGCCCTGGTCCTGGAGGTACGCCGTACAGTCCCCCAGATCCGCGTGGGCGGCCGGTGCGGCGATGACGGTGCCGCCCAGGGTGAGGGTCAGGGCGGCGAGAGTACTGACGATTCGCGGCGATGGATGCACGGGGACTCACCTGCTCTCTCGATCGGGTCACCCGGTCCAGGGTCGTGTCGGACCGCGGGCCGAGAGGACGACGGCGAGCAAGCACACCGGTGGTCGGACGAGTTGCCGCCGGTCGTTCCGATCGGCTCGGCGCCGAACACGCCTTCTGTGAAAATCTAGGACCCCTCACGGCCGTCCGCCTGCGCAGTGCGCCGAACGGGTGAACCGGACGGACGGGCCGCGCAGGGACCTCCCGGGCGCGGCCGCCGTGCCGGGAGCGCGTTCGGGCCCGCTCCGCCGTCCCGGCGCTCCCCAGGGCTGCCAGGAACTGCGGGGTGCGGGTCGGCGGCAGGTAGTCCAGCGGCCGGCTGCGCCGCCGGATCGATGTCCGCGGTGCCCGCGGGCCGCAGCGTCGGGCCGAAGGGCCGAGCAGGCCGAGTGAGCGGAACATGCGTGAGAGCCGATGGGGAGCAGTCGTCCTGAACGGGGCCGGTGCGCGCGGAAGTGAATGATGTTGCGTCAGATCGGGTGTGCACTTGAGGCGGTGAGGGGCGCCGGGGTCGGGGTGTCGGCACGGGTCCAGGTGGGGGCGGAGCTGGAGGGGGCGAGGAGGAAGGTGGCCCGATGCGTCAGCGCCCAACCAGTGGGCTGAGGTTGGGTTGGATCGCCGCAGGTCGGCCTAGGTGAAGGGGAGGTGGCCGGCTGGTGTCTCGGGATCCAACTGACAGATGACCAGAAGGTGATGGATGATCAATAAGTGACTGGGTTTTCCCAGGAGTTATGGACATGACTAGTATCCACCCGTCAATGTTCTTACCAGATCTGACCAGTCGTGAACGGCTGGTGCCGTCTCCAAGGAGCATGCCCTGCGCACGCGCGCGAACCGGCGGATCCGCTCGACCAGGATGTCCCTCAGGACGGCCCTGCTCGTGCTGGCAGTCGTACCCGGCTTGGCCCTGGCCGCCCTCTGGGCGGTGACCAGCGGTCAGACCCTGCTGGACTTCCAACGGCAGGCTGCCCAGGGGCTGCTGGCCCAGAAGGCGGGCCAGCCGTCCAACATCGTCTACTACAACCTGCAGGAGGAACGGCGGCTCAGCGCCGAGGCCCTCGGTGCCCACGCGGGCGCCACCGACGCGCTGGTCAAGCAGCGCAAGCAGACCGACGACGCGATCCGCACCTTCCAGGAGCTGTCCTCGGTCGCCACCGACGGCGCGCCCACCGAGGTGCGCGCCGCGCTCGCCGAGGCCCGGCGGGCGATGACCCAACTGTCCGCCGAGCGCCTGCTGGTGGACCAGGGCGGCGAGGCGCAGCAGGCAGCGGTGTACCGCTACTACACCCAGCTGATCGCAGTCGACCTCAAGCTCTTCACCACGCTCAGCCATGTGGACAACGGCAAGGTCGCCACGGTCTCCCAGCCGCTGGTCGACCTGTTCTGGTCCAAGGAGATGATCTCCCGCTCGGATGCGCTGCTGGCCCAGGCCTGGCCCACCGGGAAGCTGGGGGCGCAGGACTACCAGGGCCTGGTGCAGTCCATCTCCGACCAGTCCTTCCAGTTCGTCATCAAGGTCGCGCCCTACCTGCCGACCAACGAGCAGGCGATGGCGAAGCAGATCATCGAGAGCCCGGCCTGGCAGGCCAAGACCGAGGTGGAGAAGGACCTGCTGCGTCCCGCCGCGGCGGACAGCAACGGGTCCGTCCCGATCGGCGCCAGCCAGCAGCAGATCGCCGCGGACCAGAAGAAGTGGCGCCAGGCGATGGACGACCTGAACCCCAAGCTGGTCGACCTGGTGGAGCGCAGTACCGACACGGTGGTGTCCACCGGCAAGAGCGAGATCATGTCCCTGCTGATCAGGGTCGTGCTCACCGCCGTGGTCGGCCTGGTCGCGGTCATCGCGGTGATCCTGACCACCTGGCGCCTCACCCGTACGCTTCGCCACCGGATCGGTGAACTCCAGGAGCAGGCCGAGGAACTGGGAAGCAAGCTGCCGGAGGTGGTCGAACGCCTCGGCCAGGGCGAGCAGATCGACGTCGAGACCGAGGCCCGCGGTATCGCGCGGGACGACCGCAGCGGCGTCAATGACGAACTCGCCCAGCTCGGCGCGGCGTTGAACCTGGCCCGGTCCAGCGCCCTCACCGCGGCCGTGCGGCAGGCCGAGCAGCACCGCGGGTTCGAGCGGCTGCTCCAGCGCATCGCCCGCCGAACCCAGCTGCTGATCGGCCAACAGCTCAAGAGGCTGGACGAGTTGGAGCGCAAGCACGAGGACCCGGAGGTGCTGGACGGCCTCTTCGACCTCGACCACCTCACCGCCCGTCTGCGCCGCTACGAGGAGAACCTGGTCATCCTGGCTGGCGGTACCCCGCACCGGCGCTGGCGCAAGCCCGTCCCGCTGCTGGACGTGATGCGCTCGGCCCAGGGCGAGGTGCAGGACTACCGCCGGGTGATCCTGGACGTCGACGGCAGTCCCTGGCTCTCCGAGCGTGCCGTCGGCCCGGTGGCGCACATCCTGGCCGAGCTGATCGAGAACGCGCTCAGCTTCTCCCGGCCGCCGAGCCCGGTCGAGGTCCGGGCCGCCCGGGTCAGCCGGGGCACGGTGATCGAGGTTGAGGACCGCGGCCTGGGCATGGACGAGGCGCAGCTCGCCGAGGCCAACCAGCTGATGGGCCGTCCGCCCCGGACCGACGTGCTCGCCCGCGCCGACGACATCCGGCTCGGCTTCTTCGTGATCGCCCGGCTCGCGGCCCAGCACGGGCTGCGGGTGGAGTTCCGGCCCTCGGCCTTCGGCGGAACCAGGGCGGTCGTGCTGATCCCCGATGAGCTGATCGCCCCCGACGGCCCGGCTCGTCCGGTCGCGGTGCCGCAGCCGGCCACCGAGGGGTTGCCGACCCGCAAGCGCGGCCGGGCCCTGGCCGGGGTCACGCCGCTGATCGAGCCGGTCGGTCCGGCGGTGGAGCCCTCCGGTCCGCTGATCGAGCCGGTCGCTGTGGCGACGGAGCCCTCCGGTCCGCTGGCCGAACCGCTCGCTCCGATGGTGGAGCCGCTTCGGGTCGTGGCGGACGCTTTCGGCCCGGCGCAGGAGCCGGGTCCGGTGGACGAGACGTACGAGTCGCACGGCGGTCATGGCATGCACGAGGCGTTCGGCGGGCACGAGGAGCACGAGGTGTTCGGCGGGCACGGGGCGTTCGGCGGGCGCGAGGAGCACGAGGTGTTCGGCGGGCACGGGGCGTTCGGCGGGCGCGAGGAGCACGGGCAGCACGAGGTGTACGGGGCCCAGTCGGCGTACGAGCCGCACCAGGAGTACGGCTCGTACGAACTGCGCGGGCCGGACGGGCACCCGACCGAGGTGTACCCCGACCCCGAGCCCTCCTGGCACGCGGCACCGCAGGCCGCTCTGCAGGACATGCCGCAGGCGTGGCAGCCGCCGGCCGAAGTGCGGGAGCGGCCGGCCGGGCGCGAGTCGGACATCGCCGTGGACACCGCGGACGAGCAGCCCGGGCCGAGGGACACCGTGGTCCCGTCGGGTCCGAGCACCCCCTCCGCGGAGCCGCCGCTGCCGCGCCGGATCCGGCAGGCCAGCCTGGTGGACGAGCTCAGGGTCAACCCGGCGCCGCAGGCCGCCGCGCCGAAGCCGCCGCGCTGGGACGAGAACCCGTTGCTCCGGCCGGCCCCTCGACGGGCCGGAGCAGCCATCGGTGCGTTCCAGCGGCGGTCCCGGGCCGCCCGCGAGGGCGCGGTACAGCCGGGGCAGTCCGTACCGCCCGGACAGCAGCAGCCGGTCCTCCCCGAGTGGGAGTACCGGACCGGGGCCGGTGAGCCGCAATCCACCGACCCGTGGAACACCACTCCCATCCCTACGACGGAAGACCGGTCATGACTCGCACTACCGCCACCCACCAGGATCTCGACTGGCTGCTCGACGGCCTGGTGGACTCGGTGGCCGGGACCAGAAATGCCGTGCTGCTCTCCGACGACGGCCTGGTGGTGAGCCACTCCCGCACCATCGACCGCTCCGACGCCGAGCGGCTGGCCGCGGTCGCGACCGGGCAGCAGAGCCTGGCGCGGGGTGTCGGCCAGCTCTTCGACGGCGGCTCGGTGCACCAGGTGATCGTGGAGCTCGCCGACCTCTGGCTGTTCATCATCGCCGCGGGGCAGGGCACCCACCTGGCCGTGGTCGCCTCGCAGGAGGTGGACGCCGAGGTGATGTCGCTGGCCATGCACAACCTGGTGCAGCAGGTCGGCCAGAAGCTCGGTACCCCGGTCCGGAGCGAGTTCGACGCCTTCGGCGCCCGAGGCGGGCAGCGCGGGTGACCCCGTACTGGGAGGAGGAGGACGCCGAGGAGGACAGTGCGGGCAGCATGGTCCGCCCGTACACCATCACCCGGGGCCGCACCGCGCCCGAGCGTGACGACTTCAGCCTGATCACCGTGCTGACGACCGTGCAGGACCCCAGGGACGAGCACGGTGTGCCATTACGGCCCGGGCGGCGCGCGCTCCAGCCCGAGCACCGGGCGATCCTCGCCTTCTGCGGCCACCCGAGCGCGGTCGCCGAGGTCGCCGCGGAGCTCGACCTGCCGGTGTCGGTGACCAAGATCCTGCTGGCGGATCTGGTCGCCCAGGGCCTGCTGCTGGCCCGCGCCCCGCTGTCGGTGGCGCGGGCCGCGGGCGGCCCCGACCTCGGCCTGCTGGCCGCCGTCCGTGAAGGACTCCGGAGACTCTGAGACAGTGGGATGACAGCGAAATGACGAGCAGTCAGGCGGCTCCCGCCGCCGTCAAGATCCTGATCGCCGGGGGTTTCGGCGTCGGCAAGACCACCATGGTGGGCGCGGTCAGCGAGGTCGCGCCGCTGCGCACCGAGGAGTACCTGACCCGGGCCAGCATCGGCGTGGACGACCTGGCCGGGGTCGACCAGAAGGACACCACCACCGTCGCGCTGGACTTCGGCCGGATCACGGTCAGTTCGGAGCTGGTGGTCTACCTCTTCGGCACCCCCGGCCAGGAGCGCTTCTGGTTCATGTGGAACGACCTGGTCAACGGCGCACTCGGTGGGGTGGTCATCGCCGACACCCGCCGGCTGGAGAGCAGTTTCGCCTCGATCGACTTCTTCGAGAGCCGGGGCATCCCGTTCGTGGTCGCGATCAACTGCTTCCACGGCCAGAACACCCGTAGCGCGGCCGAGATCAGGGATGCGCTGGACCTCGACCCGCAGGTCCCGCTGCTGGTCGGCGACGTCCGGGAGCGGCCGTTCGGGCGGGACGCGCTGCTGGCCCTGGTCGACCACTTGATGAGCCTGCCGGCCGAGGTCGAGCCCGTACCGGCGGGCTGACCCCTCGACCCGGCCCTCGGCAACACCCCCTGGAGGCGCCCGAGATGGCATCATCCCTGCGTGTTCTGGTCCACGGCGGCGGCATCGGCGGGCTCAGCCTCGCCATCGCGCTGGCCCGCCGCGGGCACACCGTCGAAGTCGCCGAGCTGCGGGCGGAGTTGGACGCGCTCGGCGTCGGCATCGTCCAGCCGTCCAACGCGCTGCACGTGATGCGGGAGCTCGGTGTGCTGGAGCAGTGCCTGGAGGCCGGCTTCGAGTGGGAGGTGCTGACCGTCTGCGACCCGGCCGGGAACACCCTGGCCGGGATCCCGCAGCCCCGGATGGGCGGTGTCCCCGCGAACAACGGGATACCGCGGCCCGCGCTCGCCGGGGTGCTCGGCCGGGCCGCCGCCGAGGCGGGTGCCCGGATCCGCTTCGGCACCACCATCGCCGAACTGGCCGACGACGGCTCGGGCGTGGACGCCGTCCTCTCCGACGGCTCGAAGGGCCGCTGGGACTTGGTGGCCGGCTTCGACGGCATCGGCTCGCCGCTGCGCCGCCGCCTGTACGGGGAGCGGTTCCGCCCCGAGTACACCGGCTTCGCCAACTGGCGGGTCACCGTGCCCCGGCAGCCCGAGGTGCGGGGCGTGGTGATGAGCACCGGCAACCCGGCGGCGAAGGCGCTGCTCACCCCGATCACCGGTGAACTCATGTACCTGGGCGCGGTGTCCGCCGAGGCCGAGGGCTTCAGGCCGGACCCGGAACGCGCCCACGAGCAGCTCGCCGAGCGGCTTGCCGGCTTCGGCGGACCGGTCGCCGAGGCACTCGCCCAGGTGACCGACCCGCGCGCCGTGGTGTACTCGCGGATCTCCCAGGTGACCGTGGACGCGCCTTGGCACGTCGGCCGGGTGGTGCTGGCCGGTGACGCCGCGCACGCCTCCACCCCGCACCTCGCGCAGGGGGCGGCGATGGCGGTCGAGGACGCCCTGGTGCTCGCGCAGTCGCTGGACGCGGTGGACGGGGCGCCGGCCGCGCTGGCCGCCTGGGAGGAGCGGCGGCGGCCGCGGGCCATGTGGGTGCAGAACATGTCGCGTGCGGTGCTCAAGCAGGAGACCGGCACCCCCACCACCCCGGAGGAGGACGAGCTCCTCAAGGTCGGCGTGCCGGGCGCGGCCCACGTGCTGGTTCAGCCGTACTGACGGGGTACTCGCGAGCGTCCTGGAAGGTCAACCTAGGCTGCGACTGCACGTGCCTCCATCAGGTAAGTCGCGTGTCGGGATTGAAGGTGTCGGCTACGTTGAACGCGCACGCCTGATGCCAACTGGTGCTACAAGGAGGCGAGTTCGGCAGCTCGTCGAGCGAGTTCGGGGGCGCCGGGGATTCCTCGCCTGCCGTAAATGGCTCGTCGCCCCGCCAGCGTCTGGACTCCGTAGCCAACTTCATGGCGTCGCGTGCCGTCGTCACCGGGCGCATCCCGCTCAACGGCGGCTCGCAGCGACGGCCCCTCGTACACGTCGGCGACGTCGGCGCAGTTCTCGCCGGCGTCCTGCAGAGCAACCTGACCCGGGCGTGGAACGTCGGCAGCGACCAGGAGAACCACACCATCGGCGACATCGCCGAGACCTGGGCTGCCACCTGCCCGTCACCGAGCAGATCGCGGCCCGGCAGCTGTCCCTGCCCTGCTACCCGGCGATGACCAGCGCCGACGTGCAGCGCGTCATCGACGCGATCCACGCCATCTGGTCCTGATCCCCGGCATGCTGGGCCGATTGTCAGATCACCGGCGGCCGGCCCAGTCGCGTCATCCGCCACACGGTGCTCCACCGCATCGGACGGCGCGGGGGACAGGGCGTCCGCACACCCTCGAAGAACCCGGACCACCACGCCTTGCGCCCCGACAGCGGGGGACGGCGAACCAACGTGTACAGCGCCCAGGAGGTGAGGTAGATCGGCACCAGGACGGCGGGCAGGTGACGCTTCGCCAGCCACACCCGGTTCCGCGCCGTCATCCGGTAGTAGGTGGCGTGACGGGCCGGGTCGGTGCGCGGGTGCTGGAGCACCATGTCGGCCCGGTAGTGGATGTCCCACCCGGCGTCGAGCGCGCGCCAGGCGAAGTCCGTCTCCTCATGCGCGTAGAAGAACGGTGCCGGGAAGTCGCCGACCTGGTCGATCACGCTCATGCGGATGGCGTGGCCGCCCCCCAGGAAGGTGGTCACCTCACCCGACAGCAGTGGGTCCGAGGCGCCGAAGCGAGGAACGTGCCGACGCTGAGTGAACCCTGTCTCGTCCGCGATCCGGAAGCTCACCACCCCAAGGCGCGGGTCCTGCTCGAACGCCTCCCGGATCAGCTGGAAGGTGTCGGCCCGGGGAAGCAGGCCGTCGTCATCCAGGACCACCAGGACGTCGGCACCGCCGAGTTCGCGCAGTCGCTGCACACCGGCGTTCCGGCCACCGGGAATACCGAGGTTCTCCGGCAGTTCCACGGTGTCCACCCACGCCGGCAGCTCCGGGAGCTTCACCCCCTGCCCGAGCACCACGGCCTTGACGCTCTCGCCTTCCTGGGCCGCCACCGACTCCAGGAGCACACGCAGCTCCTTCCGCCGGTCGCCCATCGTCAGCACCACCACGCCCAGCGTGACGCCCATCGCACCCGACCCCATCGAGGAACCCTTCATGATCTCGCCGACACCGGAAACCGAGGACGTGCCGCTGCACGTACTCGCCGAGACCGGACAGCTCCCGGACCACCAGTACATGGACCAGCGCACCCTGACCTGGATCGCCGGCAACCGGCCCGTCGGCCCGCGTGTTCCGGCCACGATGCCACACTGCCCTGCCCGGCTGGCGCCCGACGACTCCTGGTTTGCCAGCCCGGCCGTGATCGACTCCATCGACGGCGCCCGACACAACGCCCGTGCCAGCCTCCTGATCCAGTTGCTCGCCCGGCATCACGGTCTCGGCCACGATCACGCCTTGGCTCTCGCCGCTGCCGCAGCCCGGCATGACAGCCGACGCCTTCACGACCGTGACGATCCGGGTCACGGCAAACGCGCCGCACACTGGCTCACCAGCAACCTCGACACCGTGGCCGGCGCGCCCGATTCCCGATACGACCCTCACTCCCGCAACTTGACCCTCAACACCGTCTCGGCGTTCGGCGGAAACGGTCGTGCGCGGAGTGCGAAGCCCAACAGCAGGCCCAGCAAGCCGAGTTGCCCGAGATGATCGATGCGGTTCGCGAGCCGGCACGCGCTGGGGTGCACCGGGCGGAATGGGCCCGGAGATTCCCCGGGGGCCCACCACACCACGAGCGAGGCGACCTGGCACTGACCGAGGCCGGGCAAGGTCCTCCGCACGACCGGCTCCGTCCCGGTGGCTTCCCGTGCCACCGGGACGGAGCCGTTGCATGGCGGTCCTGTCGTGGTCGGCACCGGACACGTACGCTTCCAGCAGGGTCGGCAGCTGGAGGGGATGGCAGTGGAAGGACGGGCCGGGAGCCGGACCAGTCGCCTGGAGACCAGGCTGGTGCGGCGGGGGTTCACCGATCCCGAGGTGGCCGTGAGGCTGCTCGCGGAGCCGGCCCTGAACGGCCTGGCGGCCGACCCGGTACTGCTGGACGCGCTCGGTGCCGCGCCCGACCCCGACCTCGCGCTGCTGGGCCTCGCCCGCCTGCTGGAGGCCCTGGACGAGCCCGAGCGGCACACCCTGCGGGACACCCTCACCGGCTCAAAGCCGCTGCGCGACCGCCTGCTCGGCGTACTCGGTGCCTCCGCCGCGCTCGGCGACCACCTGGCCCGCCACCCCCGCGACTGGCACGCGCTGGTCACCTTCGAGCTGCGTGACATCCATCCGGGCCCGCAGGACTTCCTGCGCCAACTCTCCGACCGCGTCTGGCGGAGCGGCGCCGCGAACGGCGCCGGCCGGGCCGACGCCCTGCGCACCGCCTACCGCCGCTGCCTGCTCGCCATCGCCGCCCGCGACCTCAGCCGCACCACCGACCTGCCGCAGGCCAGCGCCGAACTCGCCGACCTGGCCGGGGCGACCCTGCAGACCGCGCTGGACATCGCAGCCGAGGAGGACCCGCAGGCCGCCCGGGCCTGCCGGCTCGCCGTGATCGGGATGGGCAAGTGCGGCGGCCGCGAGCTCAACTACGTCTCCGACGTGGACGTGATCTTCGTTGCCGACCCCCGTGAGGGAGTGGACGAGCACCGGGCGCTGCAGGCCGCCACCAGGCTCGCCGCCCGGATGATGCGGCTGTGCTCCGACACCACCGGCGAGGGCAGCATCTGGCCGGTGGACGCCAACCTCCGCCCCGAGGGCCGCAACGGGCCACTGGTCCGCACCCTGGCCAGCCACCTCGCCTACTACCAGCGCTGGGCCAAGACCTGGGAGTTCCAGGCCCTGCTCAAGGCCCGCCCGGTCGCCGGGGACACCGAACTCGGCGCCGCCTACGCCGCGGCCACCGCACCGCTGGTCTGGCAGGCCGCCGGGCGGGAGAACTTCGTCGCCGACGTCCAGCAGATGCGCCGCAGGGTGCTCGACTCCATTCCCGCCACAGAGCTGGACCGGCAGCTCAAGCTCGGCCCCGGCGGCCTGCGCGACGTGGAGTTCGCCGTCCAACTGCTGCAGCTGGTGCACGGCCGCACCGACGACGGCCTGCGCAGCGGCAACACCCTGGAGGCCCTGTCCGCCCTCAGCGCCGGCGGCTACGTCGGCCGGGCCGACGCCGTCTCGCTGGACACCGCCTACCGGTTCCTGCGCGCACTGGAGCACCGCATCCAGCTGTACCGGCTGCGCCGCACCCATCTGATGCCCACCGACGAGCGCGACCTGCGCCGGCTGGCCCGCTCGCTCGCCCACCTGATCAACGACGACACCCGCGCCGACCCGGTCGCCGCGCTGCAACGCGAGTGGAAGCGCCACACGGTCGAGGTGCGCCGGCTGCACGAGAAGCTGTTCTACCGGCCGCTGCTGGACGCCGTCGCCGAACTACCCGCCGAAGCCGCCCGGCTCAGCCCCGAGGCCGCCAAGGCCCGGCTGGCCGCCCTCGGCTACGCCGACCCCACCACCGCGCTGCGCCACCTCACCGCGCTGGCCGCCGGGGTCAGCCGCAAGGCCGCCATCCAGCGCACCCTGCTGCCCGTGCTGCTGGGCTGGTTCGCCGACTCCGCCGACCCGGACGCCGGCCTGCTCAACTTCCGCCAGGTCTCCGACGCACTCGGCCGCACCCCCTGGTACCTGCGGCTGCTGCGGGACGAGAGCGGCGCGGCCGAGCAGCTCGCCCGGGTGCTCTCCGCCGGGCGGCTCGCCCCGGACCTGCTGCTGCGCGCCCCCGAGGCGGTCGCCATGCTCGGCGATCCCCAGGGGCTCGTTCCGCGTGGACGGGCCGCGCTGGAGTCGGAGGTGCTGGCCGGAGTCGGCCGGGCCGCCGACGCCGAGGCCGGGGTCGCCTCCGCCCGGTCGGTCCGGCGGCGGGAACTGTTCCGGACCGCCGCCGCCGATGTGCTCGGGCGGTTCTCGGACGACCCGGGCGAGGCAGTGGACGCCGCCGGGGAGGCGCTGACTGCGCTGAACGCCGCCACCCTGCAGGGTGCGCTCCGCGCATGCGTCGCCGAGTGGGAGTCCGAGCACGGGGAGCTGCCCACCCGGCTGGCGGTGATCGCCATGGGCCGCTTCGGCGGGCACGAACTCGGCTACGGCTCCGACGCGGACGTGCTGTTCGTCCACGACCCGCTGCTCGACGTCCTGGAGCACGACGCCGCCCGGGCCGCCCAGGCCGTCTGCCACCGGCTGCGCACCCTGCTCGCCGCCCCTTCCACCGAGCCCCCGCTGCTGGTCGACGCCGACCTGCGGCCCGAGGGCCGCACCGGTCCGCTGGTGCGCACCCTCGCCTCGTACGAGGCCTACTACCGGCGCTGGTCGCACGCCTGGGAGAGCCAGGCGCTGCTGCGGGCCGAGCCGGTCGCGGGCGACCTGGAGCTGGGGGCGAGTTTCCAGCGGCTGATCGACTCGCTGCGCTACCCCGGGACGGGCGTACCCGAGAAGGACCTGCTGGAGATCCGGCGGATCAAGGCCAGGATCGAGTCCGAACGTCTGCCGCGCGGTGCCGACCCGACCACCCACACCAAGATCGGGCGGGGCGGGCTGGCGGACGTGGAGTGGACGGTGCAACTGCTCCAGCTGCAGCACGGGCACGAGCTGCCGGAACTGCGGACCACGCGGACCCGGCAGGCGCTGGCGGCCGCGGCCGCGGCCGGGCTGGTCGCCGGGCGGGACGCGGCGGTGCTCGACGCGGCCTGGGTGCTGGCCTCGCGGGTGCGCGGCGCCGTCATGCTGGTCCGCGGCCGGGCGGGGGACAGCTTCCCCGTCGACGGCCGAGAACTGGCCGGGGTGGCCCGTTACCTCGGCTACGGCTCGGGGCACACGGGGGAGATGGTCGACGACTACCGCCGTACGACGCGGCGGGCCCGCTCGGTCGTGGAGAAGCTGTTCTACGGCCCGTGAGAACGAAACCGTCCGGGGCTGAGGGGGAGTCCCCTCACCCCCGGACGGTGTGCTGTCCGAGGTCCGTGCGTCAGCGGCGCGAGGCGCCGACCGGTGCCGTCCACTGGGCGGGGACGGTGACCGGCTCGTCGGGCGCGGGCTCGTGCGGAGTGCGGGGGAGCCGGTAGGCCCACTGGTGGTAGATCAGCCGGGCGGCGAGGAAGCCGACGGCCAGGCAGATCTCGCCGCAGACCGCGTCCATCCAGAAGTGGTTGGCGGTCGAGACGATCACCATCAGCGTGGTCAGCGGATAGAGCAGGCCGAGCAGCCGGACCCAGAGCGGCCTGGCCAGGAAGAAGATCGCCAGCCCGCACCACATCGACCAGCCGATGTGCATCGAGGGCATCGCCGCGTACTGGTTGGAGACGTGGGCTCCGGCCCCGGAGGCCATCGAGCCCCAGGTTTGGTGCACCTTGACGGTGTCGATGAAGCCGCCGCCGTCCATCAGCCGGGGCGGGGCGAGCGGGAAGAAGTAGAACCCGATCAGCGCGATACCGGTGGTGACGAACAGTACGCTCCGCGCCGCCGCGTAGCGGCCCGGATGCGAGCGGTACAGCCACACCAGCACGCCGATGGTGATGATGAAGTGCAGCGTCGCGTAGTAGTAGTTCATCCCGACGATGAGCCAGGTGACCGAGTTCACGGCGTGGTTGATCGAGTGCTCGACCGCGATGCCGAGGTGCTGCTCGAAGTGCCAGATCCAGCTCGCGTGCTTCTGCGCGACCGCCTCCTGCTCGGGGACGGCGTTGCGGACCAGGGAGTAGATCCAGTAGCTGAGGCCGATCAGCGCCAGCTCGAAGAAGACCCGGGGACGCGACGGATTCCGGCGCTGCTCGTGGATGCGAAGGCGGAGCGCGGCGCTTCGCGTCCGGGCGGCGCGGGAGGCTCCGTCCGGCGTCGGAACCGAAGGGACCGCGCCATCGACGGAACCTGCACCACTGGCCGCCTCGGCGTGTTCGATGCCGGCTGTACGGATCTCGGTCGGTTCCCCCATGGACGAGAAGTCTGCCAGACGTCCTGTGGTCGTCTGCTCATCCTGCGGTAGTGGATTCTTCACCAGCTGTCCCCCCGAGGGGGTAGGGGGTGGGTACCGGAGGTGGGCATGGGGTCCATTGTGACTCGCACCCGAACGACCCTGCGACCCGCCCCCCGGGTAGCGGAAGAGGCCCTGGGGGAGCAGGCGAGGAGGCACCCGGAAGCAGGGCGAGGAGGCCTCGGGGGAGGGCCGGGGAGTGGGGCGGGGGAGGCCCGTCGGCTGTCAGGCGCGACGGGCCACCGTCCCCGCACGCGGGCCTGGCTGTCCCTCACCCACAGGCCCGCGTGGTGCCGGCGCACAGCGGGGCACTCGTGACTTTGACCCGCGCGCAACGGTTCGGTCAAGAGATCTCTTGCAGGTTTTACAAGATCTTGCTGAAAGACCTTGCAGTCGCTAGCGTCCACGCCACTCAATGACGACCAGCTGCCTCAAGGGAGAGCCGCAGTGGCCGAAACACCGCTTCGCCGCCCACGGAGCACCATCCTCGCCCGCAGACCCGGTAGAGCCGCCGCACTGCTGGCAGCCCCGCTACTGACCACCTCGCTGGTGGCCGCGACGCTTGGCTCGGCCGCCCCGGTGGCCGCCGCCGCCCGGCCCGCCCCGCCCTCCGACGCCGCCCTCGCCGCCACGGCCAAGCGGCACGACCTGACCCGCGAGCAGTTCTACTTCGTACTCCCGGACCGCTTCGCCAACGGCGACCCCGGCAACGACACCGGCGGCATCACGGGTTCGCGGATGGAGAACGGCCTCGATCCCACGGACAAGGGCTTCTTCCACGGCGGTGACCTCAAGGGGGTGATCGACAAGCTCGACTACATCCAGGACCTGGGCACCACCGCCATCTGGCTGGCCCCGATCTTCAAGAACAAGCCGGTCCAGGGCACGGGAGACGCCGCCTCAGCGGGCTACCACGGCTACTGGATCACCGACTTCACCCAGGTCGACCCGCACTTCGGCACCAACGCCCAGCTGGCGGAGCTGATCCGCAAGGCGCACGCCAGGGGTATCAAGGTCTTCTTCGACGTCATCACCAACCACACCGCGGACGTCATCGACTACGCCGAGGGGAGGCACGACTACCGCTCCACCGGCGCCTATCCGACCCTGGACGCCGACGGCAACCCGGTCGACGAGACCGCCCTGGCCGACTCGGGCGCGCCCTGGCCGAAGCTCACCGCCTCCTCCTTCCCCTACACCCCGGTCTTCCGCAACGCGGCCGATGCCAAGGCCAAGTCCCCGGCCTGGCTGAACGATCCGTCGCTCTACCACAACCGGGGCGACTCGACCTTCGCCGGGGAGTCCGCCACCGAGGGCGACTTCAGCGGCCTGGACGACCTGGACACCCAGAACCCCAAGGTGGTCGAGGGGTTCAAGAAGATCTACGAGAACTGGGTCAGACAGACCGGCGTGGACGGCTTCCGGATCGACACCGTGAAGCACGTCGACATGGCCTTCTGGCAGAACTGGGCGCCCGCACTCAAGCAGTACGCCGCCCAGCAGGGGAAGAAGAACTTCTTCATGTTCGGCGAGGTCTACTCCGGCGACCCCTCGGTCACCGCGCCGTACGTCACCAAGGGCAAGCTGCAGGCCGCCCTGGACTTCCCGTTCCAGCAGGCCGCGCGGAGCTACGTCTCGCGCAGCGGCTCGGCCAAGGCGCTCTCCTCGGTGTACGGGCAGGACTACCGCTACACCACAGCCGACACCGACGCGTACGAGCTGCCGACCTTCCTCGGCAACCACGACATGGGCCGCTTCGGGTCCTTCCTGCAGAGCGACAACCCGGGCGCGAGCCAGGACGAGCTGCTCGCCAAGGACCGGCTCGCCAACCAGCTGATGTTCCTGACCCGCGGCCAGCCGGTCGTCTACTACGGCGACGAGCAGGGCATGACGGGCGCGGGCGGCGACAAGGACGCCCGGCAGGACATGTTCGCCTCCAAGGTCGCCTCGTACAACGGCGACAACGTGATCGGCGGCAGCAGCGGACCGGCCGACCGGTACGGCCGCGACGTGCCGCTCTACCAGGAGATATCCGCGCTGGCACAGCTGCGGAAGGCCAACTCGGCGCTGGCCGACGGCGCGCAGGTCGAGCGGTACGCCGCCGACGGCCCGGGGGTGTACGCCTTCTCGCGGATCGACGCCGGGCAGCAGGTCGAGTACGTCGTCGCGGTCAACAACTCGACCGAGGCGAAGACCGTCACCCTGGACACCTTCTCCGCGGGGATGGACTTCGACCGGATCTACCCGACGGCCGGCGCCAGGACCACCAGCGGTGCGGACCGCCGGATCACCGTCACGGTGCCGCCGTTGTCCTCGACCGTCTACAAGGCGGCGGGCAGGCTGGCGAAGACGGCCGCGGCGCCCCAGCTCACCCTGCGGACGCCGGCCCAGGGCTCGACCGGCACGGTCACGGTCGGCGCCGAGGTGCCGGGCGGCGGCTTCAACCGGGTCTCCTTCGCCGCGCAGATCGGCAACGGCCCCTGGCAGGTCCTCGGCACCGCCGACAACGGCACGTACCAGGTCACCCAGGACCTCGGTACCGTCGCGCCGGGGACGCAGGTGCGGTACAAGGCAGTGGTGCAGACATCCAGCGGACAACTGCGCTCCGCCACCGGGAGCTTCACCACCGGCACCCCCGACCCCAAGCCGGTGCCGACCGCGACCTCGCGCCCGTACGCGGTGGTGCACTACCAGCGCAAGGACGGGAACTACGACGGCTGGAACCTCTACGCGTGGGGCGACCTCGCCGACGGCGAGGCCACCGACTGGCCCGCCGGGCACGGCTTCACCGGCCGAAACGCCTACGGGGCCTTCGCCTACGTCAAGTTGAAGAGCGGTGCCTCGGACCTCGGCTTCATCGTCGAGAACAACGGCACCAAGGACGTCGAGGCCGACCGGCACATCGACCTCTCCAGCACCGGTGAGGTCTGGCTGAAGGAGGGCGACCCCACCGTCCGGACCAGCAACCCCGGGCCGGTGGACACCGTGCCCGCCGACACCGCAGTGATCCACTACCACCGGGCGGACGGCAACTACGACGGCTGGGGCCTGCACGACTGGACGGGCGCCGCCAAGCCCACCGACTGGGGCAGCCCGCTGCAGCCCGCCCGCCGGGACGCCTTCGGCGACGTCTTCGAGGTGCCGCTGGCGGCCGGGGCCACCAGCCTCAGCTACATCCTGCACAACGGCAACGACAAGGACCTGCCGGCCGACCAGTCGCTGGACTTCGCCACCAGCGGTCGCGAGGTGTGGATCCTCGGCGGGCAGCAGGGCTATCTGCTGCCGCAGTCCACGGGCGACTCGGCGCAGCTGGACCTCGGCACCGCCAAGGCCCAGTGGATCGACGCCAGGACCGTGGTGGTCCCGGCCGGCTTCGGCGCCGGCGACGGCCAGTTGGCCGGCGGGACCAGTGCCCAGCTGATCTACGACCCCGAGGGCGGCCTGCGGATCGACAAGGGCGTGCTCGACAAGCCGGGCCACTGGATCCGGCTCGACCCCGGCACGCTCACCGGAGCCCAGAAGGCCAAGTACCCGCATCTGGCCGGCTACCGGGCCTTCACGGTGGACGCCCGGGACGCGGGTCGGATCACCGCCGCGCTGCGAGCCCAGACGGCGTTCACCGAACACCTGCCGAACGGAGCGCTGTCGGCCGCCACCGGGGTGCAACTCCCGGGCGTGCTGGACGACCTGTACGCGGCGAAGGCCGCCAAGGCCGAGCTCGGACCGGTCTACCGGGACGGCAAGGTCACCCTCTCGCTCTGGGCGCCGACCGCCACCCAGGTCTCGGTCCAGCTCTTCGACCGGGCGAGTGGCGGCACGCCGAAGACCGTACCGCTGCGGCGGGACGAGGCGAGCGGGGTCTGGTCGCTCAGCCGCAGTACCCGTGAACTGGACGGGAAGTACTACCTGTACCAGGTCGCGGTGTGGGCGCCGAGCGTCCAGCAGCGGGTGACCAACACCGTAACCGACCCGTACTCGGTGGCGCTCTCCACCGACTCCAGGCGCAGCCTGGTCACCGATCTGGCGGCCGGGCGCAACAAGCCGAAGGGCTGGGACCAGCACCGCAACCCGGCCGGTATCCCGGCGGTCAAGCAGCAGATCCAGGAGCTGCACGTCCGCGACTTCTCGGTGGCCGACACCACCGTGCCGGCGGCCGAGCGCGGCACCTACCTGGCCTTCACCGAGTCGCAGTCGGCCGGCATGAAGCACCTGCGCGAGCTGGCCAAGGCCGGCATCACCACCGTCCACCTGCTGCCGACCTTCGACATCGCCACCATCCCGGAGAACCGCGCCGACCAGAAGCTGCCCGCCTGCGACCTCAAGTCGCTGCCGCCGGACAGCGAGAAGCAGCAGGAGTGCGTGGCGGCCGTGCAGGCCGGCGACGCCTACAACTGGGGCTACGACCCGCTGCACTACAACGTCCCCGAGGGCTCGTACGCCACCGATCCGGACGGACCTGCGCGGACCGTGCAGTTCCGGCAGATGGTGCAGGCGATGCACGAGGCGGGCCTGCGGGTGGTGCTGGACGTGGTCTACAACCACACCGCCGCCGCAGGACAGGCCGACCACTCGGTGCTGGACAAGGTGGTGCCCGGCTACTACCAGCGGCTCGACGCCAACGGGAAGGTGACGGCGGACAGTTGCTGCGCCGACACCGCGCCCGAACACGCCATGATGAACAGGCTGGTGGTCGACTCGGTGATGCTGTGGGCCAAGCAGTACCGGGTGGACGGCTTCCGGTTCGACTTGATGGGTCTGGACCCCAAGTCCACCATGCTGGACGTGCAGTCGGCACTGCGATCGCTGACCAGGGCCAAGGACGGAGTGGAGGGGAAGGACGTCTTCCTCTACGGCGAGGGCTGGAACTTCGGGACCGTCGCCGACAACTCCCGCTTCGTGCAGGCCACTCAGCAGAACATGGCGGGGACCGGCATCGCCACCTTCAACGACCGGATCCGCGACGCCGGGCGCGGGGGCAACTTCATGCTTTCCTCCGCTCCCCAGCAGGGCTTCGCCTCCGGGCTGTTCACCGACCCGAACGGTTCGGCGGACAACGGCACCCCGGAGCAGCAGAAGGCCCGGCTGTTGCACCAGATGGACCAGATCAAGGTCGGCCTGACCGGGAACCTGGCCGGCTACTCCTTCACCGACAGTTCGGGAAAGCCCGTCACCGGCGCGGGAGTCGACTACAACGGTTCGCCGACCGGCTACGCCGCCAACCCGGGCGAGGCGGTCGAGTACCTGGACGCGCACGACAACACCGACCTGTTCGACGCGCTCGCCTACAAGCTGCCCGTCACCGCCTCGCCCGCCGACCGGGCCAGGATGCAGGCGCTCGGCCTCTCGCTCACCGCGCTGGCCCAGGGCCCGGGCTTCGCGCAGGCCGGCAGCGACCTGCTGCGGTCCAAATCGCTGGATTCCAACTCGTACGACTCCGGTGACTGGTTCAACTCGATCTCGTGGGACTGCAAGCAGGGCAACGGCTGGGGACGCGGCCTGCCGATGGCTGCGGACAACAAGTCGATGTGGCCCGCCGCCAAGGCGCTGCTGGCCGATCCGAGGCTGACGGTCGGCTGCGCCGAGATGACGGCGAGCAGCGCGCTGTACCAGCAGTTCCTGCGGATCAGGCAGTCCTCGCCGCTGTTCGCGCTGGCGAGCGGGGCCCAGGTGCAGCGCAGGCTGTCCTTCCCGCTCTCCGGTACCCCGGGCGAGGCGCCCGGTGTGATCACCATGCACCTGGACGGGACCGGGCTGAGCGGCGCGGAGAAGGGCATCACGGTGGTCTTCAACGCCACGCCGACCGACCAGAAGCAGGCCGTGTCCGCGCTGGCCGGAACCGGGCAGCGGCTGCATCCCGTACAGGCGACCGGAGTTGACCAGGTGGTCAAGCGGTCCGCCTTCGATCCGGCGACCGGTACCTTCACGGTGCCCGCCCGGACGGTCGCGGTCTTCGTGCAGAGCTGACCCCGTCCGGAGCCGGCGCACCGCCGGACCCAGAGGCCCCGCCGACCCGGCGGGGCCTCTGCCGTATCTGGCCGAAAACGAACCCTGTGCCGCCTCAAGGGGTGACAGCGACAGGTTCGTCGGCGCTGCCGCGGCCCGCTGGCCGGGGACCGCGGGTCTACGCGCGCTGCTCGTGCTGTGGTCGGGCAATGCGCTGGCGTGATGACATTCATATGCAGAAATAGCTTTGGTCAAGCCTGAGTTGACACTGCCTCGGCTTTGCGGTGTCGGGGGTGGTTATTGGCCAATTGCTGGCATGCATCTGTCACCGGTGGCGCCTTTGCTGCCACGATTCCCCCGGCTGCAGATGAGGAGGGTCCCCCACCCCCGGGTGCGGCTGTTCCAGCGCAGGCACAGAGCTATCGGCTCCATCTCCTGAACCGCGCCCCTCACTGCAACGCACCCTGCCGCGAACCGCGGTGGGGCCCCCACTGCGCCGCAAACCTGCGGCCAGGTTTCTCTCCACCGTTCGTGACCCCGCGACCGGTCGGATAAGGAGTCCGCATGTCCCGTTACAGGCACGCCCGGGTGAGTCTGGCCGCACTCGCGGCCACAACCGCCCTGCTGGTCACCGGAATTCCGGTGATCGCCCAGGCCTCGCCGAGTCCCTCGGCCGGTGGTGCGGCCCCGCAGGCGGCCACCAACCGGGCCCAGCTGTTCGCCGACGCGAACCGGACCCTCGCAGCGACGGCGCAGTCGCTGGGTCTCGGCAGCCAGGAGAAGCTGGTGGTCAAGGACGCGATGCGGGACGCCGACGGCACCCGGCACACCCGCTACGAGCGCACCTACGGCGGACTTCCGGTGCTCGGTGGCGACCTGGTCGTGCACCAGACGGCGGCCGGGGCGACCAAGGGCGTGGACCGCGCCTCCACCGCCTCGCTGAACGGCCTGAGCACCAGCCCCAAGCTGGCCGCGCCCAAGGCACAGGCCGCCGCCCTCGCGACGGAGGCCGGCTCGAAGGTCGAGACCGCGCCCCGCCTGGTGGTCTTCGCCGCCAAGGGCACCCCGAAGCTGGCCTGGGAGACGGTGGTCTCCGGCAAGCAGAAGGACGGCACCCCGAGCCGGCTGCATGTGGTCACGGACGCCACCACCGGCGAGGTGCTCTCCAAGGTCGAGGGCATCGAGACCGGCACCGGCCAGGGTGTCTTCGTCGGCAACGTCAACATCGGCACCACGCTGTCGGGTTCGACGTACCAGATGAAGGACAACACCCGCGGTGGGATGTACACCACCAACATGAACAACGGCACCTCCGGCAACGGCACGCTGTTCACCAAGTCCACCGACACCTGGGGCAACGGCCAGGTCAGCAACAAGGAGTCGGCCGCCGTCGACGCCCACTACGGCGTGGCCGCGACCTGGGACTTCTACAAGAACACCTTCGGCCGCAACGGCATCCGCAACGACGGCGTCGGCGCCTACAGCCGGGTGCACTACGACACCGGCTACGTCAACGCGTTCTGGGACGACTCCTGCTTCTGCATGACCTACGGCGACGGCCAGGGCGACACCCACCCGCTGACGGAGATCGACGTGGCCGGCCACGAGATGAGCCACGGCGTCACCGCGGCCACCGCGAACCTCAACTACTCGGGCGAGTCCGGCGGTCTGAACGAGGCCACCTCGGACATCATGGGCACGATGGTGGAGTTCTACGCCAACCTGCCCTCGGACACCCCGGACTACCTGATCGGCGAGCTGATCAACATCAACGGCGACGGCACGCCGCTCCGCTACATGGACAAGCCCTCCAAGGACGGGCAGTCGGCCGACTCCTGGTACTCGGGCGTCGGCAACCTGGACGTGCACTACTCGTCCGGCATCGCCAACCACTTCTTCTACCTGCTGGCCGAGGGCAGCGGCGCCAAGGTGATCAACGGCGTCAGCTACAACTCCCCGACGGTGAACAACATCACCGTCACCGGCATCGGCCGGGACAAGGCGGCGGCGATCTGGTACCGGGCGCTGACCACCTACATGACCTCCACCACCGACTACGCGGCCGCCCGCACCGCCACTCTCAGCGCGGCCACCGACCTGTACGGCGCGGGCAGCACCGAGTACAACCAGGTCGCCACCGCCTGGGCCGGAGTCAACGTCGGCTCGCTGCCGAGCGGCGGTGTCACCGTCACCAGCCCGGGCAACCAGAGCACCGCGCTGAACGCCTCGGTCAACCTGCAGGTCAAGGCCACCGGCGGCACCGGCGCGCTGACCTACTCGGCCACCGGCCTGCCGACCGGCCTGTCGATCAGCTCCAGCGGTCTGATCACCGGCACCGCGACGGCCGCGGGCACCTACAACGTGACCGTGACCGCCAAGGACTCCTCGGGCAAGAGCGGTTCGGCCAGCTTCACCTGGACGGTCAGCGGTGGTGGTGGCGGCGGCTGCACCCCGGCCCAGCTGCTCGGCAACCCCGGCTTCGAGAGCGGCAGTTCGTCCTGGACCGCCTCCAGCGGCGTGGTCGACAACAGCTCGAGCGAGGCCGCCCACAGCGGCTCGTACAAGGCCTGGCTGGACGGCTACGGCTCCAGCCACACCGACAGCCTCTCGCAGACCGTGACCATCCCGGCGGGCTGCAAGGCCACCCTCAGCTTCTGGCTGCACATCGACACGGCGGAGTCCGGCTCGACCGCGTACGACAAGCTCGCCGTGCAGGTGAACGGCACCACGCTGAAGACCTACAGCAACGCGGACGCCGCCGCCGGCTACCAGCAGCGCACCTTCGACCTCTCGGCCTACGCGGGCCAGACGGTCACCCTGAAGTTCACCGGCACCGAGGACTCCTCGCTGCAGACGAGCTTCGTGATCGACGACACCTCGGTCCAGACCGGCTGACGCCGATCCGGTGAGTGCGTGACGGGCCCGGCGGCTTCGGCCGTCGGGCCCTGCCGCGTTGTCGGGGTCAGGAGCCGCTCGGGCGCGGGACGGGAGGGGCGTCGGCGGTCGGCTGCGCCGAAGCCCGGAGGTTCCAGCGGGGGTCGCGGGCCAGGGCGGTGAGCTGGTCCGGGCTGATCGGCGGCTTGGCGCGGACGGTGCTCGCCGCCTCGTCGGCGGTCCCGCCGGAGCCGTTGTAGAAGCGGATCCGAAGTTCGCTGCCGTCCGGCCGGACCAGGTCGACGTTCTCGTAGTACATGCCGTTGCCGTAGGCGGGGGAGACCATGGACCACCCGTTGGTGCCGTCGGGGAAGCTGACGGTGTTGCACCTCACCGGCTCGGCCCCGAACGGTCGATGTGCTCCGCCGTCGAGCAGCGGCTGGCACGGCGGCGCTACCGGTTCGGCCGGGCTGGAGTTCAGGTACACCTCGACCTCAACCGGGCTGAGTCCGTCGTCGTACCGGGCCGTGAGGCTCGCGGAACGGCCCGGATCCTCTTCCCTGCCCGGGAGGAAGTCCGTGACCTTCCCCTTGGGTAGCAGTTCGGTGAGGACCTTGAGCAGCCCGCCGCTGGTGACGGGTAGGACGGCGCCGCTCGGCGCCGGCCGGGCCGGGGCAGAACCGGTCGCCGTGGGGCCGGCGACGGAGGCGGGCGGAGCGGCGGCCGGCCGGAGGCCGAAGGCGGCACCGGTACCGGCCACCGCGACGACCGCGACGGCAGCGGCGGCGGTCTGCAGTCGGCGGCGCCGGCGCAGCCTGCGGCCCCGGCGGTTCGCCTCGTCGAGGATGGCGGAGACAGGGGGGGACAGGCCGACCACGCTCTCTTCGAGCATGCGGCTCAGGTCGTGCTCAAGGTCCATGGCCGGGTTCCTTGGTGTCGGTAGTCGGGGGAAGGTCGGGCACAGGGAGAGGCGGAGTCAGCCGCACAGGAACAGCTCGCGGTCGTTTCCGAGGATCTCCCGCAGCTTGGCGAGCGAACGGGTGTTGAGACTCTTCACCGCGCTGTTGGACATGCCGAGCATCTCCGCCACGGCCTCGATGCTGTGGTCCTCCAGGTAGCGCAGGACGACCACGGCCCGGTTGCGCGGGGGCAACTGGGCGAGCGCGGCGGTCAGCGTGACCCGCAGGTCGCTGCCGCCGTCCTGGGCGGCCCAGGACTCCGGCAGCTCGGCGGTGACCACCTCGGTGGAGCGCCGCAGCCGCTGCTGGGAGAGGTAGGTGCGCAGCAGCACCTTCCGGGCGTAGGCGTCCAGTCCGGGCTCGTCCCGGCCGCGCCGGAGCCGGCCCCAGGCCGAGTACATCTTCGCCAGGGTGGTCTGCACCAGGTCCTGCGCCTGATGCCAGTCACCGCACATCAGGTACGCGACCTGAAAGAGTCGGCGAGTCCTGGTGCCCGCGAACTCCTCGAAGCCGAGCGCCTTGTCCATCCGGTCCGTCCCCCGCACATCCGGTGCCGTTGTCCTGCGCCCTTGCCGGCGCCATCGGTACTAGATGCGCCGACGCGGCGTTAGGTCTCACGCCGTCCGCCGGGGATATCGAACTGTTGCGCGCGTGCGCCTTGACGCACCGTTGACATGACCATAAGTTCGGCGCCACTGAAAGTTTCCTGCAAGTTTCAGAATGTTTGCAGCCACCACCCGGCCCACCCCGCCGGGCACCGCAGGTCCCCCACCCTGCCCCTTGGAGACAACGTGGTCACCACACCCCCCACCCGAGCGCGCGTCCGCGCGCTCGGCGCGATGGGCGCCGCCTGTGGGCTGGCGCTCTCGCTCTGCACCGCCTTCACTTCCGCCCCCACCGCCCAGGCGGCCCCGCCGAGCGGCAAGGACGTCACGGCCACCCTGTTCGAGTGGCGCTTCGACTCGGTCGCCAAGGCGTGCACGGACACCCTCGGCCCGAAGGGATACGGCTTCGTCGAGGTCTCCCCGCCGCAGGAGCACATTCAGGGTCCGCAGTGGTGGACCTCGTACCAGCCGGTCAGCTACCAGATCGCAGGGCGGCTCGGCGACCGCGCCTCGTTCCAGGCCATGGTGAACACCTGCCACGCGGCGGGCGTCAAGGTGATCGCCGACTCGGTGATCAACCACATGACGGCGGGCTCCGGCACCGGCACCGGCGGCACGGTGTACACCAAGTACAACTACCCCGGCTACTACCAGGACCAGGACTTCCACACCTGCCGGCAGCCGATCACCAACTACAACGACCGCTCCAACGTGCAGAACTGCGAGCTGGTCAACCTCGCCGACCTGGACACCGGCAGCGCCTACGTCCAGCAGACCATCGCCCGCTACCTGGACGATCTGGCCTCGCTCGGCGTGGACGGGTACCGGATCGACGCCGCCAAGCACATCGCCGCCACCGACCTCGCCGCCATCAAGGCCAAGATGGCCAACCCCAATGCCTACTGGGTGCAGGAGGTCATCTACGGTGCGGGCGAGCCGATCCAGCCCTCCGAGTACCTCGGCACCGGGGACGTGGACGAGTTCCGCTCCGGCACCTGGCTGAAGAGCGCCTTCGACGGCGGCCGGATAGCCGACCTGGCCAACTGGGGCTCCGGACTGCTGCCGAGTGGTCAGGCCCGCACCTTCGTCGACAACTGGGACACCGAGCGCAACGGCTCCACCCTCAACTACCGCTACGGCAACAGCTACACGCTGGCCAACGTCTTCATGCTGGCCTACCCCTACGGCTCGCCCAACGTCTACTCCGGCTACTCCTTCTCCGGCAACGACGACGGCCCGCCCAACGGCGGCACCGTCAACGCCTGCTACCAGGACGGCTGGAACTGCACCCACGCCTGGCCGCAGATCGCCAACATGGTCGGCTTCCGCAACGCCGTCTCCGGCACCGCGCTGACCGACTGGTGGTCCAACGGCAGCAACGCGATCGCCTTCGGCCGAGGCGACAAGGGCTATGTGGTGATCAACCACGAGAGCGGGCCGATCACCCAGACCTTCCACACCTCGTTGCCCGCCGGGACGTACTGCGACGTCGAGCACGGCGACCCGAGCGGCGGCTGCACCGGCCGGACGTACACGGTCGGCTCGGACGGGACCTTCTCGGCCACGGTCGGCGCGGGCGACTCGGTCGCGCTCCACGTCGGTGCCCCCGGCGCGCCCGCCCCGGCCGGCGGCGCCTCCTTCGCGGTGAACGCCACCACGGTGCCCGGCCAGAACATCTACGTGACCGGGGACGGCGCCGCCCTCGGCAGCTGGGACACCGACAAGGCCCTGCCGCTCTCCTCGGCGGGCTACCCGGTCTGGACGCTCGACGTCCCGATGGCCGCCGGTACCTCCTTCCAGTACAAGTACATCCGCAAGGACGGGAGCGGCACGGTCACCTGGGAGAGCGGAGCCAACCGCACCGCCGTGGTGCCGTCCACCGGCCGGACCACGCTGAACGACACCTGGCGCAACTGACCGCCCGGCCGCGCGGCGTGGCCACCGCCGGGGTGGTCACGGCCGTAGCGGCGAAACCGCTCGAAGGAGTGCTCCTCGCGCGTCGGAGCGCGGGGGTGGTGCGGGGGCGCTGGCAGCATCGGCCGGGTGACCACGACGCCCACCGTTCTCGAGCTCCAGCTGTACGGCGGCCGCTGGGACGGACACCGGAAGCGGGTCCGCTCGGCGGCGCCGCCGCCCTTGCTCCGGATGCTCCTGCGCGCCGAACTACCCGCCACCGAAGCCGGCGAGTACTGGCCCACCACCAGCGTCTACCGCCTGGAGGACAGCGCCGGCACCCGCTGCTACCGCCACTCGCACGACGAGTAGCCCGGGCGGCCGGTCCGGGCGCATGGCGTGGGGGGCGCCCCCGGAGACAAGGACTCAGCCCCGCCCGATGTACGGCATGGTGGTGGCCAGCACCGTGACGAACTGGACGTTGGCCTCCAGCGGGAGTTCGGCCATGTGGCGTACGGTGCGGGCGACGTCGGCCACGTCCATGGTCGGCTCGGGGGCGATCCGCCCGTCCGCCTGGCGCACCCCGGTACTCATCGCGGCGGTCATGTCGGTGGCCGCGTTCCCGATGTCGATCTGCCCGCAGGCGATCCGGTGCGGACGGCCGTCCAGGGAGAGCGACTTGGTGAGGCCGGTGACGGCGTGCTTGGTCGCGGTGTAGGCAATGCTCCGCGGCCGGGGGGCGTGCGCGGAGACCGAACCGTTGTTGATGATCCGTCCGCCCTGCGGAGTCTGCCGCTTCATCAGGCGGAACGCGGCCTGTGCACAGAGGAAGGCGCCGGTCAGGTTGAGGTCCACCACCGCCCGCCAGTCGGCGAGGGTGAGGTCCTCGAGCGGGACGGCGGCACCGAAGGCCCCGGCGTTGTTGAAGAGCAGGTCGACGCGGCCGAACCGCCGCTCGGCTGCGGCGAACAGCGCGTCCACGGCCTCGGCGTGGGTGACGTCGGTCGGTGCCACCAGGACCTGATCGGCGGGGAGCCCGGTCAGTTCGGCCGTCCCGCGCAGCGGCTCGGCCCGGCGCCCGGCGAGGACCAGCCGCCAGCCGCCCGCGGCGAGGTCGAGCGCCACGGCGCGGCCCACGCCGCTGCCCGCTCCGGTGATCACGGCGATCTGCTCGGACACTGCGCGACTCCTCGGGGGTGCGACGACCCCTCGATGATCGCTGATCGTCGCTGTGGAGTCACTGGTGCGAGCGTCCAAGTCCCGCGTCCGGAAGCGGAGCCCCGGTGGGACGACCGGGGCCAGCCGCCCGGACTCCGACACACCAGGTGCTGCGCCGTCCGGCTGGCCTTCGGCCACGGCCGCCGTCCCGTTCCCGCCCCGTACCGGTCGGCTGTGCCCGCGAGGTCCACCTCCGCCGCGTGATGGTGGTCACGGGGCGTCGGCCACCCGCCCGGCGGCGCCGCGACGACCACTTCCGCGTCCCGTAACGGTCGGTCGTAAGCAGCCGTTACAGCTGGTCGAACGGCCCGTCACGGCACGTTGAGGAGCCCCCGCCGAACGGCGGGGCCCATGCCCCGGCGAACGTCCGGTAAACGAATGGTATGGCCGGGCCAGGCAACCGCAGGCCGTCGTAGTCGCGTCATAGGATCACAGCACGGCGCGCCGCTCCACAGGGAGCAGGGGCGCCGTGCTGAGGTCGGGAGGAGTGTTTCCCCGGCAGCACCAGTCTCTCCGGTGATGCCGGAACACCGCTCGCGACCTCCTCAGCGGCCCCACCCCGGGGCCACCCGCCCGGATCCGCCCGGCCGGGCGTCATATCGGTCGGAGAGTTTTCACCGTGCAGCCGCAGCAGCCGCAGTCGCACTCGCACTCGCAGCCCACCCGCACCCGTGCCGTCCTCGCCGGTGTCACCGTGCTCGCACTGTCCGCCGCCCTGGCGGCCTGTGGCAGTGACAGCAAGCCGGCTGCCGACACGAAGCCGGGCAACACCACGACCGCCAGTCCCGCCGCCGCGACCAGCGCGCCGCCGAAGGACAGCAAGGTCATCATGCCGACCGGCCCGGCCACCGACCTCAAGAAGTCCCGGGACACCAAGGCCGGCCCGATCTTCATGACCAAGCTGGCGGGCAAGAAGTCCGGGGTCACCGCGGAGGTCTGGGTCTGGCTGCCGCCGCAGTACAACGACCCGAAGTACGCCAAGTACGGCTTCCCGGTGCTCACCCTCTACGCGGGCGGCCAGAGCAACGGCTACAACACCTGGACGGACAACCAGCTGCCGATCCAGGAGATCGACGCCGACCTCGTCAAGCAGCAGAAGGCGCACCCGTTCATCATGATCATGCCGGTGCAGAACCTGACCGGTGACGAGAAGCGGGCCTTCGACTGCAGCGACATCCCGGGCCAGCCGAAGATGGGCACCTGGATGTCCGAGGACATCCCGGACTTCGTCCGCGCCAACTTCCGTACCCTGAAGGGCCGCGACAGCTGGGGCCTGATGGGCGCCTCCACCGGCGCGTTCTGCAGCGCCAAGCTGGCGATGCAGCACCCCGACATCTACAAGGCCGCCGTGCCGATCGACGGCTACTGGGACCCGGACTCGCTGCTCTGGAAGGGCCACGAGGCCGAGCGCCTCGCCAACAGCCCGGGCAAGCTGATCGCCACCAGCAAGGCCGACGTCCGGATGCTCGCCACCTCCGGCGGCGGCAGCGCCTACGAGGTCAACCTGGTCAAGTCCTGGGTCGCCAAGGCGGCCGCCCCGACCACCGTCGAGTACTACCAGCAGCCCAACGGCCAGCACCTCACCAAGGACTTCGCGAAGATGATCCCGATGACCCTGGAGTGGCTCACCAAGAACCTCGAAGGCCCCGCCACCGACGAGTGACAAACGGCCGGCACGGCCTCCCGGTGATTCCCGGGACGTCGGTGCTCGACTTCATCCGAGGGACCCGAACCGCGCGCCGGCCACTGTGCCGGCGCGCAGGCGTATCCGGCCTCTGACCTGCGCGTCAATCGGTCATTGATTCGACTCTGATGAGCTGTCACCACCCTGGAGAACCAAGGCCGGGGCGCAGCCGCCGAAGCAGCGCCACCGGACCGGCCCAGTCTCAGCGAGTCATGAAGAGAGCCCGATGCCCAGCCACCTGCTGCCCGTCGAGTACCCGACGATCCCTGCCCAGCCGGGCGGTGAGCACGACGTACAGCCCGCCCAGGCCGCCGTGGAGCTGATGCCCTTCGCCGGTCTGCGTCTGGTGCACGCCGCACTCCGCCGAGACCTGGCCCGGCTGCCCAACGCGCTGCGGCTGCTCCAGCCCGGCGACACCGCCGCCGCCGAGGCGCTGCAGCGGCACTGGGACTTCCTCACCGCCATGCTCACCTGCCACCACGAGCAGCAGGACAGCCGGCTCTGGCCGCTGCTGCGCCGCTTCGCACCCGAGCTGCGCCTGCTGCTCAACTGGCTGGAGTCCGACCACCACAACCTGGACCACTCCTTCACCCGGGTCACCACCCTGGTCCGGATCGCCACCCGCGACCCCGCCAGCAGCTGGCCCGTCGCCTACGCGGTGGAGGAGCTGGCCGCCAGGCTGGAGACCCACCTGCGGATCGAGGAGCGCCAGCTGCTGCCCCGGATGTCCGGCGTCTTCCCGAGCGGTTCGCGGATCGGCACCCTCCCCGAACTGCTCGACCTGCTGCGGCTCGCGGACGGTCCCGGCAGCGCCGACGCCCTGGTCTGGCTGCTGGAGGGAGTGGACCCCCGCCAGGTCGACCGCCTGCTCGCCGACTGCGACGACATGACGGCCCGCCAGTGGCCGCACTGGCGCGACACCTACGCCCGGGTCAGCAACCAGCTCTGGGGGCCCGTCGCCACTCCCTGAGGGACGGGAGCCCGGGGCGAGGAGAGCCGAGTGCGGCGGGCCGCTCCGCCGACCCCCGGGAACTGCCGCCCTGATGTGCTCCCTCCGCCGAGGAGCCCCCGGGGAGCGGACCGCCTTGGTACCGTCCCCGGATGTTCTCGCTCCTCGAGCCACCGCTCCTCGCCCGCCTCAAGACCGCCGAACGGATCCTGATCGCCGGAGCCGGCGGCGGTTTCGACGTGTACGCCGGCCTCCCGGTCGCCCTCGCGCTGCGCGCTGCGGGCAAGGAGGTCCATCTCGCCAACCTCTCCTTCAGCCACCTCTACGGTCTGCCCGCCGACGTCTGGTTGGCCCCCGAGCTCGCCGAGATCCGCCCGGACACCGCCGCCGCCGAACCGTACTTCCCGGAGCGGACCCTGGCCCGCTGGCTCAGCCTGCACGGTATGCCCGACACCGTCTGGGCCTTCGGCTCGGTCGGCGTTCAGCCGCTGCGGGCCGCCTACCGAGCCCTGGCCGAGCACCTCGGCATCGATGCGATCCTGCTGGTGGACGGCGGCACCGACATCCTGATGCGCGGGGACGAGGCGGGGCTGGGGACGCCGGAGGAGGACATGGCCAGCCTGGCCGCGGTGGCCGGGATGTCCGGGATACCGCTGCGGATGGTCGCCTGCCTGGGGTTCGGCATCGACTCCTACCACGGCGTCAACCACTCGCTGGTGCTGGAGAACCTGGCGGCCCTGGACCGGGCCGGCGGCTACCTGGGCGCCTTCTCGATCCCGCGCGACTCCCGGGAGGGCGCGCTGTACCTGGACGCGGTGGCCCATGCCCAGGCGGCCTTCCCCGAGTACCCGAGCATCGTCCACGGTTCGGTGGCGGCCGCGTTGCGCGGACAGTTCGGCGACGTTCGCTTCACCGAGCGAACCCGGTACAGCTCACTGTTCATCAACCCGCTGATGACCCTCTACTTCGGGGCCACGGTCGAGGCGCTCGCCGCCAACCACCTCTACCTGGACCGGCTCGAACAGACGTATCTGATGCGCCAGATCTCCTCGGCCATCGAGGAGTTCCGGGACGAACTGCCCGCCCAGCGCCCGCCTCGGATGTTCCCGCACTGATCGGCGGTCGCGCCGTGGGGCGCGAACAGATGGCCAAGCGCCCCGAGCGTGCGCCTCGTGCGCCGGGCGTGAAGGCAAACGGATGCAACCACATCCCCTGTTCAGCAGGTGTGTGGGACAGGCGAGTTGGGCACGCTACGCGCCGATCATGACCGAGTACGACGAGAGGCAAGACGGCCGTGAGCCAACCCTTCGAACTGCCCGAGTTCTACCTGGCATATCCGGCGAGGCTGAACCCTCACCTGGAGGAGGCCAGGGCCCACACCAAGCAGTGGGCCCGCGGGATGGGAATGCTGGAGGGTTCGGGCGTCTGGGACGAGCACGACCTCGACTCCCATGACTACGCGCTGCTCTGCGCCTACACCCACCCGGACTGCGACGGGCCTGAACTCTCGCTGGTGACCGACTGGTACGTGTGGGTCTTCTTCTTCGACGACCACTTCCTGAAGCTCTTCAAGCTCAACCAGGACCGCCCCGGCGGCAAGGCGTACCTGGACCGGCTGCCGGCCTTCATGCCGATGGACCTCTCCGCCGGGACGCCCGAGCCGACCAACCCGGTCGAGGCGGGGCTCGCCGACCTGTGGGCCAGGACGGTCCCCTCGATGTCGATGGACTGGCGGCGCCGCTTCGCCCTGAGTACCGAGCACCTGCTCAACGAGTCGCTCTGGGAGCTCTCCAACATCAACATCAATCGGATCCCCAACCCGGTGGAGTACATCGAGATGCGCCGCAAGGTCGGCGGCGCCCCCTGGTCGGCCGGGCTGGTGGAGCACGCGGTGGGCGCCGAGATCCCGGCCTCGGTCGCCGGGGCCCGGCCGCTGCGGGTGCTCAGGGACGCCTTCTCGGACGGCGTCCACCTGCGCAACGACCTGTTCTCGTACGAGCGGGAGACCCAGGAGGAGGGTGAGCTGAGCAACGGCGTGCTCGTGCTGGAGACCTTCTTCGGCTGCTCCACCCAGCAGGCCGCCGCCGCGGTCAACGACCTGCTGACCTCGCGGATCCACCAGTTCGAGAACACCGCCCTCACCGAACTCCCGCCGCTCTTCACCGAGAAGGGGCTCACTCCCGACGAGTGCGCGGCCGTCCTCGCGTACGTCAAGGGACTGCAGGACTGGCAGTCGGGCGGCCACGAGTGGCACATGCGCTCCAGCCGGTACATGAACGGTGCCGGCGCCGGCAGCGCGCCGAGTTCGTTCTCCTTCCGGCCGCAGGGCCTCGGCACCTCGGCGGTGGACCCCAGGGCGCTCGCCGGGCTGATCGGCACGGGCCGGACGCGCAGCTTCACCCATCTCCCGCACCAGCGGGTCGGGCCCTCGCGGATCCCCGAGTTCACCATGCCGTTCACCACCTCGCTCAGCCCGCACCTGGCGGGTGCCCGCCTGGAGAACCTCGAATGGGTGCGCCGGGTCCGCCTGCTGGACGCCGACCCGGGCATCCCCGGCTCGGACATCTGGGACGAGCAGCGGCTGACCGACATCGACCTGCCGCTCTGCGCGGCCGGCATCGACCCGGACGCCACACCGGAGGAACTCGCGCTCTCCTCGGCCTGGCTGACCTGGGGCACCTACGCGGACGACTACTACCCGGCGGTCTACGGACGCACCCGGAACCCCGCCGGTGCCAAGCTCGCCAACGAACGGTTCTCACTCTTCATGCCGATCGACGGCGAGAGCGTGCCCGAGCCCGTCACCGGCCTGGAACGCGGCCTGGCCGACCTCTGGCAGCGCACCGCCGCGCCGCTGGACACCGAGGCGCGCCGCGACTTCCGGGCCGCCGTCGAGGCCATGACGGAGAGCTGGCTGTGGGAACTCGCCAACCAGCTGCAGCACCGCATCCCCGACCCGGTCGACTACCTGGAGATGCGCCGGACCACCTTCGGCTCCGAACTCACCAGCCTGCTCAGCCGGATCTCGCACGGTCGCCGAATCCCGGCGGAGATCTACCGCAGCGGCCCGGTGCGGTCCCTGGAGAGCGCCGCCATGGACTACGCCGCGCTGATGAACGACGTCTTCTCGTACCAGAAGGAGATCGAGTTCGAGGGCGAGGTCCACAACGGAGTGCTGGTGGTGCAGAACTTCTTCGACTGCGACTACCCGACCGCGCTGCGCATCGTCAACGACCTGATGACCTCCCGGATCACCCAGTTCCAGCACGTGGCCGAACACGAACTGCCCGTCCTGTACGACGACTTCGACCTCGACCAGCAGACCCGCCGGGCCGTCGACGACTACGTGCAGGACTTCCGGTACTGGCTGGCCGGGATCAAGATTTGGCACGAGGACTGCATCCGCTACCGGGAGCAGGACATCCTGCGGCACAGCGCCCGGTCCGGCCGGCACCTCGCAGCGGCCCGGCGGTTCGCCGGACCGACCGGCCTCGGAACCTCGGCCGCGCGGGTGCCGGCGGCCGCCGCAGTGCGGGTGCCTGCGGCTACCGCCGCGCGGCGTTGAGGATCTTCACCACGGTGTGGAAGAACCGCGAAGTGCCGTGACCGCGGTACGACCCGGGGAGCGCGGCGGCCGGGTTCCCGCCCAGCCGCCCGTTCCGCAGGCGCACCACCGTGAAGGCGGCGCCCGGTACGGCCCCGATGATCTCCCAGTCGCCCCTGGGGCCGCGGATCGGGAAAACCGACTCCGTGGGCAGCGGCTCGGACAGGAACACGACGCACAGCCGCAGCTGAGGCGTCACCTCGATCCCGGCGAACGGGTCGGCGGCGACCAGCTCCGCGACCTCGTCCACCGTGCGCAGCATGACCGGCACCCGGTAGCCGAGCGCGGCCGCCAGGTGCTCCTCGATCCGGGCGGTCAGTGCGGCGCGGTCGGTCTCCTCGGCGGTGAAGAAGACGTTCCCGCTCTGGATGTAGGAGCGGACGTCACCGAGACCCAGTTCGGTGAAGTGCCCGCGCAGCCGCTCCATGGTGATCGTCCGACCGCCGACGTTGACCGCCCGGAGGAAGGCGATGTAGCTCCGTGTCATCCGGTCAGTCTGGCACCGGGCACCGACAGGTGCGGCGGGCCGTTGTCAGCGCCCGGTGCAAGACTGGGCGCCATGACCACCTGGCAGGATTTCGAACGAGAGGCACCCGATCTGGCCCCGGCCGTCCGGGCCCGATTCGAGGCGCACCGGCACCATGTGCTGGCCACCCTGCGCAAGGACGGCGCGCCCCGGGTGAGCGGTACGGAGGTCCAGTTCATCGGCGCCGACCTGACCATCGGCTCGATGCTGGGCGCGGTCAAGGCCCTGGACCTGCGGCGTGACGGCCGCTTCTCGCTGCACAGCCACCCCGGCGACGAGACCATGGCGGACGGCGACGCCAAGATCTCCGGCATCGCGGTGGAGATCCTCGACGAGATCGAGCTCTCCGCCTACGTCTCCGACCTTCCGGCGCCTGTGCCCGGCCCGTTCCACGCCTTCCGCCTGGAGCTCACCGAGGCCGTCCTGACCACGGTCGAGGACGACCACCTGGTGATCCGCTCCTGGCACCAGGGCGAGGGGGAGCGCACGATCGACCGCCGGCCCTGACCACGCCCCTGGGCGCGGGTGCACTCCGTCAGGGCCCGACGGCTCCGAGACGCGCCCGCTAGCCCGGGATGACCGACCGCAGCGCCTCCGGCGTCCGCGCCACCACCGCGTGCCCGTCGTCCGCCGTGATGATCGGCCGTTGGATCAGGATCGGGTTCGCGGCCAGCGCCTCGATCCACCGGGCCCGGTCGGCTTCCGTCCGGCCCCACTCCTTGAGCCCCAGCTCCTTGCCGACCGCCTCGTCCACCCGGGCGATGTCCCACGGCTCCAGCGCCAGCCGCTCCAGGACCCGCTCGATCTCGGCGGCGTCCGGCGGGTCCTCCAGGTAGCGGCGGACGGTGTACTCGGCCCCGGCGGCGTCCAGCTCGCTGATCGCCGTACGGCACTTCCCGCAGCGCGGGTTGATCCAGATTTCCACGCCGCAAGACTAGGCGATCGGCCCCCGTGCGGCTCGCCACCCGCCCGCGCCCGCCCCGAAAGGCCCACCACTCGGGAACTCATCACTCCCACCGTCCAGTTGACCCACCAGCAGCCCAGTCGAGAGGGACGTTTCATGGACGGCGCGGCGATCATGGAGCAGCTGATGTCACCGGCGGGCCGGGCCGACCCGTACCCGCTGTACGAGCTCGCCCGCGGGCTCGGGCCGGTCGTCCCCAGTGGCAGGGGACTGGCGATGGCCGTCGGGTACCGCGAGGTGCACCAGGCGCTCCGCAACCCGGACCTCGGGGTGGTGGACGCCGAACAGCGGGAGCGCTGGGAGGAGAGCTACGCCGAGCACCCGTCCCAGCTCCTGCTCAGCCGCTCGATCCTGGAGACCAACGCCCCGCACCACCACCGGATGCGCTCGCTGATCGCCTCGGTCTTCACGGCCCGCCGGACCGCCGCACTGGCGGAGCCCGTCACGACCGCAGTGCACCGACTGCTCGACGAGATGGCCGAGCAGGGCGCCGACGGCTCGCCGGTCGACTTCATGGACGCCTTCGCCTACCGGCTCCCGGTCGGCGTGATCTGCGAACTGCTCGGGGTGCCGGAGGCCGACCGAGCCCGGTTCCGCCCGCTCGCCGCCGACCTCGCGGCCGCGCTGGAACCGGTCGCCGACGAGTCGGAACTGGCCGCCGCCGACGAGGCGGCCGAGGAACTCACCCAGTACTTCGCCCGCCTCGCCGCCCGGCGCCGGGCCGACCCGCAGCAGGACCTGGTCAGCGCCCTGGTCGAGGTCGCCGCCGCGGACCCGTCCCGGCTCTGTGGCCACGAGCTGCTGGCCAACCTGGTCCTGCTGCTCGGCGCGGGCTTCGAGACCACCACCAACCTGCTCGGCAACGGTCTCGCCCGGCTCTTCGAGCACCCCGGGACCCTGGCCGCCGTCCGCGCGGGCACCGTCACACCGTCCGGACTCACCGACGAGGTGCTGCGCCACGACTCGCCCGTCCAGCTCACCGTCCGGGTCGCGACCACCGACGGCGTGCGGGTGGGCGACGAGGAGATCCCAAGGGACGGCGGCGTGTTCCTGCTGATCGGCGCCGCCAACCGCGACCCGCTCCGCTACCCGGACCCCGCCCGCTTCGACCCCACCCGCCAGGACAGCCAGCCGCTGAGCTTCGGCGGCGGCCCGCACTTCTGCCTCGGCGCCGGCCTGGCCCGGCTGGAGTCCGCCATCGCCCTCCCCGCCCTGCTCGACCGCTTCCCCGCACTCGCCCCGGCCCCCGGCGCCACCCGCCGCGACCGCCTCGTCCTGCGGGGCTTCCAGACCCTTCCGGTGACGCTCCGGTAGAAGAGCCGGTCGGCGCAGCCGAGTTCGCGCACCCCCGCTCCCTAGTGGCGGTCCGCCACCAAGCATCGACGGACGGTAGTACCGTGAGGTGGGCCGCTGAGAAGGCAGATGAGAACTCGGCGGACGAGCGAGTGGCGGCCCGCATGGGTCGGCAAGCCCGCTTCACGGCGGACGACGGGCCGCTCCTGTGGCCGGGGTGAAGGCCGGAGACTTCCCTGCCCGCTGATGACCTGCGGGCTCTTGCGGCCCAGGCCCGCGCCGTGCGTCAGGGCTGCCCCCGACTCCGGCCCTCGGGGCGACCTCACCGACCGCCCGTAGTCACGCGCGCCTGCTTGCTCATCCCGCGATCCTGCCCGCCCGCACCGCCCACGGCGAACGGGTTTTCCGCGAGACTGTGCCCATGTCCGATCCCGCCCTCATCCCGCCGATCCAGCCGCTTCTCCAGCGCACCGTGCGCTGCCGCCGCTGCAACCGCCCGCTCCACGACTCGGAGTCCCGGATGCTCCGCCTCGGCCGCGAGTGCCGCGGCCCGGAGGAGTCGGTCCAGGTCGTCCCCGGCGAGCAGGACCCGCTGCCCGGCCTGTGAACCCGCCGGCCGCTGCGCGCGGTTGGGGAACGGCGACCCAGGTCGGCGATCGACCCCAGTGCCCACGACCTATCCGGCGAACAGGAACCCCTCCCTGGTATGGAACCTCCCGCCCTCGCTAGCGCCCGAGGCCCATGCTCTCTCAGGTGATCCCCTGGACAGCAGAGGCCCAGGCACATCTCGCGTCCGCTTGACAGCGGTCCCGAGTCCGTTGCGGGATCAAGGTCCGTCAGCACCTACGACAGGGCGGGTTCGACCCGAGTAGGCCAGGGAGCCTGACCCGGAGGTCGTAGTACTGACCGGGCATGGCTCTGACCTGTGACGGAAGAGCCCCAGGGGAGGGCCGGTGCACGACTGGTGCACATTCCGGAGCCCTCGGTGATCGGGTCAGGTTCAGGTGTCGCCGATGCCGAACGCCGATCAGGCCCCGCTCGCCTCTTGGCTCAGCGGTAGCGCGGGAGATCGCCGGTGGCGAGGAGCCAGCGGCCGACTGAGACGGGCTGGCCGTAGTCGTAGGTGCGGGTCTTGCCGTAGCCCGTGCCGTCCGGCTCGGACATCACCTGTGCCGTGCCGCGGCCGGGATCAACGATGAGGTAGAGCGGGATGCCCATCGCCGAGTAGTCCGCGATCTTGTCGCGGTAGTCGTTCTCCGGATTGGACCTGGAGACGACCTCGACGACCAGCTCGACATCGCGGGGGTTGACGGCGTCTTGAGGTTGAGAGTCGATCAAGTCCATGGGAAGGACCATGAGGTCGGGCACTCGCATCCGGCCCAGTTCGGCGTCCTGCATGTCGGTGTCCGTGAACACGAGCGCGTCCGGGGCCTGTTGCTCCAGCTGTCGGCGCAGGTAGATGGCCGTCAGGCCATGCGGAGTAGTCGGCGACACCATCATGACCAAGCCCTGCCGGCCGATCTCCACTCGGGGCTTCATGGGCAGCTGGGACAGCTCGTCCGCGATCTCGCGCAGGCGGGCGAAGGTGGCGGCATCGATGCTCATGGTCCCAAGCTACGCCACTGCGTGGCTCCGCCAGAGCTGCGCGCACTCACCGAACAGCCAGCTCGGGCGGCCCCGGCGTGTGGCGGGTCGTGTGCTTGCGGCTTCCGTGATCCCGGCCTGCGATCAGCGGGCACCGCCAGGCCCATTCTCAGGGGAACGGTCAGCCTTGAAACGAATCCGCGGCTTCGTCACCCGCCATAGGGCCCGCTGTGCCAGTGCGGACGTCGCACGGGGTTAGGGCGCCAAGCTGAGGGGGCGAGTCCGCCCCGAGCTGCTGCTCACCGGCTCCGGCAAGCTCGACCGTCGGGCCGTCCACGCCACCGCCACGCTGCGCCCGGCAGTGGCCCGCGGGGCCGACCGGACCTGATCCGCGCCCAGATGCAGACCGTGACTTGGGCCGCAGTGACGGGGGTGCCGCCGTCGGAGTGACCCCGGGCCAGGTGCTCGTTGCCGTGACCGGGCGGGCGAGCACCTGGTCCAGGACGTCGGCGAGGAGCCGCGCCGGATCCGGGACCGGCGCCGTGACCCGCATCGCGACGATCGCGTCCGGTCGCACGAGCAGGGCTCCGTCGTCGGACAGCCACGGTGCACAGACCCGGTGTGCCGGTAGGCCGACGTGCGCCGCGGCAGCGTGCCACGGGTCGCCCGCGGCGCCCACCAGCAGGGTCCACCGGGATGCGACCAGGTCGAGCGTGGAGACCCCGTCGACCCACGCGTGGGGCACCCGTGAACCCGGCGACCCGTCCAGCGCCACCGCCAGGTCGACCGTGGACAGGAGTTCCGGCTGTGGGTCGACGACGGCGGCCGAGTCGTACCGCTGGCCGAGGTGCACGACCGGCGCCGCCCACACCCCCGCCGCAGCCCTGGCGGCGTCGGCCTCGGGTCCACGCCCCCAGTGCAGCGCCGGGTCGGCGAGTCTGCGCATCGCCTGGTCCAGCGTCGCCGCGGCGACCGGCTCGCGCTCCTGCGCGTAGGTGTCGAGCAGTCCGGCGCCCGCCTCGCCGTGGTGGACGGCGGCCAGTTTCCACGCGAGGTTGTGGGCGTCGGCGACGCCGGTGTTGAGGCCGAACGCACCCAGGGGTGCCACGGTGTGGGCGGCGTCGCCGACCAGGAACACGCGGCCGACGGCGAAGCGGTCGGCCAGGGCGCTCCGGGGCCGCCACGGCAGCACGCTGCGCACCTCGACGTCGAGGTCGGGATCGCCGACCGCCGCGCGGACGACCGCGACGCAGCGTTCGTCCGTGAAGTCCTCGGGGTGCTCGCCCCCGTCCACGTCGCAGGTGACGTGGAAGACCCAGGTGGTCGCTCCGTCCACGGTCACCAGCAGGCCGGGTGCCTCCGGCGCGGTGATCGTGCAGGTGCCGAAGGACATCCCCCGCAGGTGGGGTCGGAGGTCGGCGCGGAACAGGATGTTGATCTTCGACTTGCCCAGGTCGCCCGCCCCGGAGGTGCCCACGCCGAGCGCGGTCCGCACGGGGCTGTGCGTGCCGTCCGCGGCCACCACGCGCGCGGAGCGCAGCGAGTAGCGACCATCGGGCCCCTCCAGTTCGACGTCGACCCCGTCGGCGTCCTGCGCGATGCCGATCAGGCGGGTCGACCAGCGCACATCCGCTCCGCGGCGCGCCAGGTCGGCCGCCACCACGGCGTCAAGGCGGTCCTGTGCGCAGACGCCACGCAGCCTGAACGGCGTCGTGTCCAGCTCGGTGGCGGACGGGATCGGCATGGGCACGGTCACGACGTCGCCCGCGCCCATCTCGACGACGGTCCGCGCCACCGCCTTGGCCGTGGCACCCCGTAGGTCGACAGCGACAGCGTCGACGGCGGTGTCCAGCCCGAGTTCACGCAGGATCTCGACCGTCCGGGGCCCGATGCCGGTGGCGCGCGGGTGGACGGACGGCCCCGAGCGGCGTTCGACGAGCACCGCGGGGACGCCGTGGTGGGCGAGCAACGCCGCAGTGAGCAGCCCGACGCTGCCGCCCCCGACCACGAGGACCGGTACTTCCAGATACGCCGTTTCCGTCATGGCTACACCGTAGCCAGAAGCTAGAATGCCGGTCAACGAGGAAGGGAAGCACCCGATGACCGAACCCGCTCCCTGGTCGGTGTGGACCAGGCCTCGCCCCGAACCGGCCCGACGCGCCCCGGGAGTGGACCAGTACGTGGCCGCCGCGCTGGCCGTTGCCGACGCGGAGGGCCTGGCCGCGGTCTCGATGCGCCGGGTCGCGAGCGACCTCGGCTCCGGGACGGCCACCCTCTACCGCTACATCACCAACCGCGACGAGTTGGTGGACCTGATGGTCGACGCGGCCCAGGGCGAGGACCCGCTCCCCGAGCCCACCCCGGACTGGCGCACCGACCTGGCCGCGGTCGCGCACACCCAGCGCGCGACCCTGCTGCGCCACCCGTGGCTGGCGGCCGAACTGGCGGGCAGGCCCTCGCTCGGCCCCAACACGTTGCGGCGGGCCGAATCCGCCCTGCGCGCCGCCGTCGCGCTCACGCCCGACATCACGCTGGCGTCGCAGGCGCTCAGCGCCGTGCACGCGTACGTGCTGGGCTCGGTGGCCACCCAGCAGGCCGCTCGGCGCGCCGAGCAACGCACCGGCCTGAGTGAGGAGCAGTGGCAGCGCAGCCTCGGGCCCTACATCAGCGCCGTCCTCGCGGCGGGCGAGCACCCGATGCTCGCCCGCCGCGTCCACGAGGCCGAAGAACCCGACCCCGACGCGGAGTTCGCGTTCGGCCTGGAGTGCGTACTCGACGGCCTCGCGGCCCGAGTGGGCCGCTGACCAGTTTCGAGAGCACCCGGACCCGATTATGGGGATCTGAGGCGATCCGAACGTGTCTGGGCTCCTGGTTCTTCCCACGGCTCGACGGCGCCCCCAGAAATCGAAGGCCGCTACCCCAGGGGGGATGGCGGCCTTCGATTTCGACGCATTTTGCCGAATCAACGCGTTGCTGTCGGGAATCTGCCTTCGGCGAGGCCAATGCGCGCCAGCATGACTACCCAGTGTGACCGATGGCTGGTGCGCGCCGCAGGGGGGCGGCCCGCCGGGAAGCGGGGTGCGGCAGACCGGCCGCGAGTTCGATCCGCGTGCACACCCGGTGCACATCGCGGCGGCGTCGCGAGTCTGACGCGTGCAACCCGAATCCGTTTTCGCAGGTCAGCGACTTGCTGACCTGCGAGAACGCGGAGGTGTTGATTTGCGTTTCCGCAGGTCAGAGTCCGCTTTACAGGTCGTAGTACAGCTCGAACTCGTGCGGGTGCGGACGCAGCGCGATCGGGGCGATCTCGTTGGTGCGCTTGAAGTCGATCCAGGTCTCGATCAGGTCGGGGGTGAAGACGTTGCCCGCGAGCAGGTACTCGTGGTCGTTCTCCAGGGCTTCGAGGACGGCGGCGAGCGAGGCGGGGACCTGGGGGACCGAGGCGTGCTCCTCGGGGGCGAGCTCGTAGAGGTCCTTGTCGACCGGCTCCAGCGGCTCGATCTTGTTCTTGATGCCGTCCAGGCCGGCCATCAGCATGGCGGAGAAGGCGAGGTAGGGGTTGGAGGAGGGGTCGGGAGCGCGGAACTCGATGCGCTTGGCCTTGGCGTTGGAGCCGGTGATCGGGATGCGGATCGCGGCCGAGCGGTTGCGCTGCGAGTACACCAGGTTGACCGGTGCCTCGAAGCCGGGCACCAGGCGGTGGTAGGAGTTCACCGTGGGGTTGGTGAAGGCCAGCAGCGAGGGCGCGTGCTTCAGTAGACCGCCGATGTAGTAGCGGGCGGTGTCGGAGAGGCCGGCGTAGCCCTGCTCGTCGTAGAAGAGCGGGGAGTTGTCCAGCCAGAGCGATTGGTGGACGTGCATGCCGGAGCCGTTGTCCCCGAAGATCGGCTTGGGCATGAAGGTGGCGGTCTTGCCGTTCCGCCACGCGACGTTCTTGACGATGTACTTGAACAGCATCAGGTCGTCGGCGGCGTGCAGCAGGGTGTTGAACTTGTAGTTGATCTCGGCTTGGCCGGCGGTGCCCACCTCGTGGTGCTGGCGCTCCACCTGGATGCCGGACGCGGCCAGCTCCAGCGAGATCTCCGCGCGCAGGTCGGCGAAGTGGTCGACCGGCGGGATGGGGAAGTAACCGCCCTTGTAGCGGACCTTGTAACCGCGGACGTCGCCCTCGACCGAGCCGGTGTTCCAGGCGCCCGCCTCGGAGTCGATGTGGTAGAACGACTCGTTCGCGCTGGTCTCGAACCGCACCGAGTCGAAGACGTAGAACTCCGCCTCCGGCCCGAAGAAGGCGGTGTCCGCGATGCCGGAGGAGGCGAGGTACGCCTCTGCCTTCTTGGCGACGTTGCGCGGGTCGCGGCTGTAGGCCTCACCCGTGATCGGGTCCTGGATGAAGAAGTTGATGTTGAGGTGCTTGTCGGTGCGGAACGGGTCCAGACGGGCCGTGCTGAGGTCCGGCGCCAGCGCCATGTCCGACTCGTGGATGGCCTGGAAGCCGCGGATCGACGAGCCGTCGAACATCAGCGTCTCGTCCGGGTCGAAGGTGGAGGCGGGGACCGAGAAGTGCTGCATGACACCCGGCAGGTCGCAGAACCGGACGTCGATGAACTTGATGTCGTTGTCCGTGATGTACTGCTTCACTTCGGCGGCGTTGTTGAACATCCATCCTCCTCAGCGTGCGATTTGGTGGCTCACCATAGGGAGGGGTCGTTTCCGACTGGTGACCCCACCGTTTCCTGAATGTTAACCACCCGCGCGTCGCGGGCGGCAAAGTCGTACGGTTCCGGGCAAAACGCTTCTCCGCTCCAGGCCGTGTGCGGCTAGTGGTCTGGACCACTCAGTCGGATCGGCGGTATGCGATTCACCCACACGGGTTGCCAGCGGGGGAGGGGGCCGAAGATCGGCCGTACTGCCCGGATAGTGTGGATTCGTGGACACCAGAGAAGCGTTGGGATCGTGGATCGACGGCCCGAAGGCCGCCGCTGAGAAGATGGGCGCCGACTTCGGGTACCGCGGTGAGCGGCTCGGCCGGCCCAAGGAGGGCCCCGGATCGATCGCGGGCCCGGGCCGCCGGATCGGCGCGCTGTTCGTCGACGGCTGGCTCTGCAGCCTGGTCGCCTACGGGCTGATCGCCCGCGGTGACCAGACGGTCGCCAATCTGTGGACCACCCCGCTGTTCTACCTCGTCAGCGTGCTGCTGCTGGCCACCGCGGGGACGACGGTCGGCAAGCGGCTGTTCGGCCTGCGGGTTGTCCGGCTCGACGGCAGCCGCGCGACCGTCCCCCAGGTCCTGCTGCGCACCCTGCTGCTCTGCCTGGTGGTGCCGGCGGTGGTCTGGGACCGCGACACCCGGGGACTGCACGACAAGGCGGTCGGCACGGTCGAGGTCCGGATCTGACCTTCCGGGGACGCCGTCTTTCGAAGCCGCCCTTCGAGGAGGCCGCCCTTCGGCGAAACCCCCTCGGGAAGTCGAACGGCCCCGCCGCGAGGAGTTCGCGGCGGGGCCGTGGTGTGTCCGGGGGAGCGGTGGTCAGCGGACCTGGCCGCCCTTGGGCATCCGGGCGCCCTTCGGCATCGGGCCCTTGGGGATCGGCGCCTTGGAGAGCAGGTCGCCCAGCGCGCGCAGGCGGTCGTTGGTCTCGGTGACCTGCGCCGGGGTGATCGCGTTCGGCATCCGCATCAGATGGATCTGCAGCTTCTTGAGCGGGATCTCGCCGTCGCCGTCGCCGACCATGATGTCGTGCACCGGGATGTCGCCGACGACCTTGGCCATCTTCCGCTTCTCGGCGGCCAGCAGCGGGCGGACCCGGTTCGGGTTGCCCTCACCGATCAGCGCGATACCGGGCCGGCCCACCGCGCGGTAGACCGCGTCCTGGTTGCGGGTGACGGCGACCGGGGTCGGGTTGGTGCTCCAGCCCCGCCGGATGTTGTTCAGCACGGCCGCCACCGCGCCCGGCTGGCCCTCCATCTGCCCGAACGCCGCCCGCTCGGCGCGCCGACCGAAGACGATCGCCATCGCCAGGAAGGCCACGATGAAGCCGAGGATGCCCAGGTAGATGGGGTGGTCGATCGCAAAGCCGATGGCGAGGAACACGCCGAAGGTGATCAGGCCGACGCCTGCGATGATCAGGCCGATCTTGGTGTCGACCTTCTTGGTCATTTGGTACGCCAGGCGGATCTGCTTGAGTCGCCCAGGGTTCCCGGATGTTTCCGTCGCCATAACGCTCATGGTACGTGGCGGGGCCCGGGGATATCCAAGGGGCGCCCCCCACCCGCATCAGCGCATTCCGGCACGACCCGGGTATTCCGCAGCGCATGCGGGCAATCGGCGGCACACGACGGCATCCGCAGGCATTCAGCGGCGTCCGGGCCGACCGGCCCCACCCGCTCAGGCCCCTCGGCGGCGCTCCTCGGTGGAGTCGCTCAGCAGCGCCGCACCGCTCTCCCGGTCCGCCGCGTTCCGGCGGTTCTCACAGACGGCCGTCCAGGCGTTCAACCGGGCCTGCTGCCGTCCGCCCGCGAGCAGCACGCTCTCGGCGAGGCGCAGCGCGCCGCCGACCGAACGGACCTCGCGGACCCGGGCGAGCTTTCCGATGCGTACCTGCATGCCGAGCACTTCCCTCGTCGAGATACGGATTGGGCGGTACGGAGCTGGGCGCTCCCATCCTGACCCGCCGGTGTTACCGTCCGGTGAGCTGACTGTCACTGTCAGATGAAAGCAGAGTGCGGCCGCGGTGGCGTCGCGGACGCCGCGGCGGGGTGAGCGTGTCGCCCACCCCGCCGCAGTGTCCGGCGTGATCGGCGCGGGTCAGACGGCCGCCTGCTCGCGGCGCTCCAGCGCCTGGCGGTACAGCCGGCCGGCCCGGTACGAGGAGCGCACCAGCGGGCCCGACATGACACCGGCGAAGCCGAGCTCCTCGGCCTCCTCCTGCAGCTCCACGAACTCCTGCGGCTTCACCCAGCGCTCCACGGGGTGGTGGCGCAGCGACGGGCGCAGGTACTGGGTGATGGTGATCAGCTCGCAGCCGGCGTTCACCAGGTCCTCCAGTGCCTGGCTGACCTCCTCGCGGGTCTCGCCCATGCCCAGGATCAGGTTGGACTTGGTCACCAGACCGGCCGCACGGGCCTGGGTGATGACGTCCAGCGAGCGCTCGTAGCGGAAGGCGGGGCGGATCCGCTTGAAGATCCGCGGCACCGTCTCGACGTTGTGCGCCAGCACCTCGGGACGGGACGAGAAGACCTCGGCCAGCTGCTCGGGCACCGCGTTGAAGTCCGGGACCAGCAGCTCGACGCCGGTCCGGCCGCCCGCTCGGTCGGCCGTCATCGCGTGCACCTGGCGCACCGTCTCGGCGTACAGCCAGGCGCCGCCGTCCTCCAGGTCGTCACGGGCGACGCCGGTGATGGTGGCGTAGTTGAGGTCCATGGTCAGGATGGACTCGGCTACCCGGCGCGGTTCGTCCCGGTCGAACTCGGCGGGCTTGCCGGTGTCGATCTGGCAGAAGTCGCAGCGGCGGGTGCACTGGTCACCGCCGATGAGGAAGGTGGCCTCGCGGTCCTCCCAGCACTCGAAGATGTTCGGGCAGCCGGCCTCCTGGCAGACCGTGTGCAGACCCTCCTTCTTCACCAGCGAATGGAGGGCGTTGTACTCCGGGCCCATCTTCGCCCGGGTCTTGATCCACTCAGGCTTCCGCTCGATCGGGGTCTCGCTGTTGCGGACCTCCAGGCGAAGGAGCTTCCTGCCGTCGGGTGCGACAGCGGACACGTGCGACTCCTAGAACTAGACGGGGTACCACCAGGGTACGCCTGTGCTTGTGGGGCTTGTGTCGGGCCGGTGCCCCGCATTCGCAGGGCAACAGCACACGGGCCTGGCCCATTCCCAGTGTGGAGGCCGGGAACGGGCCAGGAGGAACGGCGGGGAAGGGCCGGAATCAGCGGACGAGGGCGGGCTCCGGCAGTTCCGCGAAGACCGCCCGCAGATGCTCCTCGACCACCGGCAGCGCGTCGCCGACCCCGAAGTCCCGACCCAGCTCCGAGGCGATCGAGGCCACTCCGGCGTCCCGGATCCCGCACGGCACGATCCGGTCGAACCAGGTCATGTCAGGGTTGCAGTTGAGCGCGAAGCCGTGCATCGTCACACCGCGCGCGACCCGCACCCCGATCGCCGCCAGCTTGCGGTCGTCGCCGCGCTGACCGGCGTTGGAGGGCGCGTACTCGGGCCCGGCCAGCCGGGGGTCGATACCCAGCGGCAGACCCATCCGCAGCGTCAGCTTGCCGATCTCCACCACCTTCGCGGGGTCCACCACCGCGTCCGCGATCGCCTCGCCCAGCACCCACACCCCGCTGCGGCCCTCGACCCGGGTGCTCTCGACACCGAAGTCGGCGCACGAGCGGATCAGCGCCTCCTCCAGCCGGCGCACGTACGCGACCACGTCGATCGGATCCGGCAGCTTGACGATGGGGTAGCCGATCAGCTGGCCCGGACCGTGCCAGGTGATCTCGCCCCCGCGGTTGACCTCGACCACCGGGGTACCGTCCAGCGGGCGGTCCGCCGGGTCGGTGCGCTTGCCTGCGGTGTACACCGGTTGATGCTCGAGCAGCAGCACGGTGTCCGGGATCTCGTCCGCCACCCGCAGCGCATGCAGGCGCTGCTGCTCGGCCCACGCTTCCTCGTACGGCACCAAGCCCTCGCCGGTGCCCATCCGCACGAACCGCACGTTCTCGCTCACCGCTGCTCCTTGCCAGGCGTTCGAGACCAACTCGGCAAGCGTACGCCTGACCGGGTGAAGCCCGGCTGCTCGGGGCGGACGGACCACTCTCCAGGGGCGGCGGGCCTTTGCTCAGCTCTCCGCGAGGAGCCGCAGGCGCAGTGCGAGCTGGAGCTCCAGCGCGCGTTCGGGCTGGTCCCAGTCGCGCCCGAGCAGCGCCCCGATCCGGTCCAGCCGCTGCACCACGGTGTTCACATGGACGTGCAGGTCGTCCTTGGCCCTGGTCAGGCTGCCGCCGCAGGCGAAGTAGGCGCGCAGGGTGCGGACCAGCTCGGTGCCGCGCCGGGCGTCGTACTCCAGCAGCGGCCCGAGCGTGCTCGCCACGAAACCCTCCACCCGGTGGCCGTCACCGAGCAGGACTCCGAGGAACCCCAGTTCGGCGGCGGCGGCGCCGTGGCCGACCCGTCCGAGCACCCGCAGCGCGCGTACGCACCGCACCCCTTCCGAGTAGGAGGCGGCCAGCGCGACTGGACCGGTCGCGACCCGTCCGGCGCCGACCGTGACCGGGGAGCCCAGCAGCCCGGCCAGCCGTTCGGCGGCCTGGGCCGCCCGCTGCCCGGGAGAGTGCGATCCGTCGTCGGGGAGCAGCAGGGCCACCGCCTCGCCGTGCTCGGCGCTGATGCCCCTGGTCCCGAACAGGTGGCGGACGGCGGCCCGGGCCAGCCGGCTCCGGTCCTCGGGTGCGGCTTCGGCGACCAGTACCAGGTGCGGCCGGCCGAGGTCGACGCCAAGACGGCGGCCGCGAGCGGTGAGCCGGGCGGGGTCGCGGTCCGGAGCGGTGAGCAGATCGGTGAGGAGTTCGCCGCGGACCCGGTTCTCGGTCTCGGCGACCGAGCGGCGCAGCAGCAGGAGCAGCGCGGTGACCACGGCGGCGCGCTCGAACAGGCGGCGGTCCGCGTGGTCCAGGTCCGGCCGGCCCTGCAGCAGCAGGCTGCCGAGCGGCTCCTGTCCGGCCAGCACCGCGCAGACCCAGCTCTCCCCGTGCCGGACGGCGCGCCCGTCGGTGCGGGAGGCGGCGAGCGCCCGGGCCAGTCCCCTGCCGTCCCGGCCGCGGCCGGCCAGCCGGCCGCCCTCGGCGTCCCGTACGGTGACCTCGCCGCCGAGCAGGGCGGCGACCTCGGCGGCCACGTCGGGTACCTCGGCGCCGCGCAGCACCAGGTCGGTGAGCCGGTCGTGGGCCTGTTCGGCGCGCTGGACGGCGGCGGAGTGCGCCCGGATGACGGCGTTGGCGGCGTTCAGCTCGGCCAGCGCGGCCCGGGTGTCGGACAGCGACTTCGCGCTGTCCAGGGCGATGGCGGCGTGCGCGGCGAGCGAGCACAGCAGTGCGACCTCGTCGGGGGAGAAGGAGCGCGGGGTGCGGTCGGCGGCGAACAGCACCCCGATCACCCGGCCGCCGAGCAGCAGCGGCACCCCGATGATCGCCACCAGTCCCTCGTCAAGGACCCCGGCGTCGATCCGGTCGGTGTGGCGGAAGCGCTCGTCGGTGCGGTAGTCGTCGGTCGCGTAGGGGCGGGCGGTCTGCGCGACCAGTCCGCCCAGACCGTCCCCGAGGCTCAGGCGCAGGGTCTGGAAGAGCTCCGAGACCGAACCGTCCGTGACCCGCATGTACGTGTCCCCGGCCACGGGGTCGGGGAGGGTGAGGTACGCGGTGTCGGTGCCGAGCAGCATCCTGGCCCGGCGGACGATCGCCTGCAGGACGGTGTCCAGGTCCCGCGAGGCGGAGAGGTCGCCGGCGGTGTCGAAGAGCGCGGTCAGCTCCGCCTCCCGGCGCCGGTGCTGACGAAGGGTCCGGTGCACGCTCACGGCCTGCCAGGCGGCCTCGTCGATCTCGGCCAGCACGGCGGCTGCGGCGCCCTGCCGCCGGGCCTCGGCCGGGACCTCGGCGAGCTCCTCCGCGGCGGCGCCGGACGCGAGCAGGGCGAGCAGCCTGCGCAGCGCCGGGGCGGAACTGGTGTGAGGGTCGTCCATGGTGCGCGCCATCGTGCCAGGTCCGGCCCGGACGGGGAACGCCCAGGGCTTTCCCGGCCTCGTGCCGGGGAGCACGAGAGCGCGCCCGGCCGACCGCGCGCCGCCGTCCGGCCGTTCGGCGCCCGCCCGGGCCGCTCTGCCAGGCCGGTCCGAATCGGCCTGCTGCCGGCCGAATCGGCGCGTGGCCGGTTCGCTGGTCGGCGTGCGGTCATCGGTGCGCAGTCGTCAGTGAGCGGTCCAGCCGCCGTCCACGGGCAGGCTCGCGCCGGTGATGTACGCGCTGTCGGGGGAGCACAGCCACAGGGCGATCCGGGCCACCTCCGCCGGCTCGATCAGGCGCTTGACGGCGGTGCGGGCGAGCATGATCCGCTCCACCACCTCCTCCTCCCGGATGCCGTGCACCCGGGCCTGGTCGGCGATCTGCCGCTGCACCAGGGGAGTTCGCACGTACGCGGGACTGATGCAGTTGCTGGTCACGCCGTACGGAGCTCCCTCCAGGGCGACCGTCTTGCTCAGCCCCTCCAGGCCGTGCTTGGCGGTCACGTACGCGGACTTGAAGGCGCTGGCCCGCAGACCGTGCACGGAGGAGATGTTGACGACCCGGCCCCACCCGCGCGCGTACATCCGCGGCAGGGTGCGGCGCAGGATCCGGAACGGTGCCTCCACCATGATCCGCTGGATCAGGGCGAACCGCTCCGGTGGGAACTCGTGTACGGGCGCGACGTGCTGCAGGCCGGCGTTGTTGACCACGATGTCCGCGTCGTCCGGCAGCGCGTCCACGGCCGAGGGGTCGGCGAGGTCGGTGACGAAGGCCGATCCGCCCGTCCGGTAGGCGAGTTCCTGGGTCGCGGCGGCCGCCACGTCGACGACGTAGACCCGGGCGCCGGCTGCGGCGAAGGCCTCCGCGCAGGCCCGGCCGATGCCCGAGGCGGCGCCGGTGACCAGTGCCGTACGGCCGTCGAGCGGGCGGGGGGAAGTGGTGTCCATGGCCGAGAACGGTAGGAACGCACGGCCGCCCACTCCTATGTGACGGACCCCCACAGCACTCCGCATGCGAGTGGTGCCGACCGCTATGGAACGGAAACGGGCAGAGTCACACATGCACCCAAACACGTTCAGCCCCACCTTCCTCACAATGGGCGCCACTGAGTCACCCGTTCGGAGGATTGGCCGCCCAGATCCGCCCATAGCGGCAAAATGCCCGCTACATTCACGCCGACTCCCGACAGGGGGCGCCGCCCCGGGTACCGGGGTACTGGTGCGGCGCTAGAGAGGTGTTGAGACCGACATGCCCCAAACGCCCGCAACCGACCGCCCGACGAACACGTACGGACAGCTCGACCCGCACCACGCGCCGGCCGGGACACCCCCGCACGCCGACGACCACGGTCAGACCGATGCCCTGCGGTCCGCCGGGGCCGCCCAGGCGGCGGACCCGCAGCCGACGGACACCCAGGCCGTACACGTCCAGCCCGTGCACGGCGCCGCCCACGGTGCCGACCGGACCCAGAACCCGCGGCTCGCCGCCCTGATCGAGGAGGCCGGGTTCTCGCACGCCGGTCTCGCCCGCCGGGTCGACCAGCTGGGCCTGGAGCACGGCCTGGACCTGCGCTACGACAAGACCTCCGTGACCCGCTGGCTGCGCGGCCAGCAGCCCCGCGGCGCCACCCCCGCGCTGATCGCCGAGGTCTTCACCCGGCGTCTCGGCCGCCGCTTCTCCGCCCAGGACATCGGCCTGGACGCCTGCGCCCCCGTCTACGCCGGACTCGAGTTCGCCGAGACCCCGCAGGAGGCCGTGGACATCGTCGCCAGCATGTGGCGCAAGGACAACGGCCCGCAGTCCGAGCTGCGCCGGATCGCCTTCACCCCGGCCGGCCTGGTCGTCCCCAGCCGGGACTGGCTGATCGGCCGCACCGACGAGCGGGTCGCCCGCGACGGCTCCGCACCAGGCACGGACAACCGCCCGGCGGTCCCCGGCGCCCGGCCCGGCACCCCGGCCGCCCCGGCCCAGGCGGCCATCCCGGCCCAGCTGCTGGTCCAGGCGCCGATGGTCCGGGTGCCGTCCCAGAGCCGCGGCCCCGGCGGTCCGGCCCGGGCCGCCGGCACCGAGCCGGGCGAGCCCGCCGTACGCGAGCAGCGCCCGCCGCTGCGGGTCGGCCGGGGCGACATCGCTGCCATCCGCGCCGTCGGCGACCTCTTCCGCGCCCTGGACCAGGCGTACGGCGGCGGTCACGCCCGGCAGGCGCTGGTCCGGTACCTGGAGAGCGAGGCCGAACCGATGCTGCGCGGCCGGTACGGCGAGCAGATCGGTCGGGCCCTGTTCGGCGCGGTCGCCGACCTCACCAGACTGGCCGGCTGGACGTCCTTCGACATCGCCGCGCACGGCCTCGCCCAGCGGTACTTCGTCCAGGCGCTGCGCCTATCCCAGGCGGCGGGGGACCGGCCGCTCGGCGGCCACGTCCTCACCACCATGAGCCAGCAGGCCGTCCACCTGGGCCACGGCCGGGAGGCCATCCAGCTCGCCAGAGTGGCCCAGCAGGGCGTCGGCAGCGCCGCACCGCCGACCGTGCAGGCCCTGATGCACGCCGCCGAGGCGCGCGGCCACGCCCTGGTCGGCGACGTACGCTCGTGCACCACCGCCATGGTCCGCTGCGAACGGGCCCTGGGCACCGCCCGGACCGGCGACGACCTGCCCACCTGGGCCCGCCACTTCGACGAGGCCCAGCTGGCCGACGAGTTCGCCCACTGCTACCGGGACCTCCAGCAGTGGCGCCCGGCCGCCCAGCACGCCGAGAAGTCCCTGCGGCTGCGGGCCCCCGCCTTCGCCCGCAGCCGGATCTTCTGCCGGATGGTGCTCGCCACCGCCCGCCTCGGCATGGGCGACGTGGACGATGCCTGCGGCATCGCCGCCGACTCCCTGCGCGCGGCGGGGGAGATGCGCTCGGCCCGCACCGTCGAGTACCTCCGCGACTTCCACCGCCGCCTGGCCCCCTACCGGGGCAGTCAGGCCGCCCGCTCCTTCGAGGAGGCCGCCCGCCAGACCGGGGTCATCTGAGCGCGGGCCCCGGTGTCGGGCCAGATCGGCGCGGGACCCGCGGTGGGCATGGCAGGCCGGTGCCGCGGCTGGTCCCGCGACGCCGGCCTGCCGTGCCCGGGCCGCCCGGAGCGAGCCGGCTACGCCGCCTCCGCCGCCCGCGCGGTCACCGGTACCCGGAGATCACGCAGCACGGCCTGCGCCGCCCGCCGTCCGGAGACCAGCGCGCCCTGCACGGTGCTGGTGTCCCGGTGGTCGCCGCAGGCGTACAGCCCGGCCAGCAGGCGCACCGGGCGCCGGAAGTTGTGCGGCGGCGGCATCGCCGGCACGGCGTCCGGGATGTGGCGCACGCTCAGGAACTCCCAGCCCGAGGTGGACGTGCCGTACAGCTCGGCCAGCCGGCGCCGGACCAGCGGCTCGTACCCGGCGGGACCGCCCGGCTCGAAGCTGCGGCGTCCGAGCACGGTGGTGGCGATCAGCGCCTGTCCGGCCGGTGCGTACGAGGGGTCCACCTCGCTCAGCACCAGCGAGTGGGAGAGCACGGCCTGGCCGCCGGGCCGGTCGGCGTCGAGGAGCAGGACGGCCTCGCCCAGCGGTGAGCGGTCCGCGGCGTGGTAGTAGGTGGTCACCGGGTGGTGGTCCGGCACCCGCAGGCCGGGGAGCAGCGTGGCCGCCGACTGGGCGTCGGTGGCCAGCAGCACCGCGCGGGCGGCGATACGTCCGTGCCCGGCGGTGTCGACGCCGTCGGCGGCGATCGCGGTGACCCGGACGCCGAGCCGGATCGTCCCGGCGGGAAGCCGTTCGGCCAGCTGTGCCGGGACCGCGCCGATGCCGGCGGCGGGCAGGCAGAGCCGTCCGCGCGCGTAGGAGCGCAGCACCACGTCGGCGACCCGGCTGCTGGTGCCGAGCGTGGGGTCGCTGAGCAGGGCGCCGAGCAGCGGGCGCAGGAAGCCGTCCACGGTGCGGGGGGCCAGGCCCCGCTCGGCCAGCGCACGGGCGATGGTGGTCTCCGGCCGGGTCAGCAGCCGCTGGACGGGGGTGGCGGCGAGCCGGGTGAGGGAGGCGCCGAGCCTGGCCTTGTCCAGCGGGCTGCCCAGTGGGCCGCGGGTGGCGGCCTGCCGGGCGGCGGTCTGCTGCGGATCACCCACGCGGTAGCGGCGGATCCCGCTGTGCACCAGGACACCGGGGGCGAGCGGACGCAGCTCCAGCCGGTCCAGGTCGAGCCTGCGGCGTGGCTCGGGGAAGTCGGTGTTCAGCAGGTGACCGCCGTTGTCCAAGCGGAAGCCGTCGAGTTCGCGGCCGGCCGTCCGGCCGCCGATCCGCTCGGTCGCCTCCAGTACCTGGACGGTCACGCCTCGGCTGGTGAGCGCCTGAGCGGCGGCCAGGCCCGCGAGCCCGGCGCCCACCACAACGACGTCCGGGTCGGACTGCCGGCGGGTGCGGCGGGTGAAGTCATGTGCGGGCACGAGTGTGCTCCTCCCTGATCCCTGGGGAACCGGCCGACGCGGACAACAGGCTGCCGGGGCACGGTCCGACGATGTGATGCCCCGTCAGTGCAGCGATCAGGCAGAGAAGTTCGTTCGAATCGGGGGCCTCCGCGGGCATCGGCGGCATGGTGCGGGGTGCGGTCACGGACTGTGCGCCGGAACGGCGCATTCCCCGGCTCGGCGGGCGCGTACGGTCACCAGGGGCGTACGGCGCGCCGCCCGGATGCCACCGTGCGCCCCCTCCATCCGCCCCACCCGCCCTGGTCCGTACGCACCCTGGACGTTCCCCGGACATCCCGGTGCGGTACGGCCGGTGTGCGGCACCCCAGGCACCCTGGGGTGCCGCACGTCAGGTCCGCCGCACCGTTGGCACCCGCCTACGGCAAGGTGCAATACCGGGGCGCGAGGAGTCTTGCGCGCAATGGTGCACCGCCGTTGCGGGCTGGTCGCGCCGGTCCCCGTGCCCCCGGGAGACATTGGGCGGATCAGGTGCCTGGAAGGCCCTCCCGCCCAGTGGGTCGCCCGTGCCGGTCCCGCTGCTCCCGCCGCGACGGTGCCGGTCCCGCGGCCCGAGGGACCTGCCCGGCCGGGGATCAGGCGCCCGGCTGCCGCTCCAGCGCCGCCCGTACCGCCGAATCCGCGTCCGGGTGCCGGAACCGGAACCCGGCGTCCAGGAGCCGCCTGGGCAGGACCCGGTGGCTTCCGCAGACCTCCACCGCCATCTCGCCGAGCGCCAGTCGCAGCACCGGCTCCGGCACCGGGAACGGCGTCGGCCGCCGGAGCACGCGACCCATCGCCTCGGTCAGCTCCCGGTTGGTGACCGGCTCGGGGCCGGTGAGGTTGAACGGCCCGCTCAGCTCCGGCCGGTCGATCAGGAACCGCAGTGCCGCGACCTCGTCCGCCAGCGAGATCACCGCCCAGTACTGCTCGCCCGAGCCCAGCCGCCCGCCCAGTCCCAGCCGGAACAGCGGGAACAGCCGTCCGCCCGCGCCGCCCTTCGCCGAGAGCACCAGTCCGGTGCGGGCGTACGCGACCCGGATCCCGGCGTCCTCGGCGGGCCGGGCGGCGGCCTCCCACTCGACGCAGACCCGCGCCAGGAAGTCGTCCCCGGCGGGCGCGTCCTCGTCGATGATCCGGTCGCCGGTCTGGCCGTAGTAGCCGACGGCGGAGGCGTTCACCAGGACCCGGGGCGGCTCCTTGGCCTCGGCGATGGCGGCGGCGATGGTCTCGGTGCCGAGCACCCGGCTGTCCCGGACCTCCTGCCGGTAGGAGTCCGTCCACCGGTGGTCGCCGACCCCGGCGCCGGCCAGGTTCACCACGGCCTCGACCCCGTCGAGGCCGGCCCGGTCGATCTGCATCCGATGCGGGTTCCAGCCGACCCCGACCGTGCCGTCCGGCTGCCTGCCGGCCCTCGTCCGGTGGCGGACCAGCCGCACCACCTCGTGGCCGTCCGCCAGCAGAGAGCGGACGAGCGCCGAACCGATCAGACCCGTTGACCCTGTCACCGCGATACGCATGGGGCCATCGTGCCAGGTCGTAAAACCGTGGTCGGGGAGCCGCCCGCTGAATAGCATGTCGGCCATGCGATCTGACGGTGTGACCATACGAGGAGCACTGACCGAGGACGGCCCGCAGCTCGCCGTGATCGACCACGAGGCCTGGTCCCGGACGAGCGACGTCCTGCCGCAACCCGCCAGGGACGTCGAGTACTTCAACGAGCGGCGCGCACCCGAGCAGTTCCTGGTCGCCGAGTCGCAGGGTCTGGTGGTCGGCTACGTCCGGCAGGTGCCGGTGACGCCGCTGGAGAGCAACCGGCACATCCGCCAGATCCAGGGCTTCGCGGTACTTCCCGAGGCTCGGGGCCGGGGCATCGGCGCCCTGCTGCTCGACGCCGCGATCGAGGCCGCCCGCGCCGACCGGATCCGCCGCCTCACCCTGCGGGTGCTCGGCTGGAACGTGAACGCCCGACGGCTCTACGAGCGGGCCGGGTTCACGGTGGACGGAATCCTGCCGGGGGAGTTCCACCTCGACGGCCACTACGTGGACGACGTGCTGATGGGACTCGACCTGGTGGACCGCACCTGAACCCGGCACGCGCCGGCCGGTCCGCTTCCTGATCCCCGTTGTAGATCCTCTGCGGTCCAGGCGACGTGACGAAAGGTCGGGCGAGGAGTCATAAGCCGTCTGTCGGGGCCGGATGGCGACCGGTACGGTACCGCACGTGAGCGATTCGACTCCTGCGGGCCGGAACCGAGAGCCGGACCCCGGGGCGTTCGGCGGCGCACCGGAAGGCCGGTGGGACGGCGGCGACCGGGCCGAACCGGCTCCGTCGTCCGCGCGGAAGTCGCCGAGGTCCCTCGGCGGGCTGATCGTCAGCCTGGTGGTCGCCGTCTTCGCGACGGCGGCCCTCACCGGACTGGTCTGGATCGTCGCCGATTCGGACGGTCCGGACGACGTTGCCGCGCTGCCCTTCCTCGGCGCCGCCAAGGCCGGCCCGGGCCGGCCGGCCCGGGACGCTCCGCCCACCATCATGGCGCCGGACGGCCCCGCAAGTGACCCGGTGCACGGCTGGACCCTCCCGCTGCCCGCCGGTTGGACCCCGGGCCGGCGCGGCCGTGACGCCGCCGTCCAGCTCTTCACCGCCCCGTACTCCTGCGCCGCCCCGGCGGGCTGCGTGCGCGGCAGCTTCGCCATCGGCACGGCGCCGGTGACCGGCCCTGACGCGGTCGCGGTCGCCCGCTCGGCGATGGCGGACACCGCACCGGTGCTCTTCGGTGAACTCGCCTCGCACCGGCAACTGCCCTCCGGGCCGGTCGCGGTGGCGGGCAGGCGGGGCTTCGCCGAGCGCTGGCACGTGGTGCCGAAGGACGGCGTCCAGGGGTACGTCCTGGTGGTGGCCGTCCCGGCGCACGGCGGCGGCTTCACCGTGCTGACCGGATCGGTGGACGACGACCCCCTGGCGCCGGACCCGGCGGTGCTCGACCGGATCGTCCAGGGCATCAGGGCGAGCTCGGGCGGCGTGGGCGCCTGAGGTTCGCCGTCACCCTCAACTTCCGTACTGTTCCCACAGCTTGGGGAACCGCTTCGCCATCAGCGCGGCGTCCTCGAAGTCGAACGGCGTACCCTCGGGCCGGCTCGGCTGCTCGATCCCGAGATCGGGCAGCGGCAGCCCGGTGAGCTGCTCGTGCGCCTCGTCGGCGGCATAGCCGAGGTCCTCGGCCTCGCCGTCCTCCTTCTCGTCGAAGTCCGGTACCAGCTCGGCCAGATCGTCCGGCTGGTGCAGTGCCCCTTCGAAGACCTCCCGGCCCTGGCCGATCAGCCAGCAGCGGAAGTAGTCGAAGGCCTCCTCCGAAGCGCCGCCGAGCAGCAGGTGCGCGGCCGCCCAGAGATCGATCCGGTAGGCGCGCTGGAACCGGGCCTCGAAGAGCCGCGCGAAGTCGAGCACATCGTCCGGCGTCAGCTGCGCGAGCCGCTCGACCAGCACGTCGGCCTGGTCGTCGGGGTCGCCGCCGGCCGCGTCCCGGGTCTCGTCGATGAGCTGCCAGAAGTCCGTCTCGTACATCACCGCTCCAGCATCGCCGCTCGTCAGGGCGAATGCATGCGTTGACGCCCGTGCGGAGTGGCGTGCCTTCGCGGAGGGCACGGGGACCCGGCCCGGAAGGGCTCAGGACCCCGGTGCGGTCGATGGCCGCCCCGGCGGACTCCCCGCCCCAGGGTCACTCGTCACTTCACCAGCAGCAGCGCGGTGATTGCCTCCGTGCGCCCGCTGTCCTTCGGCCCGGTACGCGCCGGGCGCAAGGCCCTGGACCACCGTCCGGTAGCCGGGTAGCAGCTCGTGCAGCGAGGGCAGGCTGCGGGCGAAGGCGGTGAGGTCGACGGCCAGCCGGCCCCGGCCCCGGTGCACACCGTTGACCAGGTGGAGCAGGGCGTCCGGTGAACCCCGGTGCGGAGTGCCGAGGGTGATCAGCCGACGGGCGATCCCATGGCCGCCGCGGCACTCGACGTAGTACCGGGCGACCAGACCGCCCATCGAGTGGAAGGTGAAGACGACCCGGGCCTCCCGCCGGCTGGCGGCCGAGGCCCGCCAACGGTCGAGCGCCCGCTCGACGGCGGCGCCGGGCCGGGCCGAGTTGCGGCGGCAGGAGAGCCGCCAGTCGTACCCGAACGCGAGCAGGTTGGCCGGGGACGCGTCGGACGGGCGACGATCGAGGGTGAACTGGTACGCCAGTCAGTCCAGCAGGCGTGAGTGGCCGTCGACGGCGAGCCCGGTGCCGGGCAGGTCGTGCAGGTCGCGCATCAGGCCGACGGCCCGTACACCGTCGTCGAAGTCGGGATCGGCCGACCGTACGGCGAGCCTGGGGGCGGTGCCCGCGAAGGCCCGGATGCCGCGCAGCAGGGCGCCGCCGGAGAGGTCCCAGATCGGTCGGCCGTCCGCGTCGACGAGCCGACTGCCCATGATCCCGGGCACCACCACGACCAGGTCCTCGACCCGCTCCCGCACCACGCCTCACCCCTGAAGCTCCAGACCGGCCCACGCTGCCGGAGTCGCGCCCACCGCGGGCAACTCCCGTACGCGCAAAGGGCGGTGCCCCGTCCCGTACGCGCCGAACGCGACGGGACGGGGCACCGCCCTTGCGGCTACCGGCCGATCAGAGCCTGATCAGAGGCCGAGCTCGACCTCGAACTCGCCGGCCTCGAGGATCTCCTTGACGGCGACCAGGTAGCGGGCGGCGTCGGCGCCGTCCACCAGACGGTGGTCGTAGGAGAGCGACAGGTAGGTCATGTCGCGGATGCCGATGGCGGTGCCGCCCTCGGCCTCGATGACGACCGGGCGCTTGACGGTGGCGCCGATGCCCAGGATGGCGACCTGGTTCGGCGGAACGATGACGGTGTCGAACAGCGCACCGCGCGAGCCGGTGTTGCTGATGGTGAAGGTGGCGCCGGACAGCTCGTCCGGGGTGATCTTGCTGTCGCGCACCTTGCTGGCCAGCTCGGCGGTCTTCTTGGAGATGCCGGCGATGTTGAGGTCGCCCGCACCCTTGATGACCGGGGTCATCAGACCCTTCTCCGAGTCCACAGCGATACCGATGTTCTCGGTGTCGAAGTAGGTGATGGTGCCCTCGGCCTCGTTGATCCGGGCGTTGATCACCGGGTGGCTCTTCAGCGCCTGGGCGGCGGCCTTGACGAAGAACGGCATCGGGGACAGCTTCACGCCCTCGCGGGCGAGGAAGGAGTCCTTGGCCTTGCCGCGCAGCGTCATGATCTTGGTGATGTCCACCTCGACCACGCTGGTCAGCTGGGCCTGCTCGTGCAGGGCCTTCATCATGTTGTCGCCGATGACCTTGCGCATGCGGGTCATCTTCACGGTCTGACCGCGCAGCGGGGACGGCGCGGCGGCAGCGGCCTTCGGCGCGGCGGCGGCCGGAGCCGGAGCGGCGGCGGCCTTGGCGGCCTCGGCGGCGGCCAGGACGTCCTGCTTGCGGATGCGGCCGCCGACACCGGTCCCGGTGACGGCGGAGAGGGCCACACCGTGCTCGGCCGCGAGCTTGCGGACCAGCGGGGTGACGTAGGCGTCGCCGGCTTCGGCGGCAGGTGCCGGGGCGGGAGCGGCCGGGGCGGCAACCGGGGCCGGGGCAGCGACGGGGGCCGGGGCGGCAACCGGGGCCGGGGCCGGAGCAGCCGGAGCAGCCGGAGCGGCAACCGGGGCCGGGGCCGGGGCAGCGACGGGGGCCGGGGCCGGGGCGGCAACCGGGGCCGGGGCGGCAACCGGAGCCGGGGCCGGAGCAGCCGGAGCGGCACCCGCGGCACCGATCAGCGCGAGCTGGGCGCCGACCTCGGCGGTCTCGTCCTCGCCGACCAGGATCTTCACCAGGACACCGGCGACCGGCGACGGGATCTCGGTGTCGACCTTGTCGGTCGAGACCTCCAGCAGCGGCTCGTCCACCTCGACGGTGTCACCCTCGGCCTTCAGCCAGCGGGTGATGGTGCCCTCGGTGACCGACTCGCCCAGGGCGGGGAGCACTACCGGGGTGCCCGCAGCGGCGGCCGGGGCGGCAGCCGGGGCCTCGGCGACCGGGGCCGGAGCAGCGGCGGGAGCCTCGGCGGCCGGGGCCGGAGCAGCCGGAGCAGCCTCCGCGGCCGGGGCGGCAGCGGCGGCCGGGGCGCCGGTGCCGTCGTCGATGACGGCCAGCTCGGCGCCGACCTCGACCGTCTCGTCCTCGGCGACCTTGATCGAGGTCAGGATGCCGGAGGCCGGAGCGGGGATCTCGGTGTCGACCTTGTCGGTCGACACCTCCAGCAGCGGCTCGTCGGCCTCCACGCGCTCACCCTCGGCCTTCAGCCAGCGGGTGACAGTACCCTCGGAAACGCTCTCGCCCAGCGCGGGCAGTGTTACTGAGACCGCCATGGTTTCAGCGACTCCTATCAAGTCTTGCGTACGGGAAATGGGGAAGTAAGAGCCGCGATCAGTCGTGCGCGTGCAGCGGCTTGCCGGCCAGCGCCAGGTGCGCCTCGCCGAGGGCCTCGGACTGGGTCGGGTGGGCGTGGATGAGCTGCGCGACCTCGGCCGGCAGGGCCTCCCAGTTGTAGATCAGCTGGGCCTCGCCGACCTGCTCGCCCATACGAGCGCCGACCATGTGGACGCCGACCACGGCGCCGTCCTTGACCTGGACCAGCTTGATCTCACCGGCGGTCTTCAGGATCTTGCTCTTGCCGTTGCCGGCCAGGTTGTACTTGAGGGTGACGACCTTGTCCTTGCCGTACAGCTCGACGGCCTTCGACTCGGAGATGCCGACCGAGGCGACCTCGGGGTTGGAGTAGGTCACGCGCGGCACGCCGTCGTAGTCCAGCGGGACCGGCTTGAGGCCGGCCAGGCGCTCGGCGACCAGGATGCCCTCGGCGAAGCCGACGTGGGCCAGCTGCAGGGTCGGGACGAGGTCACCGACGGCAGAGATGGTCGGGACGTTGGTGCGCATGTACTCGTCGACCAGGACGTAGCCGCGGTCCATCGCGACGCCGTTCTCCTCGTAGCCGAGGCCGGCCGAGACCGGGCCGCGGCCGATGGCGACGAGCAGCAGGTCGGCGTCGATCTGCTTGCCGTTCTCGGTGGAGACGCGCACACCGGTCTCGGTGTACTCGACGCCGGAGAAGCGGGCCTTCAGCTCGAACTTGATGCCGCGCTTGCGGAAGGCGCGCTCCAGCAGCTTGGAGGAGTTCTCGTCCTCCAGCGGGACCAGGTGCGGCAGCGCCTCGACGATGGTGACGTCGACGCCGAAGGACTTCCAGACCGAGGCGAACTCGACGCCGATCACGCCACCGCCGAGGATGACGGCCGACTTCGGGATGCGGTCCAGCTTGAGGGCGTGGTCCGAGGAGATGATCCGGTTGCCGTCGATCTCCAGGCCCGGGATCGAGCGCGGCACGGAGCCGGTGGCGAGGATGATGTGGCGGCCCTCGATGCGCTGGCCGTTGACGTCCACCGAGGTCTGCGAGGAGAGCTTGCCCGCGCCCTGGATGAAGTGGACCTTGCGGGAGGCCACCAGGCCCTGCAGGCCCTTGTACAGGCCGGCGATGACGTCGTCCTTGTACTTGTGGACACCGTTGATGTCGATGCCCTGGAAGGTGGCCAGGACGCCGAACTCGGCGGCTTCCTTGGTCTCGTCGGCGATCTCTGCGGCGTGCAGCAGAGCCTTGGTGGGGATGCAGCCGCGGTGCAGGCAGGTGCCGCCCAGCTCACCCTTCTCGATCAGCGCAACGCTCAGCCCGAGCTGAGCGGCGCGGAGCGCCGCGGCGTAACCGCCGCTTCCGCCTCCGAGAATGACTACGTCGAAAACGGTGCTGGCGTCGTTCGCCACGTCACGTCCTCCATGCAAAGGGGTGCGGTTCGCCGGGCCGGTCACGGTCCGGTGGGGAAGCCCTCGTAAGGCGCCCAGTCGTGCCGGAAATACATCTTCGCACTTGTTGGCGGCGACTGATGTCCGGGGCCGCCTCGGCCAAGTCCGGCGATCTCGAACAGATTGGTGAAATGTACCGATCTCGTGGGTATTGTCGCAGCTCGCGACGGTGCTTCCGGCTACGTGAGGCTGGATCCAGCCGATCGTGGACCAGGGCGGTTCCGCTCTGCGGAAGAAAGTTTCGCCCCCAGCGAACACGGTTTCGCGGTGGGACGATCTGTATTACCGGCAGGTAACCCGGAATGCGTCGAGGGCCCGACACCGGACGGTGTCGGGCCCTCGGTCGGACCGCCGGTGCCGGGCACCGGCGGGCGGGTCAGGCGTTCGCGGTCTCCTCCGCGAAGCGGACCAGGGTGCGCACCGCGCTGCCGGTGCCGCCCTTCGGGGTGTAGCCGTACGGGGCACCCTCGTGGAACGCCGGACCGGCGATGTCCAGGTGCGCCCAGTCGGTGCCCTCGGCGACGAACTCCTTCAGGAACAGGCCGGCCACCAGGCCGCCGCCCATCCGCTCACCCATGTTGGCGAGGTCGGCGATGGTGGACTCGACCATGCCCTTGCGCATGTCGGCCGGGAGCGGCATCGGCCAGGACTGCTCGCCGACCGCCTCGGCGGCGGCGTGCAGCCGGCCGCGCAGCTCGTCCCGGTTCGCCATCACACCGAAGGTGCGGTTGCCCAGGGCCAGCACCATGGCGCCGGTCAGGGTGGCCACGTCCACGATCACGTCCGGGTTCTCCTCGCCGGCCCGGACGATCGCGTCGGCGAGCACCAGGCGGCCCTCGGCGTCGGTGTTGAGCACCTCGACGGTCTTGCCGCCGTACATCTTCAGCACGTCACCCGGGCGGGTGGCCGAGCCGGACGGCATGTTCTCCGCCAGGGCGAGCCAGCCGGTGACGTTGACGGCCAGGCCCAGGCGCTTGGCGGCGACCACCGAGGCGAACACGGCGGCGGCGCCGGCCATGTCGCACTTCATGGTCTCGTTGTGGCCGGCCGGCTTCAGCGAGATGCCGCCCGAGTCGTAGGTGATGCCCTTGCCGACGAACGCCAGGGTGGCCTTGGCCTTCGGGTGGGTGTAGGCGACCTTCACCAGGCGGGGCGGGTTGGCCGAGCCGGTGCCGACGCCCAGGATGCCGCCGAAGCCGCCCTTGGCCAGCGCCTTCTCGTCCAGCACCTCGACCTTCAGGCCGTGCTCCTTGCCGGCCGCCTGGGCGATCGCGGCGAAGGACTTCGGGTTGAGCTCGTTCGGCGCGGTGTTGACCAGGTCGCGGGCGCGGTTGATCTCCTCGCCGATCGCCGTGGCGCGCTCGGCGGCGGCCTTGGCGTCCTTGCTGCCCTTGCGGTCGGTCAGCAGCACCAGCTCGCCGACCGGAGCCTTGCCGTTCTCGCCGCCCTTGTAGGCGGTGAAGCTGTACGAGCCGAGCAGGCCGCCGAGCGCGACGGCCTCGAACTCCTCGGTCGAGGCGGCCGGGAGGGCCAGCGCGGCCTTCTTGACGCCCGCCAGCGCACGGGCGGCGACACCGCCCGCACGGCGCAGCGCCTCCGCGCTGTAGCCCTCGTCGGAGACCTCGCCGAGGCCGACGGCCATCACCAGGGCGGCCTTCACGCCGACGGGGGAGGGGAGCTTGACCGACTCGCCCTCGGCACCGGTCGCGCCCAGGGTGCTGAGGACCTCGGCCAGCTTGCCCTCGAACGCCTCGGCCACGACCTCGGCGCCATCGGCCACCACGAGGCCCTTGGGGCCCTTGCCGACACCGATCACCAGGGCGTCCGCGCGCAGCGTGGCGGCGGAGGAGGTGCTCACAGACAATGCAGTCACGTAGATGAGTCCTGTTCTTTCACGGTCCACAGCCGGGTGCGGCGCCGGTGCCGCACCGGCATCACCCCGGCGTGCTCCGCTGGAACAGGGCGCAGGGTAACGGTGCTCCCCGCATGTTAGTCCGCATGATGGGATCACGCCGCCCTCGGGATGGGCCCGGTTTCCAGGCGAACGGGTGCCTCGGATCTCACAATTGGTCACAATTCACCCAACACCGGTCCAGGTCGGCCGTCATGACGCAGCGTCACCAACCGATCAGTGCCAGGGTGAGCAGCGCGGCGGTGGCGGCGGTCTCCGCCAGCGCACCGAGCACGTCCCCGGTGATGCCGCCGAACCGCCGCACGCAGCGCCGCAGCAGCAGGCCCGCCGCACCCAGGCCGGCCAGCAGCGCGCCAGGGTAGCGCAGCGCCGCCCAGCCGTCCGCCCACCCCGCCGCGGCGAGGCCGAGCCCCGCGAGCGCGGAGACGGCGAGTGCACCGGCGGGCGGCACCGTGGCGGCCACCATCGCACCCAGCCCGCCCGGTCGCGCGGCGGGCACCGACCGCAGGCAGCCCAAGGACAGCGCGCAGCGCGCGGCCACTGCGGCGGTCAGTACGGCCAGCGCGCCGTGCCGGGCGGAGTCGGCGAACTGCCCGGTCAGGGCGGCGATCTGGGCCAGCAGCGCGAGGACGAGGGTGAGTACGCCGAACGGCCCGATGTCCGACTGCTTCATGATCCGCAGAGCGTCCTCGGCCGGCTTCCCGCTGCCCAGGCCGTCCGCCACGTCGGCCAGTCCGTCCAGGTGCAGCCCGCGGGTAAGCCAGGCCGGTACGGCCACCGCGGCCACCGCCGCGAGCAGCCCGCCCGCGCGCCAGTCGACCAGCGCGCCGGCGCCCGCCGCGAGCGCCCCGAGCACGACCCCGACCAGCGGGGCGCAGACCATCGCCCGTCCCCCGGCCGCCCGGTCCCACCGCTCGACCCGTACCCGCAGCACGGACAGCGTCCCGAACGCGAACCGCACCCCCTCCCCCCACGAGGGCGCCTCACCGGCACTCCGGGTCAATGCTCCAGATCCTCACTCGCTCGAACCGGCGGCGAACCGCATGATCGGCCGCGCACCTCCCGAGGGCGCCGTGCGGGGCCGCCCGGTACCGCCGACCGCGTCGGCAGGAGCCATTGCGGACGGGGTGCGCCGTGCCAGGCGCCCGGGCGGCGCTCAGCCGCGTCCCAGCAACTCCGCCGCCGTGGGCAGGCGCGGCGGCTCCTTGGGCCCGGCCGTCACCCGCTGGATCCGCAGCACCTCGGCCGGATCCGCGAGCGTGTCGGTGGCGGCCTGGAGCAGTGGCAGCGCCAGCAGCGCACCGACCCCTTCGCCCATCGAAACGCCAAGATCCTGGAGCGGGGTCAGGGTCAGCCGGTCGAAGGCCTTGGCCTGCGCGGGTTCGCCGCTCGCCTGTCCGGCCCGCCACCACTCGGGCGCCCGGAACGCGATCCGCTGCGCGACCAGCGCACAGGCGGCTGAGACCACCCCGTCCAGCACCACCGGCAGTTTGCGCACCGCGGACTGCAGGAGGAACCCGGTGATGGCCGCGAAGTCCGCTCCGCCGACCGCCGCGAGCAGCGCCAGCTGGTCGCCCAGCACCGGGCGGGCCCGCCGCTGCGCATCGCGCACGGTCGCGCACTTGACCATCCACACCCGGTCGTCGATGCCCGAGCCGCGCCCGGTGACCGCGGCCGCGTCGGTGCCGCAGAGCGCGCCGATCAGGACCGCGGCGACAGTGGTCGAGCCGGCGCCGAGGTCGCCGAGCAGCACCAGGTCGGTTCCGGAGTCGGCCTCCTCGTCGGCGATGGCCGTACCGATCCGGAAGGCCTGCGCGGCCTCGTCGAGGCTGATCGCGTTCTCCACGTCGATCCGCCCGGAGCCGCGCCGCACCCGCTGGTGCTCCACCTCGGCGGGGAAGGTCCCGGGGATGGCGTCGACGGCCAGGTCCACCACCCGCACCTCGGCGCCGTAGCGGTGCGCCAGGACTGCGACGGGGGCGGTGCCGTCCAGCACCGCCTGCACCCGCTGCGCGGTGCCGGGCGCGCCGGGGCGGGAGACGCCGAGACCGGCCACGCCGTGGTCGCCGGCGAAGACCAGCACCTTGGCGGCGGTCAGCGGCCGCACCGGTGAGTCGCCCTGCACGGAGGCCAGCCAGCTGCCGAGTTCCTCCAGTTGCCCGAGGCCGCCGCGCGGCTTGTCGAGCTGCTGCCAGCGCTCCTCGGCGGCGTGGCGGGCGCTGTCGTCGGGGCGCTCGACGAGCGAGGAGAACGTATCGAGATCCACGGTGGTGTCCATCGAGCGGAAATCTACACGGCAGAGGCGGACTTGCGGTGGTGGCCCTCGAAGCCGCCCACCCGCCCGCTACCCGGCGGAGGGCTTGACCGTGAGCACCTGCCCGGCCACCACCAGCAGCACTCGCTCCGAGGCGTCCGCCACCGCCATGTTCAGCCGGCCGAGAGTGTCCCGGAACCGCCGGCCGGCGGCGGTGGCCGGGACCACCCCCATGCCGACCTCGTTGCTCACCGCGACCACCTGGCGCTCCGTCAGCCGCCAGGCCTCGGCCAGTTCGTCGCAGCGCCGCTGCACCGCGCGCTCCGCACCGCCGGTCCACGCCGCGTCGTCCCAGGCGCCGCACTCGTCCATCACGGCGGTCAGCCAGAGCGCCAGGCAGTCGATCAGCACCGGCGCGCGGTCGGCCCGGTCGGCGAGTACGGGCACCAGGTCGCAGGTCTCGGCGGTACGCCAGGAGCCCGGCCGCCGCTCCCGGTGCAGGGCGACCCGCTGGGCCCACTCCCGGTCGCCGTCACGGGTGCCGCCGGTGGCCACGTAGAGCGCGTCCCGGTACGGGGCGAGCAGCTGCTCGGCCCGGGTGGACTTGCCGGAGCGGGCGCCGCCGAGGATCAGGGTGCGGGGGAGTGCCATGTCCCACATCCTGCCTGACGAGGTATGAGGGCGGTTCGTCCGGGCACGCTAGTGTGCGCAACTGCAGCGCACGACGAGGACGAAGCGGTCCCGAGGCGGGAGGAGCCCGGCATGGTGTTCACGTGGCGGTACGAGAAGGCGGACGGCACCCTCACCGAGCCGCCCGGCGGTCAGGAGGAGTTCGCCAGCCAGGGGGACGCGGAGTCCTGGATCGGCGAGAGCTGGAAGCAGCTGCTGGAGGACGGTGCCGACCGGGCCGCGCTCCTGGACGACGGCCGCGAGATCTACACCATGAGCCTGCACGCCGAGTGACCCTCCGTCCCGGCCGGTGGCCGGGACGTCCTGGGGCGCGAGGCGCTGTGCGACGGCCCTCGTTGAACTGCGGAGCGCTCCCCGCACGGTTCCCGCGCCCCTGAGGAGCCCCTCTGAAGAGCGCCCCGTTACGACTGCCCGGCCCTGACCCCGTCGGCGGCTACTTGGCGCCGATCACGTGCAGCAGGGCCGCCACCCGCCGATACGGTTCCTCGCGCCCGGCCCGTTCCTCGGCGTCCAGCAGCTGCGCCAGCTGCCGCCCGTCCACCGGCGCGGCGTCCTCGGGTGTGGTGTCGGTGAACACCCGGACGCCGTACCAGGCCCGCAGCGGGACCGACAGCCCGGCCAGCGTGGTGGTCAGGTCCGCGAGACGGTCGGCACGGGCGGGCAGGCCGAGGTGGTTGGTGTAGCGGGCGCTGTCGAAGGCGTGCAGCGCGGCCCGCCAGTCACCGGTCAGCCCGGGCCGCATGGCCAGCGCGTCCGCGTTGCGCACCAGCAGTGAGAGCACGCCGCCGGGGGCGAGGATCCGGGCCAGCGAGGCGAGCATCGGGTCCGGGTCGGGCAGGTACATCAGGACACCGTGGCAGAGCACCACATCGAAGCTGCGCGGGCCGAACCAGCGTCCGCACTGGTGGCCGTCCCCGCCCAGCAGTTGGACCCGGTCGCGCACCTCGGGCGGCTCGGCCGCGAGTGCGGCCCGGGCGGCACCGAGGGTGACCGGGTCCGGGTCGAGCCCGGTGACCAGGTGGCCGGCCCTGGCGAGCCGCAGTGCCTGGGTGCCCTGGCCGCAGCCGACGTCCAGCACCCGCAGGCCGGTCCGCCCGGTCAGCTGCTCGGCGAGCTGCCGGGCCACCAGCTCCTGCCGGACCAGGTTGCGCAGCCCGCCCTGCCGCTCCAGCCACGACATCCCGGGCTGTCCGAAGGGCCGGGCCGCCGGCAGCCGGTCGTGCGCCCCGGCACCCTGGCCGGGCAGCGCACCGGCCGCAGTAGACGGCACCGCGGCGGGAACGACCGCACCAGGTACCGGAGAGAGCCCGGGTCCCTCCGGCCAGGCGGGAGAGACCCAGTACGACTGCGGCGGAACCGGCTCGGCGGTCAGGGCCGCTCGCCCCGCTTGACCTGCGGCTTCGGCAGTCGCAGCCGCCGCATCTGCAGGGTGCGCATCAGGCCGTACGCGACCGCGCCACGGGTGTTGTCGTTCGGGAAGCGCTCGGCCAGCGTCTTGCGCAGACCCAGGCCCAGCCGGACCGAGTCGAGGATGACCAGCACGAAGAACAGCAGGAACAGCAACTGGGCGACCAGCTGGAGCATCGGGTTGCGCACGATGCTGAGGACCAGCACCACCACCGCGTAGGGCAGGAAGAACTCGGCCATCGTCCAGCGCGAGTCCATGTAGTCGCGGGTGAAGCGGCGCACCGGGCCCTTGTCGCGGAGCGGCAGGCGGCGTTCGTCGCCGTTCAGCAGCGCCTGGCGCTGCTGCTCCCGCTCGACGCGCAGCCGCTCGCGGGACTGGCGGGCGGCCTCCTTGCGGTCCTTGGGAACGGTCACCCGGTTGCGGCGGTTGGCCTCGGCCTCGCTGCGCTTGGGGGTGGGGCGGCCCTTCTTCGCCTGGGGGTGGCGGGGGGTCGTCTCGTCCTGCTCGGCCACCACGGTGGCGGAGGAGGAGGCATCATCTGAGCGGCGTCGGAACACACCACCAGCGTACGTGCTGGCCGCGGGCTTCTTGCCGCCCCTTCGGACCCAAACCGGTATCGATCCGGCACGCCCCGCTCCCGGGCAGCGCTTCCCGGCCCTCTTCCCCTACGGGACCCCCTGCCCGTGATGGATCATGGACCGGGGTCGGATCCACCCTCGGGATGAGGTTCGAGCGGTTGCGCCTGTAGCAGTCTTGTAGCAGGCAGGTGCACTGCGGGCAGTTGCCCGCTGCACCTACACTCAAGGTTGTCAGCAACGAGACGGAACCGCAGGCCCGAGAAGGGGGCACCCGAGGCCCATGAGCGACGGAATCATGAAGCGTATGGGGCTGATTTTCCGCTCCAAGGCGAACAAGGCCCTGGACCGGGCAGAGGACCCGCGCGAGACGCTCGACTACTCCTACCAGAAGCAGCTCGAACTGCTGCAGAAGGTCCGCCGGGGTGTCGCCGACGTGGCCACCTCCCGCAAGCGCCTGGAGCTCCAGCTGACGCAGCTGCAGCAGCAGTCGGCGAAGTACGAGGACCAGGGCCGCAAGGCGCTCTCGCTGGGCCGCGAGGACCTCGCCCGCGAGGCCCTGAGCCGCAAGGCCAACCTCCAGTCGCAGATCACCGACCTGGAGACCCAGTACCAGCAGCTCCAGGCCGAGGAGGAGAAGCTCACGCTCGCCTCCCAGCGCCTGCAGGCCAAGGTGGACGCCTTCCGCACCAAGAAGGAGACCATCAAGGCCACCTACACCGCCGCCCAGGCGCAGACCCGGATCGCGGAGTCCTTCTCCGGGATCTCGGAGGAGATGGGCGATGTGGGCCTCGCCATCCAGCGTGCCGAGGACAAGACCGCGCAGATGCAGGCGCGGGCCGGTGCGATCGACGAGCTGCTCGCCTCGGGCGCGCTGGACGACGCCAGCGGTCTGGGCCGCAAGGACGACATCGAGGCCGAGCTGGAGCGGGTGGCCGGCGGCAACGACGTCGAGTTGGAGCTGGCCCGGATGAAGGCCGAGCTCACCGGTGGCCCGGCCGCCGCCCCGCAGGCGATCGAGCAGGGCAAGCCCGCCGCCACGCCGCAGGACGCGCCGCCCACCATCAACTACAAGAAGTGACCTGAGCCGCACCGCACAGAGCTGCAACGAACAGGGAGACGCACCGGCATGATCATGAGGGTCATGGGTGAGGGTCAGTACGAGGTGGGCGAGGACCACCTCAACCGGCTGAACCAGCTCGACGACGAGCTGCTCACGGCGCTCGACTCGGGTGACGAGACGAGGTTCCGGGAGGCATACGGCAAGCTGCTGGACGCGGTCAGGCAGCTCGGCACGCGGGTGCCGGACGACTCGCTGGAGCCGTCGGACCTGATCCTCCCCGACGCGGAGGCGAGCCTCGACGAGGTCAGGCGGCTGCTGCTGAGCGAGGGCGAGGGGATAATCCCCGGCTTCGCGGAGTAGGTTCCGTGGCGAGAACAGAAGGGCGGGCCCCCGAGGGGGCCCGCCCTTCTGCCGTGCTGAGGGCTACGGCAGGGCCAGCATCCGGTCCAGCGCGGCCTTGGCGTACTTCTCCGTCTCCGGGTCGACGGTGATCACGTTCGGCACCCGGCCGTCGACCAGCGACTCCAGCGCCCAGACCAGGTGCGGCAGGTCGATCCGGTTCATGGTCGAGCAGAAGCAGACCGTGCGGTCGAGGAAGACGATCTCCTTGTCGGGGTGCGCCTTGGCCAGCCGGCGGACCAGGTTCAGCTCGGTGCCGATGGCCCACTTGGAGCCGGGCTCGGCGGCGTCCAGCGCCTTGATGATGTACTCGGTCGAGCCCACCATGTCGGCGGCGGTGACCACCTCGTGCTTGCACTCCGGGTGCACCAGGACCGTCACGCCGGGGATCCGCGCGCGGACCTCGTTCACCGAGTCCAGGCTGAAGCGGCCGTGCACCGAGCAGTGCCCGCGCCAGAGGATCATCCTGGCGTTCCGCAGCTGCTCGGCGGTCAGCCCGCCGTTCGGCTTGTGCGGGTTGTAGAGGACGCAGTCGTCCAGCGAGAAGCCCATCTCCAGCACCGCGGTGTTGCGGCCCAGGTGCTGGTCGGGCAGGAAGAGCACCTTCTGTCCCTGCTCGAACGCCCACTCCAGCGCCCGCTTGGCGTTGGAGGAGGTGCAGATGGTGCCGCCGTGCTTACCGGTGAACGCCTTGATGTCGGCCGAGGAGTTCATGTACGAGACCGGGACGGTGACGTCGGCTATACCGGCCTCCGTCAGCACGTCCCAGCACTCGGCGACCTGCTCGGCGGTGGCCATGTCGGCCATCGAGCAGCCGGCCGCCAGGTCGGGGAGGACGACCTGCTGGGCGTCGGAGGTCAGGATGTCCGCGGACTCGGCCATGAAGTGCACGCCGCAGAAGACGATGTACTCGGCCTCGGGGCGGGCGGCGGCGTCGCGGGCCAGCTTGAAGGAGTCGCCGGTGACGTCGGCGAACTCGATCACCTCGTCGCGCTGGTAGTGGTGGCCCAGGATGAAGACGCGGTCGCCCAGCGCCGCCTTGGCCGCGCGGGCGCGCTCGACCAGGTCGGGGTCGGAGGCGGGGGGCAGGTCCCCGGGGCACTCGACGCCGCGCTCGCTGTTCGGGTCGGCCTGGCGGCCGAGCAGCAGCAGAGCTAGGGGCGTCGGAGCGGGGTCGACGCCGTGGGTCTCGGTGGTGGTGGTCACGGGCGGGTGCCCTCCTGTGCGGCCGGTCGGGTTCGGCCCCTGCCGACTTGCGGCTTCGCCGCGGGGGCCTTCTCGTCTATGTGACGCTATCGATGATAACCGGTTAGCGTCACTCTGACGATGGCCATCGTGTCGATGTGATGAGAACCGCTCGCCGTTATGGCGGCTTCCCGGCAGCTTCCGGCGTGGCCCGACCGATACCCGGGCCCGGATCGCGTTGGCTGGTGCCATGAAGGCAATCGCGATCAGGCGGTACGGCGGCCCCGAGGTCGTCGAGTACACCGAACTCCCCGACCCCAAGGTGGCGCCGGACTCGGTACTGGTGCGGGTGAAGGCGGCCGGGGTCAACCCCGTGGACTGGAAGATCCGCGAGGGGTACCTGGACGGGATGCTGGACGTCCACTTCCCGCTGATCATGGGCTGGGACCTGGCCGGGGTGGTCCAGGCGGTGGGCGGCGCGGTCACCGAGTTCAAACCCGGCGACGAGGTGATCGGCTACGTCCGCAAGGACTGGGTCGAGTACGGCACCTACGCCGAGCTGGTCTCCGCACCGGTCCGTACGCTGGCACGCAAGCCCGCCGCCCTCGACTGGGCCCAGGCGGGCGGCCTCCCGCTGGCCGGGCTCACCGCCTACCAGTGCCTGGTCAAGGCGGTGCGGGTGCGCCCGGGCGAGACGGTGCTGATCCACGCGGCGGCGGGCGGGGTCGGCAGCCTCGCGGTCCAGATCGCCAAGGCGCTCGGTGCTCGGGTGATCGGCACATCGAGCGAGCGCAACCACGCCTACCTGCGGAGCCTGGGTGTCGAACCGGTGGTGTACGGGGAGGGGCTGGCCGACCGGGTGCGGGCGCTCGCGCCGGACGGGGTGGATGCGGCGATCGACCTGGTCGGCGGGGCGGCGGTGGCGGTCTCGCTGGAACTGGTCGCCGACCCGGGCCGGATCGCCTCGATCGCCGACTACGGCGTGGTCGCCCACGGCGGCCGCTACGTCTTCGTCCGCCCGGATGCCGCCGACCTCACCGAACTCGCCGCCCTCGCCGACGAGGGAAAGCTGACCGTGCCGGTGGCCTCGACCTTTCCGCTCGCCCAGGCGGCCAGCGCCCAGGCCCTCAACGCGGAGGGCCGGACCAGGGGCAAGATCGTCCTCCTGGTGGACTGATCAAGACTTTTCGTCAGAATAGGGCGGTGTGACGTTTCTGCGGACACCACCGCGGAGCCGTCCCGCCGTCCTCCGCCGCCCCTCCGGGAACCCTGTCGGCGGCGTATCCTCGCCCACCGGCGACGCCAGACCCGCACGACACCCGTGGAGCCAGCACCGATGAGCACGCACCGACCGTCAGACCTCGGCGGGGCGTCACTGCTGGACGAGACCGACCGGCTGCTCCTGGAGCACCTCAGCAGGGACGGCCGCGCCTCCTACGCCGAGATCGGGCTGCTCGCCAACCTCTCCGCCACCGCCGTCCGCCGCCGGATCGACCGGCTGCGGGCCCGCGGCGTGGTACGCGGCTTCACCGTGGTGCTCGACCCCGCCCTGCTCGGCTGGCGCACCGAAGCCTTCGTCGAGGTCTACTGCCGCGCCCGCACCTCGCCCGAGGAACTGCTCGCCAGCCTGCGCCAGTTCCCGGAGGTGGTCGCCGCCTGGACGGTCACCGGCGATCCGGACGCCCTGGTGCACCTGAGAGCCGCCGACACCCGCCACCTGGAAGCCGTCATCGAACGCATCCGCAGGGAACCCGGTGTCCAGCGCAGCCGTAGCTCCGTGGTGCTCTCCCAGCTCATCGGCTGACCGCCCGGATCACCCGTACGCAGGAATCCTGCGTAGCACGTTCTCAACACGCCCGAATCCTGCCCGAGCAGCCCCTTTCCGACGCGCGCGGCAACCGGGCCGCTGCCTACGCTGATCGTGTCCGGGCGGCCCCACGCGCCCCGGCTCTCCCTGCTACCCCACAGCGAAGGGGACCCTCGTGTCCGCAGCTCCGAACCGCATGCACCGGCCCGACGCAGAGCTGGTCGACCTGGTATTCGACTACATGCGCGAGCGGCTGCAGTACGACCCCGTACCGCTGGACCACCCCGGCGACGGCGAGCACCTGCGGGCCCACCTGGCCGGCCTGCTGAACGAGCACGGCAACAACCCCGCCGACGTGCTCAAGCTCTACGACCACGAGCTCTCCCGGGCCGTCATTTCTGCCGACAGCCCGCGCTACCTCTCCTTCATACCGTGCGCCCCGACCAAGGCCGCGCTGCTTTTCGACATGGTGGTCTCCTGCGCCTCCCTGCAGGGCATCTCCTGGCTGGAGGCGGCCGGCGCCATCGCCGCCGAGAACCAGGTGCTGCGCCTGATCGCCGACCGGGCCGGCCTGCCCGAGACGGCTGGCGGCACCTTCGTCTCCGGCGGGTCGGCGGGCAACCTCTCCGCCCTGGTGGTCGCCCGTGACACCGCGCGCCGCAAGCTCGGCGTCGGCCCGGAGGCCCGGCTGCGGATCGCCATCGCCGACCAGGTGCACTCCTCGGTCAAGAACACCTTCAACATCATCGGCGTGGAGGCGTTCAAGGTCCCGACCGTGGACCGCCGCTTCACCGGCGAGGCACTGCGGGCCGCGCTGGCCGCCGACCCCCACCCCGAGACCGTGATCGCCGTGGTCGGCACCGCCGGCACCACCAACGAGGGCATCGTCGACGACCTCCAGGGCCTGTCCGAGGTCGCCCGCGAGCGCGGCATGTGGTTCCACGTGGACGGCGCGTACGGCGGCGCCGGTCTGTTCGCCCCCTCGGTCCGCGAGCGCTACAACGGCATCGAGCACGCCGACTCCTTCGTGGTCGACCCGCACAAGTGGCTGTTCGCACCGTTCGACTGCGCCGCCCTGATCTACCGCAACCCGCAGCTGGCCCGCGCCGTGCACACCCAGGACGCCTCCTACCTCGACGTCCTGCACACCGAGGGCGACGAGTGGAACCCCACCGACTACGCCTACCACCTGACCCGGCGCGCCCGCGGCCTCCCGCTGTGGTTCTCCCTCGCGGTGCACGGCACCCAGGCGTACACCGACGCGATCGAGGAGGGCCTGAAGCTGGCCCGGGAGACCGCCCAGTTGATCCGCGGGACGGAGCACCTGGAACTGCTGCACGACCCGCAGCTGTCCGCCGTCTGCTTCCGCCGCAAGGGCTGGACCAACGAGGACTACTACCGCTGGTCCCAGCAACTGCTGGCCGACCAGATCGGCTTCGTCACCCCGACCGGCTGGGACGGTGAGACCGTCGCCCGCTTCGCCTTCCTCCACCCGGGCACCACCATGGACATGGTCCGGGAGATCCTCGACACCATGGCGTGACCGGAGGTCCCTTCGGGCAGGACCCCCTGCCCGAAGGGACGCGGCCCGTGCGCCTGCCCTGCGCCTAGAGGAGCGCCCCGCTCGGGATGTACGGCGCGGGCGGCCGCATCCCGCGCAGCGCCAGGTAGCCCCGGTTGGACAGGGTGAGCCCCAGCTCCAGCCCGACGTCCACGGCCCACTCCTGCTCGGTGGTGAGGAACTCCACCCGGGCCTCGGCTCCGTCGGGCACCCGGGCCAGGGCCTCCAGCAGCAGCCGGACCGCGATCCGCTTGGAGGTCGCCGCGAGCAGCTTGACCGCGCCGCCGTCCCGGTAGCAGTAGCCGCTCCCGGCCAGGCTGTCCGCGATCAGCAGTTCGTCGAAGTGGGCCAGCATGTACTCGTGGTCGACCCCGTGGGCGGCCCCGCGCAGCCGCCGGTCGACCGAGTCCAGCAGGTGGAAGTGGGTCGCGTTGCCCGGGTGCACCGGGATGTCCCCGCGGTCGAGCAGTCCGGAGCGGTCCACCCGCCCCTTCAGCTCCATCGTGGGATGCAGTGTGAGCCCGGCGCGCCGGTAGCGCCGCGCCGCCGCCGGGGACGGCGAGGCGCACACCATCCCGCGCAGGCACCCCCGACCGTACTCACCGGCCCGGTCCAGCAGCAGCCGGCCGACCCCCTTGCCCTGGGCGCTCGGCAGTACGGCGTACAGCGCGAGCAGCCACACGCCCTCCCGCCGTATCGCCTGCGCCACGCCGACCGCCTCGCCGTCCTGCTCGGCGACCCAGCAGCCCGCCGGATCGGACCGCACCAGATGCCGGGTGCGCGCCAGCCGTTGCACGGTCCGGCGCTCGTCGTCCGGCTCGGCGGCCGGAACGTCGAAGAGGTCGCGGAAAGCGGCACGGGCGACGCGCTGCACCGCCAGCGCGTCGGCCGGGGTGTCCTGGAGCCGACGAACGATCACACCGCCATCCTGCCGCCGGAGCCGCCCCCGGCGTGCCGTTTCGCCGGGATCGGACGCTCGGGAAGCACGCGCGGTGTGCGAGCATGGGTGCGTAGGGGAACGGGTTCCGCGAACCACCCCTCGGGAAAGAACCACCGACCGGAAATGAATCCGGGAGGCCGCTGGTTGGCACTGGCGGCACATTGTCGTCAAGACCGGGAGTAAGTATGACCGTCCAGGACGAGACCACTGTCGAGAGTGGCATCATCCTCACCGATGCCGCCGCGGCCAAGGTCAAGGGCCTGCTTGAGCAGGAAGGCCGCGACGACCTGGCGCTGCGCGTCGCCGTTCAGCCGGGCGGCTGCTCCGGCCTGCGCTACCAGCTGTTCTTCGACGAGCGCTCGCTCGACGGTGACGTCGTCAAGGACTTCAACGGTGTCAAGGTCGTCACCGACCGGATGAGCGCCCCGTACCTGGGCGGTGCGACCGTCGACTTCGTCGACACCATCGAGAAGCAGGGCTTCACCATCGACAACCCGAACGCCACCGGCTCCTGCGCCTGCGGCGACTCCTTCAGCTAAGCCTCACGGCTCCTGCTAGGCCCTTCGGTATGAACGACGGCGGCCCCCGGGGGATCCCGGGGGCCCCCGCCCGTTTCCGCCGTCCCTAGGCCCTACTGCGGACCGCCGATCGGCGGCGGGTCCATCGACAGCGTCTGACCGGTGCCCAGGTCCACCACCGATCGGCCGGCCAGCGGGCGGCTCAGCTTCGCCGTCACCGAGTTCCGCTTGGCGAGGGCCGGGCAGGCCTGGCCGCGGGGCGCGGTCTGGGTGACCACCACCCGGACGTCCACCTCACCCTGCTTGGACTCGTCGGTCTTCAGCCCGTACTTGTCGCAGACCCCGCCGTAGAACCAGACCGTCAGCTGGTCGTCCTGCACCTGGTAGGCCAGCGCGGGCAGCTTGACGGGTGCCGGCTCGCCGGGCGCTATACCGGGGTTGCCCGGCGATCCGCCGGGGGCCGGGGTGCTTGGATCCGCGGTCGCGGACGTCGTCGGGCCGGTGCTCGGGGTGGACGTCGTGCCGGAGGGCGAGGGTGCCGCCGAGGAGACCGTGGGGCTAGCCGACGATCCGGTGGCCGCGTCCGAACCCCCGCCGGACCCGGAGGGCCCGCAGGCGGCGACCGTACCGACGGCGAGCACCAGTCCGGCCAGGGCCGTCGCCCGGCGCCGAACCCGCCCGCGCACGGACCGGACCGCTGCGGCTGAGGTGTTCTCGTCCATGCTGTGACTTCCTCCCGAGGGCTCGCGCTCCGCCACCTCGGCGGCGCTGCGCGGATCTGACGTGCCCCGGGTGAATCCGGTTCCCTCGTTCGGAAGCCGGCGGGTCAGCTCCCGTACTCGGGCATGTCGGCGACCAGCCGCCGGGCCCGGGACGGTACCGACACCCCCGCAGGCCGCAGCGCGACAGCGGCCTGCGGAGCACTGCCCGCCGGGGGCCAGAACCGGCCGAGCCGGCGGGAGGAACTGACCAGGGAAGCGAGCGAGTCGGCCTCGATCTCGCCCGGCCAGGAACGGGCGGACGACCGGACAGGAGGGCTGGGCCGCAGCGCGGACGGGTTGGGCTTCATCGGTGTCACCGCTCCGATCACCGAGCCGTGGCGGCACCGCCACGGACCTGGGGCCGATGGGCCTTCTGAGTGCGACCCTAGGCCGCGGCCGGGCCGTGGACCAGGGGTACCGGCGGGTAGTGCCCGTTCGAGTGGCTGAATAGCAGGTACAGGTACGCGGCCCGGGGCGGGTACCGTTGGAGGGTTCTTTCAACTGTTTTCCCGGCCCAGAGCCACCAGAGGAGACCTTCGTGCGCATCGCCGTCGCCGGCTCGATCGCCACCGACCATCTGACGACCTTCCCCGGCCGCTTCGCCGACCAGCTGGTCGCCGAGCAGCTGCACACGGTCTCGCTGTCGTTCCTGGTGGACACCCTCGACATCCGCCGTGGCGGGGTGGCCCCGAACATCTCCTTCGGCATGGGCGTGCTCGGCCTGCGCCCGATCCTGGTCGGCGCCGCCGGCGCGGACTTCCATGAGTACCGCAGCTGGCTGGAGCGCAACAACGTCGACACCGACTCGGTGCACATCTCCGAGACCCGGCACACCGCCCGCTTCATGTGCACGACCGACCAGGACCACAACCAGATCGCCTCCTTCTACACCGGCGCGATGGCCGAGGCCCGCAACATCGAGCTGAAGCCGATCGCCGACCGCGTGGGCGGCCTCGACCTGGTCCTGATCGGCGCCGACGACCCGGCCGCGATGGTCCGCCACACCCAGGAGTGCCGCACCCGCGGCTACGCCTTCGCCGCCGACCCCTCGCAGCAGCTGGCCCGCCTGGAGGGCGACGACATCCGGCTGATCGTGGACGGCGCCGCGTACCTGTTCACCAACGAGTACGAGGCCGCGCTGATCGAGTCCAAGACCGGCTGGGACGCGGACGAGATCCTCCGCCGGGTCGGCACCCGGATCACCACCCTCGGCGCCAAGGGCGTCCGGATCCAGCGCCAGGGCGAGCCGGACGTCTCCGTCGCCTGCCCGGCCGAGGAGCGCAAGGCCGACCCCACCGGCGTCGGCGACGGCTTCCGCGCCGGCTTCCTGGCCGGTCTCTCCTGGAACCTCGGCCTGGAGCGCTCCGCCCAGCTCGGCTGCATGCTCGCCACCCTGGTGATCGAGACCGTCGGCACCCAGGAGTACGAGCTGCGCCACAACCACTTCCTGGACCGCTTCGCCGCGACCTACGGCGAGGAGGCCGCCGCCGAGGTCCGCGCCCGCCTGGTCAACTAGTCCCCACCGGTCCCGACAGGACGAACGGCCCGGGGCGCGGGAAGCCGCAGAGCGGCATCCCGCGCCCCGGGCGCGCTCTCAGCCCACCCTGCGGACCAGGTACGCCGAGCCCCGGTCCCGCCCGTACTCGGCAGCCGCCCGCTCGCCCAGGTACTCCTGCCCGCGCATCTCGCACCAGGCCGGGACGTCCAGCCGGGCCGCCTCGTCGTCGGACAGCACCGCGACCGTCCCGCCCGGCTCGACCTCCCCGATCCGCTTGGCCAGTTCGATCACCGGCAGCGGACAGCGCTTCCCCAGCGCGTCGATCACCAGGGTCTCCCGGGCGGCCGCCGGGGCCGCCAGGTCGAGCCCCAGCGGAGCCCGTACACCCGCCACCACCTCGGGCAGCACGGCAAGGAAGCGGTCGACATCCGACTCGGCCACCCCGTAGGGGAGCGAGACGCGGACGTTGCCCTCGGTCAGCACGCCCATCGCCGCCAGCACATGGCTCGGCGTCAGCGTGCTCGAGGTGCAGGAGGAGCCGGAGGAGACCGCGAACCCGGCCTTGTCCAGCTCGCCCAGCAGCACCTCGCCGTCCACGTACAGGCAGGAGAAGGTGACCAGGTGCGGCAGCCGCCGGACCGGGTCGCCGACCACCTCGACCTCCGGCACCAGCCGGGGCACCTGCGTCCGGATCCGCTCCACCAGCGCGTGCAGCCGGGAGTTCTCCCGTTCGGCCTCGGCCCGGACCGCCCGCAGCGAGGCGGCCGCGGCCACGATCGCGGGCACGTTGACGTATCCGGGTGCCCGGCCGCTCTCGCGCTCGTCGGCGGGCAGCGGTGAGACGTACCTGACACCCTTGCGGACGGCGAGCACCCCGACCCCGGCCGGGCCGCCCCACTTGTGCGCACTGGCCGTCAGCAGCGACCACCCGGACGGCACCGGCAGCCGCCCCACGCTCTGCGCGGCGTCCACCAGCAGCGGCACCCCGCCGATCGCGGCGGCGACCTCGGTGACCGGCTGCACCGTTCCCACCTCGTGGTTGGCGGACTGCAGCACCGCCAGGGCGGTGTCCGGACGGACGGCGGCGGCGAACTCCTCGGCGGCCACCAGCCCGTGCCGGTCGACCGCGACCGCACTCACCTCTCCGCCCTCGGCGGCGTACCGCTCGGCCGTGTGCAGCACGCTGGAGTGCTCCACGGCGGAGTGCACCAGATGACGGCCCGTCCGGCGGCGTCCGGCCACGGCGCCGAGCATGCCCAGCTGGACGGCCTGGGTGCCGCTCGCGGTGAACGAGATCTCGTCCGGCCTGGCGCCCAGCACCTCGGCGACCGTCTCCCGGGCCGCGTCCAGCAGCATCCGGGCCTGCCGTCCGGAGCGGTAAAGCCGGGCCGGGTCCGCCCACCCCTCGTCCAGCGCGGCGTTCAACGCCTGCCTGGCGACGGGATGCAGCGGAGCGGTCGAGGCCACGTCGAAGTAGGACACAGACGACAGTATCCCGCGCTCATCCCCCGTCAGCCGTCCGGACCGTACCGCCCCCGGCCCCGCTCACCACCGCCGCGGTCCGCCGCGCACGACCACCCTGCAAGGCCGCCTCCGGTGGGGGAGCCCGCCGGCCAGGGACCGGGTGCGCCCGCTTGCCCGGCCGTGGTGCCGGGCACGTCCGGCTGGACGGCCTGGGGCTCGCGGTGACCTCGTTTGTCCGATTCGCACTGACCCGACGGTCTGTCACCCGGGTGTCGCAGTGCCATCCCACGATTGGGTGTGCGAGGCTCGAAGGACCGCGATGACCTGGGATTCCGTGCATGCCGGGGCTGATCGGGTAGGCGGGCGGCGCGTTAGCGGGACCTGCCCGTCAGGAGCACATAAGCCTGGAGTAGGGTTTGGCCCGCATAAGCATTCAAACCGTGCCCGTGGCCGGGTCGCAGGGGAGGCGCACAGCATCCCGGGGGCGACGCGATCGCGGGCGAGACTTCGGGAAGGCGCTACGTGAGTCCCAACGGCTCCGACCGCTCGCCGCGGCGCACGATGCGGCGGAAGCTGCCTCAGGCGCTGGCACTGGGCCTCGTCATCGCGACCGCTACCGGCTGCTCGGCCAATGACCTGCCCAGGCTTGGCCTCCCGTCGCCCGTCACCAAGGAAGGCCCGCTGGTCCTCCACATGTGGCAGGGCTCGTGGATCGCGGCGCTGGTAGTCGGCGTACTGATGTGGGGTCTGATCATCTGGAGCGTGATCTTCCACCGGCGCAGCCGCACCAAGGTGGAGATCCCGGCTCAGACCCGGTACAACGTGCCGATCGAGGCGCTGTACACCGCGGTCCCCATCGTCATCGTCTCGGTGCTGTTCTACTTCGTCGCCCGCGACGAGTCCCGGCTCACCCAGACCTCGGCCAAGCCGCAGCACTACGTGAACGTGGTCGGCTTCCAGTGGAGCTGGGCCTTCAACTACGAGAACACCGAGAACCCCGACCCGGCGAACACCAACGCCGCGTACGAGGTCGGTACCCCCGCCGAGGCGCCTACGCTGTACCTGCCGATCAACGAGACGGTGCAGTTCCGCCTGACCTCGCGGGACGTGATCCACGACTTCTGGCCCGTCAACTTCATGATGAAGATGGACGTCGTGCCGGGTCTGGTCAACAGCTTCGAGGTCACCCCGACCTCGTACGGCACCTTCCGGGGTAAGTGCGCCGAGCTCTGCGGCGTCGACCACTCCCGGATGCTGTTCAACGTCAAGGTGGTCTCGCACGACGAGTACGAGCAGCACCTGAAGGAGCTCCGGGCCAAGGGCCAGAGCGGCGCGGTGCCTTCGGGCATCACGGGCATTGAAGGTGAGAAGTGACTATCCTCAACGAGCCCGCCGCCGCCGGCGGGGCATCCGGGCTCTCGGCAGGCGGGGCCACCCGGACCCGCAAGCCGGGTTCCACGATCATCAAGTGGCTGACCACCACCGACCACAAGACGATCGGCACGATGTACCTCGGTACCTCGTTCGCGTTCTTCCTGATCGGTGGCATCCTCGCCCTGGTCATGCGTGCTGAGCTGGCTCGTCCCGGGACCCAGATCCTGTCGAACGAGCAGTTCAACCAGGCGTTCACGATGCACGGCACGATCATGCTGCTGATGTTCGCGACGCCGCTGTTCGCCGGTTTCGCGAACTGGATCATGCCGCTCCAGATCGGCGCTCCCGACGTCGCGTTCCCGCGTCTGAACATGTTCGCCTACTGGCTGTACCTGTTCGGCTCGCTGATCGCGGTGGCTGGCTTCCTCACCCCGCAGGGTGCCGCCGACTTCGGCTGGTTCGCCTACTCGCCGCTGTCGGACGCGGTCCGCTCGCCGGGCGTCGGCGCCGACATGTGGATCATGGGTCTGGCCTTCTCCGGCTTCGGCACGATCCTCGGTGCGGTCAACTTCATCACCACGATCATCTGCATGCGCGCGCCCGGCATGACGATGTTCCGGATGTCGATCTTCGTCTGGAACACCCTGCTGACCGCCGTGCTGGTCCTGCTGGCCTTCCCGGTCCTCGCGGCCGCGCTGTTCGCCCTGGAGGCGGACCGCAAGTTCGGGGCGCACGTCTTCGACCCGGCCAACGGCGGTGCACTGCTCTGGCAGCACCTCTTCTGGTTCTTCGGTCACCCCGAGGTGTACATCATCGCGCTGCCGTTCTTCGGCATCATCTCGGAGATCGTCCCGGTCTTCAGCCGCAAGCCGATGTTCGGTTACTCCGGTCTGATCGCGGCCACCATCGCGATCGCCGGTCTGTCCGTGACGGTGTGGGCCCACCACATGTACGTCACCGGACAGGTGCTGCTGCCGTTCTTCTCCTTCATGACCTTCCTGATCGCGGTCCCGACCGGTGTGAAGTTCTTCAACTGGGTCGGCACCATGTGGAAGGGCTCGCTGAGCTTCGAGACCCCGATGCTCTGGACGGTCGGCTTCCTGGTCACCTTCCTCTTCGGCGGTCTGACCGGTGTTCTGCTGGCCTCCCCGCCGATCGACTTCCACGTCTCGGACTCGTACTTCGTCGTCGCCCACTTCCACTACGTGGTTTTCGGCACCGTCGTGTTCGCGATGTTCGCCGGCTTCCACTTCTGGTGGCCGAAGATGACCGGCAAGATGCTCGACGAGCGCCTTGGCAAGATCACCTTCTGGACGCTGTTCTTCGGCTTCCACACCACCTTCCTGGTCCAGCACTGGCTGGGTGCCGAGGGCATGCCGCGCCGCTACGCCGACTACCTGGCCTCGGACGGCTTCACCACGCTGAACACCGTCTCCACCATCGGCTCGTTCCTGCTCGGTCTGTCGATCCTGCCGTTCCTCTACAACGTCTGGAAGACCGCCAAGTACGGCGAGAAGATCGAGGTCGACGACCCGTGGGGCTACGGCCGTTCGCTGGAGTGGGCGACCTCCTGCCCGCCGCCGCGGCACAACTTCCTCACGCTGCCCCGGATCCGTTCCGAATCCCCGGCCTTCGACCTGCACCACCCGGAGATCGCCGCGCTGGACTACCTGGAGAACCACGGTGAGCCGGCCAAGCACTTCGAGGGCGTGACCCCGGCGAAGTACGACAACCCGGCGCTGGGCAAGGGCAAGAAGGGTGGGAACGCCTGATGAAGGAACAGGGCAAGATCTTCCTGGGCCTGGCGGTCTTCGTACTGGCGATGGCCATCACCTACGGTCTGTGGTCCAAGGAGGCAGCCGGTACCACCGCGCTGTTCCTGGCCTTCGGCCTGTGCGCCTTCATCGGGTACTACCTCGCCTTCACCGCCCGCCGGGTGGACAGCGGCGCGGGTGACAACCCCGAGGCGGAGGTCGCGGACGACGCCGGCGAGCTGGGCTTCTTCGCCCCGCACAGCTGGCAGCCGCTCTCGATGGCGGTCGGTGGTGCGCTGGCCTTCCTGGGCGTCATCTTCGGCTGGTGGCTGATGTTCTGGGCGGCCCCGATCATCCTGGTCGGCCTGTACGGCTGGGTCTTCGAGTTCTACCGGGGCGAGAACCAGAACCAGTAGGTTCTCCTCGCTCCGGGCGCCGGGCCGGGCATCCCTTCGGGGGTGCCCGGCCCGGCGCCGTTCTGTTGACCGGGTAAGACCGACCGGCAATAGGGCCCGCGGCGTCGCGTGCCGATAGCTCTCTCCCTCCTTGCCCGCCATCGGGCAGGAGGGGCCCTCGGACGCACATCCCTCGTCGCGCGCAGCGCCGCTGCGCTCTCTTCCCCCAGCCTGACGGCCGGGGGGACCCCCGCACGATGCACGCCCAGACTCGGCTCTCGACCCTCCCCCAGCCTTCGGCCGGGAGGTGCCCCCTTCTCCTCCCACGCTCCCTATTGCCGGTCGGTCTAAGTCCATCGGGATGTATCGCTTACCCGTTCGGTCCATTCGGGCCCCTGAGCGGTAGTCCCTGCCGTGGCCGCCTTCCTACGCTCGTGAGCATCGTCGGAATCCTCTTCTGGGTGTGAGACCCCTGGAGGCAACGTTGAGCGGCATTCACGGAGCGGGCCCCCGTCGGGCCTGCATATTCGCACTTCTGGTCCTGACCCCCCTAGCGGGCTGCACGGTCGGAGGTGACGGTTCGGTGGAGGCGGTCAGCACCGTGGATGTGAAACCCCTGGTTCATCTCCCGGCGGCCGACGGACTCGACCCGAACCTCCCTATATCGGTCACGGCCGAGAAGGGCAGCAAACTGACCGATGTCACCGTCACCGGACCGGACGGCCGGCAGGTCGTCGGGAAACTGGCCGATGACCAGCGGAGCTGGCAGAGCGTGGGACGGCTCGCGGCGGGGACCAAGTACCTGATCCGGGTGGCCGCGGACGACGGTGACGGCGGCCGCGGCGAGACCACCGGCACGCTCACCACGGCCCAGGGCCGGGCCAGGCTGAGCGCGGAGCTCGGTCCCAACACCAGCGGCTCGGGCCTGTACGGCGTCGGCCAGCCGCTCACCGTCAAGCTCTCCCAGCCGATCAAGGACCCGGCGGCCCGGCAGGAGGTGGAGCGCAGCCTCAAGGTGGTCTCCGAACCCGCCGTGACCGGCTCCTGGTACTGGGTGGACGACAGCAACCTGCACTTCCGCCCCACGGAGTACTGGCCCGCCCACGCCACCGTGAAGTTCACCTTCGACCGCCCCGGCACCCGGATAGCCGACGGGCTGTACGAGGGTGACGCGGTCAGCCGGACCATCCGGACCGGCGACCGGGTCGAGGTGCTGATAGACGCGGGCTCGCACTACCTGACCTACCGCCGCAACGGCGAGGTGGTGAACACCATCCCGGTGACCACGGGCAGGCCGGGGTTCTCCACCCGCAACGGCATCAAGGTGGTGCTCGGCCAGGAGGCCAGCGTCCGGATGAGGAGCTCGTCCATCGGCATCGCGGCGGACAGCCCCGACTCCTTCGACACCAACGTCAGGTGGGCCACCAGGGTCACCTGGAGCGGCGAGTACGTGCACGCGGCGCCCTGGTCGCTCTCCTCCCAGGGCGTGGAGAACGTCAGCCACGGCTGTACCGGGATGAGCACGGCCAACGCCAAGTGGTTCTTCGACGAGACGAGGGTCGGCGACGTGGTCCAGGTGGTGAACAGCCTGGGCAAGGCGATGGAGCCGTTCGGCAACGGCTTCGGGGACTGGAACGTCTCCTGGGCGGAGTGGACCAAGCACAGCGCCCTCGGTCGGACCGTCAACACCGCGGGCCGGGCGGAGGAGGAAGCGGTGCCCGTCGGCGCCCTGGTGCCGCAGGTCTAGGGCCTGCCCGGCGGGCTCAGGAGCCGTACGCCAGCCGGAGAGCGTCCCGTACCGCGCTCATCGCCTCGTCCCTGGAGAGACCGAGGCGGTGGGCGCGGTCGGCGTACTCGGCGGCGGCGGTGGCGGCCAGCCGGTGCGAGGTGTCGCCAACGGCGGCGATCAGGGTGCCGCGCCGGCCGTGCGTCTCGACCACGCCGTCCGCCTCCAGCTCCCGGTACGCGCGGGCGACGGTGTTGGCGGCCAGGCCGAGCTGTTCGGCCAGCGCCCGGACGGTCGGCAGCCTGAGACCGGCCGGCAGCGCGCCGCTGCGGGCCTGCTCCGAGATCTGCGCGCGGACCTGCTCGTACGGGGGAGTGGCGGATGAGTGGTCGATGCTCAGCTGCACTGATGGGCTCCTGACGGGTCGTTGGACCCCATTGTGCCCGAATGACCGGTAGGCCCTGCCGCCGTGGTCGGGATGCAGTCCCGGCCACGAGGCACCGGGTGGACATCCGGACGGCGACCGATGGCTGTTCGTGCGGTTCCCCGCGCCCCGGACGGTGCGATGCGGAGCGTGGGGATCGGCCCGGCAAGGGGGCCTTCCGCTCCACGCCGGACACCGGAGCGTTCCGGCGGCCCGGGTCAGCCGCCGGCCGGCGAGAACGGCCGAGGGCCCCTGCCCGGCGGGTGCCGGGCAGGGGCCCTCAGGTGGCGATCAGCGGCGTTGCCGCGCGGGATCAGTGGTGGCCGTGGCCGCTGGTGATCTCGCGGTGCTCCTCCGCCGTCGGCTTGGGGATCTGGCCACCCTCGCCGAAGTAGCCCTGGGAGAGCTTGGCGCGGGTCTTCTCCAGGCGGCCGACCTTGCGCTTGACGCCGTTCTCGTCGACCTGGGCCGGGATCGGCAGCGGCTCGTGCTGCTCGTGGGCGATGTGCTTGTACAGCTCGGCCTGCGGGAGCTGGGCGTGGACCTCGACGAACTCACCGTGCGGCAGGCGCTTGATGATGCCGGTCTCGCGACCGTGCAGCACCTTCTCCTTGTCGCGGCGCTGCAGGCCGAGGCACCAGCGCTTGGTGATGAAGAAGACCACGACCGGCACGACGAAGAAGCCGACCCGGACGAAGTACGTGATCGAGTTGAGCGACAGGTGGAAGTGCGTGGCGAACAGGTCGTTGCCACCACCGATCAGCAGGACCAGGTACTCGCCGATCCAGGCCGCACCGAGAGCGGTACGGACCGGGGCGTTGCGCGGGCGGTCCAGGATGTGGTGCTCGCGCTTGTCGCCGGTGATCCAGCCCTCGATGAAGGGGTACATCGCGATGGACAGCAGGACCAGCGGGAAGATCACCATCAGCGGGATGAACACGCCCAGGTTCAGGGTGTGGCCCCAGGCCCGGACCTCCCAGCCCGGCATGACGCGGATCAGACCCTCGGAGAAGCCCATGTACCAGTCCGGCTGGGCGTCGGTCGACACCTGGTCCGGACGGTACGGGCCGTAGGCCCAGATCGGGTTGATCGAGGCGATGGCCGAGACGGCCGCGATGATGCCGAAGACCAGGAAGAAGAAGCCACCGGCCTTGGCCATGTAGACCGGCATCAGCGGCATGCCGACGACGTTCTTCTCGGTCTTGCCCGGGCCCGCCCACTGGGTGTGCTTGTGGTAGAAGACCAGGATCAGGTGCGCCACCAGCAGGCCCAGCATGATGCCCGGGATGAGCAGCACGTGGATGGTGAAGAACCGCGGCACGATGTCGGTGCCGGGGAACTCACCGCCGAAGAGGAACATCTGGATGTAGGTGCCCACCAGCGGGGTGGCGAGGACCGCCCCCTCCATGAAGCGGATGCCGGTACCGGACAGCAGGTCGTCGGGGAGCGAGTAGCCGAAGAAGCCGTCGAACATGCCGAGGACCAGCAGCAGGAAGCCGAAGACCCAGTTGATCTCGCGCGGCTTGCGGAACGCGCCGGTGAAGAAGACGCGCATCATGTGCACGAACATCGCGGCGACGAACACCAGCGCGGCCCAGTGGTGGATCTGGCGGATCAGCAGACCACCGCGGATCTCGAAGCTGATGTTCATGGTCGAGGCGTAGGCCTCGGACATCTTGATGCCGTCGAGCGGGGCGTACGGGCCGTGGTAGACGACCTCGGCCATGCTCGGCTTGAAGAACAGCGTCAGGTACACACCCGTGAGGATGATGATCACGAAGCTGTAGAGGCAGATCTCACCGAGCATGAAGGACCAGTGGTCCGGGAAGATCTTGCGCAGGTTGGCCTTGGCCAGCGAGTAGATCCCTACGCGGCCGTCAACCCAGTCAACTGCCGCCTCCACCTTGTTGGCGGGGTTGGCACGCGTGCTGCCGCTGCTGGGCTTTGCGTCGGTGCTGACGCTGCTCGCGGAACTCATGAGCGCTCCCAGAAGCTCGGGCCGACGGGCTTGGCGAAGTCGCCGGTGGCGACGAGGAAGCCCTTCTCGTCAGTGGTGATCTTCAGCTGCGGCAGCGGGTGGCCGGCCGGGCCGAAGATCACGCGCGCGCCGTCCGACAGGTCGAAGGTCGACTGGTGGCAGGGGCAGAGCGCGTGGTGGGTCTGCTGCTCGTACAGGCTGATCGGGCAGCCGACGTGGGTGCAGATCTTGGAGTAGGCGAGTACGCCCTCGAAGCCGAGCTCGCGGGACTTGGCGTCCTTGATGTCCTCCGGAGCGATCCGGACGATCATCAGGGCGTCCTTGGCGATGCGCTGCTGGAAGTCCTCGTCGGAGTCCTCCAGGCCCTCCGGCTTGGCGAAGGTCAGCGAGCCGACGACGATGTCCTCGGCCTTCATCGGCTGGTTGGTGTTCATGTTGATCAGCTGGATCGGCTTGGCCGGGGTGGCCTCGTTCCAGTTGGTGTGGTCCAGCTTCTTCTCGGGCAGCGGGCCGAGGTCGCGCAGCAGGACGACGCCGGAGAGCGGCACCAGGGCCATCGAGCCGATGAGCGTGTTCCGCAGCAGCTTGCGGCGGCCGAAGCCGGACTCCGCGGCGCCGGTCTTGAACTGCTCGATGACGTCGTTGCGGACCTCGTCGTCGGCCTCGATCGCGTGGCGCTCGGCGGGCATCTCGACGTCCGACATCAGGGTGCGGGCCCAGTGGACCGCGCCCGCGCCGATGCAGAACAGCGCCACACCCAGGGTCAGACCCAGCGCGAAGTTCAGCGCGCTGATGTGGCCCAGCGGGAAGACGTAGATGATCTTGTCGATCGGGAAGATCACGTACGAGGCGATGAAGCCGATCGTGGCCAGCATCGACACGATGAACATCAGCGAGACCTGGCGCTCGGCGCGCTTGGCGGCCCGCTCGTCGATGTCGGTACGACGGGGCTCGTGGGCCGGCAGGCCCGGGTCGGCGAACGGGTCGCCGTGCTCGGCGACCTCGTGGCCGTGGGAGGCGTCCTGCGCCTCCGGCAGCTTCTCTTCAGGAATGTCGTGGCTCATGACTTCTTGGCCTTGGTGGTGTGGGCGGCGACCCAGATCGCGACCGCGATGAGGGCACCGAGACCGAAGATCCAGCCGAACAGACCCTCGGTCACCGGACCGAGGCTGCCCAGGGCGAGACCACCGGGGTTGGGCTCCTCATTGGTGGTGTGGCGGACGAAGGCCACGATCTGCTTCTTCTGCTCCTCCGGCATGGTGGTGTCGGGGAACGACGGCATGTTCTGCGGGCCGGTCTGCATGGCCTCGTAGATGTGCTTCGCGTCGACGCCCTCCAGCGAGGGGGCGAACTTACCGTTGGTCAGGGCGCCACCCTGGCCGGCGAAGTTGTGGCACTGGGCGCAGTTGGTGCGGAACAGCTCGCCACCCTTGGCCACGTCCTTCGGGTCCGTGGACGAGTACTGGTCCTTGGTCGGGGCGACCGGGCCGGGGCCGAGCGAGGCCACGAAGGCGGCCAGCTGGTCGATCTCGGCCTGGCTGTAGACGACCTTCTTGCGCGGGACCTGGGCACCCGGCTGCTGCGCGGGCATGCGGCCGGTGCCGACCTGGAAGTCGACCGCGGCGGATCCGACGCCGACCAGGCTCGGGCCGTCGGAGGAGCCCTGGCCGTTCAGGCCGTGGCAGGAGGAGCAGCCCACGGCGAAGAGCTTCTTGCCCTCATCGATCGCGAGCGACTGCGCCGAGGTGTCGGCCTGCGCCTTCTCGGCGGGGGCGAACGCGGCGTACAGCCCCCCGGTGGCCGCCAGGGCGAGAAGTAGGACGACCAGCGCCGCCAATGGGTGGCGCCGTCGTGCGGAGAGCTTTTTCACGGAATAACCCCGGTGTCAGGATCTGGTCGTCGGCTGGTGGGCGTGCCCGGCGGCGCGGTCTGCTCTGGGCCGGCTTCGGGACGCGCGTTCAGGTCGGAGCGGCACGGCCCGCTGACGGGCGAGCGCTGTCTCCGACCGGCGGCCAGCGACCTGATCAGCTGGTTACTTGATCAGGTAGATGGTCGCGAACAGGCCGATCCACACGACGTCGACGAAGTGCCAGTAGTACGACACCACGATCGCGGCGGTGGCCTGCTCGTGCGTGAACCGCTTGGCTGCGTAGGTCCGTCCCAGGACCAGCAGGAAGGCGATCAGACCACCCGTCACATGCAGGCCGTGGAAGCCGGTGGTCAGGTAGAACACCGTGCCGTACGGGTCGGAGGACAGCGAGAGGCCGTCCTTCTTGACCAGTTCGGTGTACTCGAAGATCTGGCCGCCGATGAAGATCGCGCCCATCACGAAGGTGATGGTGAACCACGTGCGGAGCTTCTTCACGTCACCGCGCTCGGCCGCGAAGACGCCGAGCTGGCAGGTGAGGGAGGAGAGCACCAGGATCGTGGTGTTCACCGAGGAGAAGGGCACGTTGAGGGCGTGCGCCTTCTCGGTCCAGAACTCTGCGCCCTTGACCGAACGGAGGGTGAAGTACATCGCGAACAGGGCCGCGAAGAACATCAGCTCCGAGCTCAGCCAGACGATGGTTCCGACGCTGACGAGGTTCGGCCTGTTGACCGCTCCGTGCGCGTGTCCGGTTTCTGTTGCTGTTGCTGTCGCCACGACGGACATTATGTCGGTCCCTTATTCCGTCTTCACGCCGGGGGTCTCCCTTCGGAGTGTCCGGTGCGTGCGGTATGCGCAGTTGGGCTCCAGCGGGGTGTCCGGCAGTGGGCCGGGTGTAGCGATGTCCGTTTTCTGATGGTTCTTCGGGCTGGTCGGAGCCGGTTCGGGGGCCGCCCGGCCGATGACGGCACTCCTGTGCTCCGCGTGTCGCTACCGCGCGAGCCGGTCCGCATGGGCTAGGGCCTCCGCCGTCCGGGTGGTGTGACGACAACGGGTGACGGCCCGTCCTCCGGGTGGGTGAGGCCCGCGCGTGGTGCCTTGAGCGAGATCGCGCCAGGGGCTCACCTCGGGGGGTGGGCGGGAGTAGCATCCGGAAGTAGACGTGGTCCGGATCACACTGGACTCGTCGGAGCAGACGTTATAGAGGACGAGCCCCCGGGAGCAGGCCCCATGGCGCACACGACCGACGAGACGCTCACCGTTCTGGTCTACAGCGACGACCGCAACACCCGGGAGCAGGTGACTCTCGCGCTCGGCCGGCGGCCCGCCGCTGATCTGCCGGAACTGCGCTATCTGGAGTGCGCGACGGTGCCCGCGGTGCTGCGGGCGCTGGAGCGCGGCGGGATCGACCTCTGCATCCTGGACGGCGAGGCCGTCCCGGCCGGCGGGCTCGGAGTGGCCCGGCAGATCAAGGACGAGATCTACGGCTGCCCGCCCGTGCTGGCGCTGATCGGCCGGCCGCAGGACTCCTGGCTGGCGGCCTGGAGCCGGGCGGACGCCGCGATCTCGCAGCCCGTCGACCCGGTGGCACTCGCCAAGGCGGTCGCCGCACTGCTCCGGGCCCGGCTCGAGGCGCGGACGCCCACCCGCCACTGATCTCCGGGGCGGGGCGTCTCAGCGGGGCGTCTCAGTAGAAGAGAAGACAACGGCACGGGTGCCCGCCCGGTCGATAGGCTGGCTCCATTCCTTTCGGTGAACACGAGAGCTGGAGTCAGCCATGGTGAACGTGAACCCTGCGAACGGCGGTATCGACCCCGCGCAGGTGATCCGCACCTGGCCGGATCTCCTGAGCACCCTGCTGTCGGGCATCGACCTCGCCCAGGCGGACGCGGCCTGGGCGATGGACCGGATCATGAGCGGTGAGGCGACCCCGGTGCAGGTGGCCGGGTTCATGGTCGCGCTGCGGGCCAAGGGCGAGACGGTGGACGAGATCACCGGTCTGGTCGAGTCGATGTACGCGCACGCCGAGCCGCTGCACATCCCCGGGCCCGCGGTGGACATCGTCGGTACCGGCGGCGACCGGGCCAAGACCGTCAACATCTCCACCATGTCCGCGATCGTGGCGGCGGCCGCCGGTGCGAAGGTGATCAAGCACGGCAACCGGGCGGCCTCCTCCGCCAGCGGTTCCTCCGACGTCCTGGAGCGGCTCGGCGTCAGTCTCGACCTCAGCACCCGCCGGGTGGCCGAGGTGGCCGAGGAGGTCGGCCTGACGTTCTGCTTCGCCGCCAAGTTCCACCCGGCGATGCGGCACGCGGCCCCGGCCCGGCGCGACCTCGGGGTGCCGACCGCCTTCAACATCCTCGGGCCGCTCACCAACCCGGCCCGGGTCACCGCGCACGCGATCGGCTGCTTCGACACCCGCCTGGCCGGGCTGATCGCGGGAGTGCTGGCCCGGCGGGGCGCCCGCGCGCTGGTCTTCCGGGGTGACGACGGCCTGGACGAGCTGACCATCTCGACCACCTCGTACGTGTGGATCGTGAAGGACGGTCAGATCGTCGAGACCTCCTTCGACCCGCGCGAGGTCGGCATCGAGCCGGTCGGCATCGAGGCGCTGCGCGGTGCCGACGCCGAGTACAACGCCGGTGTCGCGCGCCGGGTGCTGGGCGGTGAGCGCGGTCCGGTACGGGACGCCGTCCTGCTCAACACCGCTGCCGCGCTGGTGGCGCTGGACCTGACGGACGCGCCGCTGGCCGACCAGCTGCGGGCCGGGATGCAGCGGGCGGCGGCCGCCATCGACTCGGGTGCCGCGCAGGACGTCCTCAAGCGGTGGGCCGAGGCGACGGCACGCGCGTAGCCTCGCCGGTTCCGAGGGGAGGCGCGCGTCACGGGAGGTGGCGGGCCGCACCCGCATCCGGCGGGTGCGGCCCGCCGACCCGTCAGGTCCGGTGGTCCGGCAGGCAGGCCCGGCCGCTGCTCGGCGCGGTTTCGCGCGCCCGGCGCCCGGGCTTCTGCGGGTCTGGAGAGGGCCGTCCGGAGTGTGGGATGTCGTTTGACCGTCCTTCGGGGCTGGCCTAGAGTCCAGCGCAGGTCATGAGTGACAGCGTCAAGCCCCAGCTGGCTGTCCGGCAACCCTCCGTCCGTGGCGGGGTGCCCTGGGTGAGGACCGGGCTGCGTGGCGATCCGTCCGCGCGGCAAGCGCGGACGCCCGGTGTATCTGCATTCCCGGGGTCCCCGGCCCCAGAGGAGTGCATTCCCATGTCCGCTCACCAGTCGCCCGCTGCCGCCCCTTCGACGGCGGGCACCCTTTCGGATGACGGTGCCCCGCTCGCCGTCCTCGGCCACGACGTCCAGGTCCCGCTGGTCAGCGGTGAGAAGGTCGGGTACGCCGCGCTGGACTACGCGGCCAGTGCCCCGGCGCTCCAGCGGGTCTGGGACGACGTCGCCGCCTACGCCCCGTACTACGGCAGTGTGCACCGCGGCGCCGGGTACCTCTCGCAGCTGTCCACCGACCTGTTCGAGCAGAGCCGCCGTACCGTCGCGGACTTCCTGGACCTGCGCGAGGGCGACCAGGCGGTGTTCACCCGGTCCACCACCGACTCGCTCAACCTGCTGGCGGGGGTGGTTCCGGCGGGCACCCGGGTCTTCGCCTTCGAGACCGAGCACCACGCCTCGCTGCTGCCGTGGCGCCGCCACGGCCTGACGGTCGGCTACCTGCGTGCCCCGCGCTCGTGCGCCGAGGCGGTCGCCGCGCTGGACGCAGCGCTCGCCGCGCACCCCGAAGGCCCGCGGCTGCTCTGTGTGACCGGTGCCTCGAACGTCACCGGGGAGCTGTGGCCGGTCGCCGAGTTGACCGAGGTCGCCCACCGGCACGGTGCCCGGGTCGTGCTGGACGCCGCGCAGCTGGCTCCGCACCACCGGGTCTCCGTCCGCGAGCTGGACGTCGACTGGATCGCCTTCTCCGGCCACAAGCTGTACGCCCCGTTCGGCGCGGGCGTGCTCGCCGGGCGCGGCGACTGGCTGGACGCGGCCGAGCCGTACCTGGCCGGCGGCGGCGCCAGCCGTACGGTGGCCCGGGAGGCGGACGGGTCGGTGGTCGTCGAGTGGCACCGGGGGCCCGCCCGGCACGAGGCGGGGTCGCCCAACGTGATCGGCGCCTACGCCATCGCCTCGGCCTGCCGGGCGCTGACCGAGGCCGGCTTCGACGCACTGGAGGCCCGGGAGCAGCGGCTGGTCGAGCGGCTCAAGGCCGGGCTGGCCGAGATCCCCGAGGTCAGGGTGCTCAGCCTGTTCGGTGCGGACTCCGCGCGGGTGGGGGTGCTCTCGTTCGTGGTGCGGGGCTGGAACAGCTCGCACTTCGCGGCGGCGCTCTCCGCCGAGTACGGGATCGGGGTGCGGGACGGTCTGTTCTGCGCGCACCCGCTGGTCCGTACGCTGCTCGGCGGTGAGGACGCGGCTCCCTCGGAGTGCGGCGCCCCCGAGCCGTCGCTGCCCGGCGAGCGCAGCCTGAACGCGATCCGGGTCAGCTTCGGCGCCGGGACGCCCGACGAGCACCTGGACCGCTTCCTGGCGGCCGTCCGCGAGCTGGTCACGGACGGCGCGCGGTGGACCTACCGGAGCGAGGGCGGGCGCTGCGTGGCGGACACCCGGCGCGAGCGGGCGTAGCGGGCGGCGCCGGGCTACTCGTCGAGGCCCAGGGCGAAGGCGGCCTCCAGGTCGTGCTGGGAGTAGGTGCGGAAGGCGATCTGGGTCTGGGTGTCCAGCACTCCGGGGACCTTGTTGAGCTTGCCGGGGATCACCGCGGCCAGATCGTCGTGCCGCCGCACCCGCACCATCGCCACCAGGTTGTAGCCGCCGGTCACCGAGTACACCTCGCTGACGCCCTCAAGGGCGGCGATGGCCTCGGCGATCTCGGGGATCCGGTCGACGCTGGTCTTGATGAGAACGATCGCGGTGATCACTCGTCGGCTCCTGTCCGTGGGGAGGGGGCCAGCGTATCGGGGCGGGCCAGGGTCACTGCCCAGGTAGCCAGGTAGCCGGTGGCGAAGCCGATCACGTGCACCAGGTAGGCGACCTCGGTGCCGCCCGTGTGCACCGACCACCACTGCAGCGCGAACCACAGTCCGAGCACCAGCCAGGCGGGGAACCGCAGCGGCAGGAAGAACAGCAGCGGTACCAGCGCGGTGACCCGGGCTCTCGGGTAGAGCCGCAGATAGGCGCCGAGCACTCCGGAGATCGCGCCCGAGGCGCCGACCAGCGCGCGCACCGCCTCCGGCGAGTGCGCCTGGGCAGCTGCGTAGCCGTAGGTGGCCAGCGCGCCGACGGCGAGGTAGCCGAGCAGGAAGCGGAACCGGCCGAAGCGCTCCTCGACGCCGGGGCCGAAGACGAAGAGGAAGAGCATGTTGCCGAGCAGGTGCAGCCATCCGGCGTGGATGAAGAAGGAGGTGAGCACCGAGAGGGCGGGGATCTTGCCCGGGGTCGGGGAGAGCCGGCAGCCGGGAACGGCCGGCGGCAGGGTGGCCAGCTGGGCGGCGGTCAGCGGGCGGTTGGCGACCAGTTCGGCGGGCACCGCGCCCCAGCGCTGCTCGTAGCGCTGTTCGGCGCAGATCCGGTTCGGGCCGGTGCCGTAGCCCGGACTGAGGCCGAGGCTGGGGCCGACCAGCAGCAGCACCGCGCTGGCCGCGATCAGGGCGAGGGTGACCACCGGGGCTCTGGGGGGCGGGATGCCGTCCTGGGTGGCGAGGTGGTCGAGGACGGGAGTCGCCATGGAGACGAGCATTCCTCGGGTGGTCTCGGACGGCACCGAGGTGTACTGCGTGTGGACTAGCCACCGGGCGAAGTCGGGGAGGTCCGTACCGGTGGCGGGCCGGGTGGGGGCAGGCAATAGGCTTGGGCCGCCGTACCGCACCAGCCACCGCAGCCGACCCGGGCGACAGCCGAGGGAGCTCACGAGAGATGAGGACCGCGCCGATGAGCATCGCCGCCCCCACTGCCGAGACCCGCTGGCGCTGCACCCTCTGCGGCAACCTGACCCGCTTCGACGTGACCCGCTCGGCGAAGGTCGTCGAGTACCTGCACTTCGACCTGGCGGGCGAGTCCAAGGTGGAGGAGACCGAGGTGCTGGCCGAGACCATTGAGTCGGTGCGCTGCCGCTGGTGCAACGCCGTGGACCAGGTCGAGCTGGTGGCCCGTCCCGGTGCCGAGGAGCAGCAGGACATCTGACGTCCGACGGCCCCGTCCCGGCATCGATCGCCCTGCGCGCGGCCCGGGCGGGGCCGCTGTCCCATGGGCCGGGTCCTGCCGCCCCCGGTGTGTGACGGGGTCCCGGGAGGGGCACGGTACACGGGACAATTGCAGAGAGCAGTGGGTTTGAGGGCAGCGGCAAGGGGCCGTAGGGGACCCGCAGAGCAGGATCGGAGCCGAGGACGTGGTGGACACAGCGAGGGGGCCGGCCGAGCCGCAGGGGCGTGGGCCCGCTGTGGACCAGGCCGGCGCCGTCCCGGTGGCCGGTGCCGCTCCCGGTCCCGAGACCGAGACGGCGGCGGTCGAGGTACCGGCGGTCGAGACCGAGCCCGCCGAGGCCGAGCAGACCGAGCCCGCCGAGACCGCCGAGACCGCCGAGACCGAGCAGACCGAGCCCGCCGAGACCGAGCAGCTGGACCGGCCGTTGCCCGAGGGGGTGCGTCGCCGGGTGGTCGGGATCGCCGCCGACGCACTGGGCGGACTGTCGCAGGCCGATGTGCCCGGCTCGCTGCGCCAGTACGCGAAGTTCACCGCGGCCCGGCGGGCCAAGTACGCGGGCACGGCACTGGCCGCCGCCCTGGAGTCCGAGCCGCTGTTCCGGCTCCGGATAGCGGACCGGCTTCGGCTGGGCCAGCCCGATCTGGTCAAGGCGCTGGAGGCCGGGAGCGTGCCCGGCGCCGCCGACCCGATGGATGTCGCCGCCGCCGCGTATCTGCTGCGGCCGGCGGGCTGGGTGAGGCTGGTGGCCGAAGCCGGGGAGCAGGTGGAGCGGGCGGGCGCCGAGGGGGCCGCGGCGGAGGCCGCCCGGTTCGTGGAGAAGCTCCAGGAGGAGCTGGCCGAGGTACGGGCCCAGGGGCGGGCCGATCTGGACCGCCAGCGGGCCGACGCGGAGGGCGTCCGCAGGGAGGCGGAGTCGCTGCGCAAGCGGGTGCGCAGCCTGGAGAGCGACACCCGGCGGGCGCAGGCCGAGACACGCAAGATGCAGCTGGAGCTGGATGCGGCCCGGGCCGCCGCCGCCGCCGAGCGCAGTGCGGCGGAGGGTGAGGCACGGCGGCTGCGGCACCGGATCGCCGAGCTGGAGACGGCGGTTGAGGCCGGTCGCCGCTCGGCCAGGGAGGGGCGCAGCGTCGAGGACATGCGGTTGCGGCTGCTGCTGGACACCGTGCTGCACTCGGCGCAGGGTCTGCAGCGCGAGCTGGCGCTGCCGGTCTCGCAGATCCGTCCGGCCGATCTGGTGGACGCGGTGGTGCCCGGCTCGGCCTCGCCCAACGACGTGGCCCGGCGCGGGCTGGCGGAGGACGACCCGGCGCTGCTGGACCAGTTGCTGGCGATCCCTCAGGTGCACCTGGTGGTGGACGGCTACAACGTCACCAAGACCGGCTACCCGACGCTGCCGCTGGAGCAGCAGCGGATCCGGCTGCTCGGCGGGCTGGCGATGTTGGCGCAGCGGACCCAGGCGGAGGTCACCTGTGTGTTCGACGGGCAGGACCTCGACGTGCCGGTGATGATGGCGCCTCCGCGCGGCGTCCGGGTGCGGTTCAGCCGGACCGGGGAGACGGCGGACGAGCTGATCCGGCGTCTGGTCCGGGCCGAGCCGAAGGGGCGTCCGGTGGTGGTGGTCTCCGCCGACAAGGAGATCGCCGACGGGGTGCGGAACGCGGGGGCGCGCCCGGTGTCGTCCGTGTTGCTGCTGAACCGGCTGTCCCGGTCCTGACCAGGAAGTCTGCCCTTCCGGTGGCCCTGTAGGGTCCGGCGTTCACGACAGTCCGGACATTCCCGGCAATATGTGACGGTCCGGTGAATTCCGTGCGGGGGCTGGGGGTTGGCACCGGCGAGGGAGTGGCGCGAATCCGTCATCTTCACTAGGGTCTGGCGTCAAACCTATTTTCCGGAATTCCGCCCGAACGGACGGAGCCAGCAGGAAGAAGGAGCTAGTCCCTTGGCCAGCCACCGCCGTCCCAAGCAGCCGAGCCGCGCACGGGTGTCCGTGCTGACCGCTGCGGCGGCGACCGCGGTCGCCCTGTCGGCCAACGCGAGTGCCCACGCGGCGCCCGCCCAGCCGAGCAAGGACGAGGTCAAGGTTCAGATCGACCAGCTGAACACCGAGCAGGAGCAGGCGGCCGAGAAGTACGACGGCGCCCAGGAGCGGGCCGACCAGCTGCGCAAGCAGGCCGACCAGCTCCAGGACCAGGTCGCCCGCGGCCAGGAGCAGCTGACGCAGCTGCAGACCAGCCTGTCGGCGGTGGCCGGCGACCAGTACCGCTCGGGCGGCATCGACCCGTCCGTGACCCTGATGCTCTCGTCCAACCCGGACGGCTACCTGGAGCAGGCGTCCAGCGCCCAGCAGATCAACCAGACCGAGGCCGACATCCTGAAGGCGCTGAAGGCGCAGCAGGCCCGGCTGGACCAGCAGAAGCAGGAGGCGGCCGCCGTCCTCGCCGAGCTGGACCGCAACACCCAGGAGCTGAACGACGCCAAGGCCCAGGTGCAGCAGAAGCTGCAGGAGGCCAAGAGCCTGCTGAACTCGCTCACCGCGCAGGAGCGGGCCGCCGTCGAGGCGGCCGACCGCGCCTCGCGCGGCGACGCCCGGGCCGACCTCGGCGACCTGCCGAGCGCGGGCGGCTACGCCGGTGTCGCGGTGTCCGCGGCGCTGAGCATGCGCGGGCATGACTACCAGTGGGGCTCGGCGGGGCCGAGCACCTTCGACTGCTCGGGTCTGATGCAGTGGTCGTACGCACGGGCGGGTGTCTCGCTGCCGCGTACCTCGGAGGAGCAGATGGGGGTCGGTGCCCGGGTGCCCTCGCTGGCCCAGGCGCAGCCGGGTGACCTGGTCATCTACGAAGGCGGGGGCCATGTCGGGATGTACATCGGCAACGGCATGGTGGTGCACGCCCCGCACACCGGTGACGTGGTGCGGACGATGAAGGCGGACGCGATGGCGATCGTCACCATCCGCCGGGTCTGACGCCACCGCGAGTCCGGCTTCCCGGCCCGCCGAATTCGTCCTGCGACGCAGGGCGCTTCGGCGGGCCGTTTTCGTGAAAGGCTGTCAGCCGTCGGTATCCGAGCTGTCACGCACGGTCGGTTCACAAATGAACTTGGCATTGACTCAGAATTTTTTCTGACAAGGATTTGAACGGATCACGGTTTCGTTACTAGGGTCAGGACCTGAACCACCGCACAGTCGATCACCCAGCCAGGGTGGCGGCGGTGGTTACCGCCGAGTCCGAGAGGCAGTAGGGGCAGTTCAACTGCCCACGGGGAAGCCCCTGTTGGGGTTGCTGCGGATCGGAGCCGGGGAACCACGTTCCTCGGGGTGAATCGGCGCCAGGCCGGCCGGCCGTCGGGGACGCGGGCCGGTGAGGCGTCGTAGGGCATGTCTTCCAGCCCGAACCCGTCAGCTCACCCGGTAGGCGGACGTAGGAAGAAGGAGTCCGCCTTCGTGGCGTCCCATCGTCGCCCCAAGCCCGCAAGCCGTGTCCGCGTGTCGATCATGACGGCGACAGCCGCGACCGCGGTGGCCATCTCCTCCCAGGTCGGTGCGCACGCCGACCCGAAGCCGACCCTGGATGAAGTCAAGACCCAGGTCGATCAGCTCAACGACCAGGCCGAGGTCGCCAGCGAGAAGTACGACGCGGCCAACGAGAAGCAGCAGGAACTGCAGAAGCAGGTCAACGACCTGCAGGACCAGGTGGCGCGCCAGCAGCAGCAGGTGAGCACCGTTCAGGGCGAGCTCGGCGCCGTCGCCGCCGAGCAGTACCGCAACGGCGGTATATCCCCGACCGTGCAGCTGATGCTCTCCAGCAGCCCGGACTCCTTCCTCAGCCAGGCCGACTCGCTCAACCAGCTCGGCGCCTCCCAGGCCGACGCGCTGAAGCTGCTCAAGGCCGACCAGGAGAAGCTGGACCAGCAGAAGGCCGAGGCCCAGCAGAAACTGGGCGAGCTGGACGCCACCACCCAGGACCTCAAGGCCCAGAAGGACGACGTCCAGGCGAAGCTGGCGAAGGCCCGGGAGCTGCTCGACTCGCTGACCCAGCAGCAGCGCGAGCAGCTGGCTCAGGCCCAGGCCGCCGCGGACGCCGCCGCCCGCGCCTCCCGTGACCAGAACCGCACCGACCTCGGCGGCAGCGGTGGCGGTGGCACCAGCACCGGCGGTGGCGGTGGCGGTGGCGGCACGGTCCACGTGCCGGCGTCGGGCTCGTACGCCGCCCGCGCGCTCGCCTATGCCGAGAGCCAGATCGGCAAGCCCTACCAGTGGGGTGCCGAGGGTCCGAGCTCCTTCGACTGCTCGGGTCTGATGGAGTGGTCCTACGCGCAGGCTGGCGTCTCGATCCCGCGCACCTCGCAGGAGCAGGCGTCGGCCGGCACCAACATCGGCACCGACATCTCCAGGGCCCAGCCCGGTGACCTGGTCATCTTCTACAACGACATGCACCACGTCGGCATGTACGCGGGCGACGGCCAGGTCGTCCACGCCCCGCGTACCGGCGAGAACGTCAAGTACATGCCGGCCACCGTTCTGCCGATCGCGGCCATCATCCGCGTCTGACCTCTTCGCGGTTCCGTCCGCAGGCCCGGCCCCGTCTCCGAGGGGCCGGGCCTGCGGCGTTCCCGGACTCGTCGAGCTAATGTCCGATTAGTGGTCAAATATTCGGTGTTGCAAGGGTTTGGACTAGATCCTCCGGACTCGCTAACGTCTGCCCCCGGACGTTAGCCGAGGACGAATGGAGCAGCCGCCCCGATGTCGATGCACCGCCGTTCCCCCCTGCAGGGCACGCAGCGGCTGGCCCGCGCCCTGGCGCTCACGGCAGCGGCCACCACTGCACTCGGCATGACGCTCGGCGGGCCGGCCCAGGCGGCCCCGGGCGCACCGGGGGAGCCGCCGTCCAAGCAGGAGGTCAGGGCTCAGGTCGACCAGCTGTACGAGGAGGCCGACCGGGCGGCGGAGCGGTTCAACGCCGCCCAGGAGTACCAGAAGCGTCTGCAGAGCGAGGCCGACGGCCTGCAGGGCCAGGTCGCCGCCGCGCAGGACGAGCTGAACCGGCTTCGCGGCGATCTCAATGCGGTGGCCGCCGCCCAGTACCGGGCCGGCGGCATCGACCCGGCCGTCGCACTGATGCTGGACACCGATCCCGCCGGGTACCTCGCCCGGGCCCGCAGCCTCAACCAGGCCGCCGAGCGGCAGAGCGCCACCGTCCGGCAGGTGATCGACCGGCAGCTCAGGCTCGACCAGCGCCGTGCCGAGACCAGCGCCAAGCTCGCCGAGCTGGAGGAGGCCCGCCGTACCCTGGCGGAGAGCAAGCAGCAGATCCAGCAGCGGCTCGACCAGGCCCAGCGGCTGCTCAACACCCTCGGAGCGGCGGAGCGGGCCGGGATGGCCCTGGAGGACGCCAAGGAGGCGGAGCAGCGCGCCACCCGCGGCACCGACCGGCTCGACCTCGGCGACCTGCCCGCCCCCTCCGACCGTGCCGCCGCCGCGCTGGCCGCCGCCACCTCCCGGATCGGCTCGCCCTACGTGTACGGATCGGCGGGCCCGTATGCCTTCGACTGCTCGGGTCTGATGTACTGGAGCTGGCGGCAGGCCGGAGTGACCCTGCCGCGCACCTCGCAGGCGCAGATGTACGCGGGGCGGCGAGTGAGCCTGAGCGAGGCACGACCGGGAGACCTGGTGATCTTTTTCAGGGACATGCACCACGTCGGCATGTACGCCGGCGGCGGGGTGGTCGTGCACGCGCCCCACCCGGGGGCCAGGGTCCGCTACGAGAGCGTGAACGCGATGCCGGTGGCCGGGGTGGTGCGGGTCTGAACACGGACCACGAACCGCTGGTCACCGACCTGCCCCGGCCGACCGGGGCAGGTCGGCCCTTGCTGTCCCGGCGCGGCGCGCTGCTGCTGGCGGCCGGTGGCCTCGTACAGCTGTCCGGGGCCGGGGCGCGCTCGTCGGCCGGTACCGCCGAGGGGGTCGCTGCCGCGGGCCCGCCCGTCCGGCCGCGGATCGAGGCCCTGCTGTCCCGGCGGGCCAAGGCGCTGCTCGGTTCGGACCCGGCCGGGCTGCTCGCGGACGTGGCCCCGGAGGCCAGGGATGTGCAGCAGGAGGTGCTGACCCGCTGCCGCGACCTCCCGTTCGCCGACCTCTTCTACCGGATGACCGACTTCACCGAGCCCCGGGACGCCGACCGGATCACCGTGGCGGCCGATCTCGGCTACCGGCTGCGCGGTGTGGACGACCACCCGGCGCTGCTGGGCCGCACCCTGGAGCTCGTCCGCGGTGACGGCGGCTGGCTGCTGGCCAAGGACGAGCCGACCGGGGCCGCCGCGCTCTGGGACCTGGGCACCGTCCGGGTGGCGCACGGCAGCCACTGCCTGGTGCTGGGCCTGCTGGGGAGCGCCGACCTGGCCAGGACCGCCGAGGTCGTGGACCAGGCGGTACCGGCGGTCGAGGAGGTCTGGGGCGACGGCTGGGCGGGGCGGCTGCTGGTGGAGACCCCGCAGAGCGAGGAGCAGTTCGCCCAGCTGCTGGGCGTCTCCGCCTCCGACTACCAGGGCATAGCCGCCGTCACCACCGCGGCCGCCGGTGCCCCGCACGGCACCGCCGCCGACCGGATACTGCTCAACCCGGACGCCTACGCCGGGCTCAGCGACCTGGGGCGCAGGGTCGTCACCACCCACGAGGCCACCCATGTCGCGACCCGGGCCGACACCAGGCCCTGGACTCCGCTCTGGCTCTCCGAGGGCGTGGCCGACTACACGGGCTACCGCGGCAGGGGCCGCACCGCCCGGCAGATCGCCCCGGAGCTCGCGGGCGACGTGTCGGCCGGCCGGCTGCCGACCGCGCTGCCCCTGGACAAGGACTTCGTCGCCGGCTCGGCCGGTATAGCCCAGGCCTACGAACTGGCCTGGCTGGCCTGCAACCTCATCGCCACGCAGTGGAGCGAGAAGCACCTGGTCTCGCTCTACCGGGCGGTAGGCGCGGCCGACCCGGCGAGGTCGCAGGGGCTCGACGGGCTGTTCCGCGCCCAACTGGGCGTCAGTCTCGACGAGTTCACCCGCCAGTGGATCGGCGACGTGCGCCGGCTGCCGACCCGGCCGTAGCCGGGCCGCGGCCGGGAGCGCTCAGGCACGCGGCGGCGCGTCCACCACCCGCCGGAACCCGTAGCGAGAGCGGCCCTACTTCTTGGCGGTCTCGGGGCCGAGGCCGTCCAGCAGGTCCTGCTCGTAGGCGATACCGGGACGGACCGGGTAGCCCGTCCGCTCCAGGGGCGGGAGGACGACGGTGCGCTCGGCGTCCGGGTCCCGGGTGGCGCGCCACAGGCGGCGGCAGGAGACCAGGGCGGCCGCCAGCAGCAGCCCGTTCCGTACGGTCAGCACCGCCACGCCCCACGGCTGGCTCTGGTGCACCTGGCCGAACAGGATCGGGAACTCCAGGGTGGTGAAGAGGGTGGCGACCAGGATCAGCACCGCGACCGGCTTCTGACTGGTGCCGCGCACCGTCAGGCAGACCGCCGCCACGCCGATCAGCCAGACCAGGTACTGCGGGCTGATCACCCGGCTGGTCACGGTGAAGATCAGCACTGCGGCGAGCGCAGCGTCGTAGCCGGTGGCGGCCTGCCAGCGCTTGGCCCGCAGCCGCCACAGCAGCAGCCAGCCGAAGCCGAGCGCGGTGGCTGCCACCGATAGCCGGGAGATCAGCGGCACCCAGGGACCGAGCAGCTCCAGCGAGCCGTAGTTCATCGAGACCTGGCCCGGCCAGGCGCCCGCCAGCCGGGCGAAGTGCAGCGGCAGCGCGCCGACTGACTCCACCTCGATGCCCCGGTCCCGCTGGAACTTCAGGAACTCGAAGGCGCCGTTCATCCCGGCCGCCAGCAGGAAGCACAGGGTGCTCAGGGTGGCCACCGCGGCCGTCCAGGAACGGCGGGTGCGGCGGCCGCGCGGGGTGCCTGCGAGCGCCAGTACCGGCCAGATCTTCACCAGGCCGCCGAAGCCCAGCAGGATGCCGCCGATGGCCGGCCGGCGCAGCAGCGCCAGCAGCCCGGCCACCGCGACGGCGGTCACCACGATGTCGTACCGGCAGTAGACCGTGGGCCCGAGCAGCGGAACACCCGCCACCCAGACCCAGGCGCCGGTGTAGCTGCGTCCCCGCCGGGCGCCGGCCCGCATCAGCAGGGCCAGCACCAGCGCGTCCAGGACGCCGCAGATGACGAAGAAGGAGACCAGGTAGGACCAGGGCAGCAGACCGGGCAGCATGATCACCAGCGCCGCACCCGGCGGGTACTGCCAGGTCACGTCGTCCAGTGGGAAGGTGCCGGTCTGCAGGACCTCGTACCAGCCGTGGTAGATCACCGAGACGTCGGCGGTGACGTCGGTGCCGGAGATCCGCAGCACCCCGGACGCCATCAGCACGATCAGTACCCGGGTGACCACCCAGCCGCCCGCGAGGCCCCACAGTGCCCCGCCGGCCGGGCGGCCGGGGCGTGGCAGCGCGGTACTGCCGGTGTTGCCGGTGAGACCGGCCGGGACCAACTCCACTGCGCTCCCTCGTACGAATAACGGGCCGTGCGGCTGTGCCCGCGAGACCCCTCGTCCTTCCGGACCGGCACGGGAGGGAAACGGTTGCGGTGCCCGGCCGCGTTCCCGGTGAGCCGCGGTGTTGACCTATGGTACGGATCACCGAGCGGTACACCGAGCACCCCCCGACCGAGCGAGCCGTGGCATGCACAAGACCCTGATCGTCACCAATGACTTCCCGCCGCGGCCCGGCGGAATCCAGGCGTTCGTACACAACATGGCCGTGCACCAGCCCGCCGGAAGCATCGTGGTGTACGCCTCCACCTGGCGTGACGGCAGCGAGGTCCGGCGGTTCGACGCGGAGCAGCCCTTTCCGGTGATCCGGGACCGGACGAAGATGATGGTGCCCACCCCGAGGGTCACCCGGCGGGCCGCCGAGATCCTGCGGGCCGAGGGTTGCGACTCGGTCTGGTTCGGGGCCGCCGCGCCGCTCGGGCTGATGGCCCCGGCACTGCGCCGGGCGGGAGCCGGACGGCTGCTCGGCATGACCCACGGGCACGAGGCCGCCTGGGCCCAGCTGCCCGGTTCCCGGCAGCTGCTGCACCGGATCGGCGCGGGCACCGACGCGCTCACCTACCTCGGCGAGTACACCCGCTCGCGGATCGCCGCCGCGGTCGGCCCGGCGGCCGCGAAGCGGATGGTGCAGCTGCCGCCCGGGGTGGATGAGCAGACCTTCCGGCCGGACTCCGGCGGCGCCGAGATCCGGGCCCGGCTGGGACTGAGCGACCGCCCGGTCGTCGTCTGCGTGTCGCGGCTGGTGCCGCGCAAGGGCCAGGACACCCTGATCGCCGCGATGCCGCAGATCCTGGCCTCGGTGCCGGACGCCGTGCTGCTGATCGTCGGCGGTGGCCCGTACCTGCCCGAGCTGCGCAAGCTGGCCGAGGCCAAGGGCGTGAGCGGCTCGGTGCGGTTCACCGGAGCGGTGCCGTGGGAGGAGCTGCCCGCGCACTACGGCGCCGGGGACGTCTTCGCCATGCCCTGCCGCACCCGCCGGGGCGGCCTGGACGTGGAGGGCCTGGGCATCGTCTACCTGGAGGCCTCGGCGACCGGGCTGCCGGTGGTCGCCGGCGACTCGGGCGGGGCGCCGGACGCCGTCCTGGAGGGTGAGACCGGGTACGTGGTGTCCGGGCGGTCCGCGGCGGCCGCGGCCGAGCGGATCGTACGGCTGCTGCACGACGAGGAACTGCGCCGGCGGATGGGGGAGGCCGGGCGGCGCTGGGTGGAACGCTCCTGGCGCTGGGACCTCCTCGCCGGGCGGCTCACCTCGCTGCTGGCCGCCTGAGCCACCGGGCCTGGGCATGCCCCTTGCTCCCGGAGGGATCCCTCCGGGAGCAAGGGGCATGCCCCTGTCCGCTCAGCCGAGTGCGCCTGGGGTGCGGCAGCCTCCCCGCCGCCCCCGGGGGCGCTCTCTCAGCGCTGGTAGAGGGCCTCGACGTCGGCGGCGAAGTCCTTGAGGACGACGTTGCGCTTCAGCTTGAGCGAGGGGGTCAGGTAGCCGCTGGCCTCGGAGAAGACGGTGTCGAGGATGCGGAACTTCTTCACGGCCTCGGCGTGCGAGACGGCCAGGTTGCCGTCGTCCACGGCAGACTGGACGGCCGCCAGCAGGTCGGGGTCCTCGCGGAGCTCGGCGAGGGTGGCCTCGGCGGGCTTGCCGTTGAGCTCCTTCCACTTGGGGAAGAAGTCCTCGTCGACGGTGATCAGACAGGAGATGAAGGGCTTGCGGTCGCCGACCACCATCACCTCGCCGATCAGGGCGTGGGCGCGGATCCGGTCCTCGATCACGGCGGGGGCGACGTTCTTGCCGCCCGCGGTGACGATGATCTCCTTCTTCCGGCCGGTGATGGTGAGGTAGCCCTCGTCGTCCAGGGAGCCGAGGTCGCCGGTGGCGAACCAGCCCTCGCGCAGGGCCTCGGCGGTGGCGGCCGGGTTGTTCCAGTAGCCGGTGAACACCTGCGGGCCCTTGAGCAGCACCTCGCCGTCCTCGGCGATCCTGACCGAGGAACCGGGCAGCGGCTGGCCGACCGTACCGATCTTCGGCTTGTCGTGCGGGTTGAAGGCGGTGGCCGCGCAGGTCTCGGTCAGGCCGTAGCCCTCCAGGACGGTGAAGCCGATGCCCCGGTAGAAGTGGCCGAGCCGCTCGCCGAGCGGGGCGCCGCCGGAGATGGCGTGGGTGGCCCGGCCGCCGAGCGCGGCGCGCAGCTTGCTGTAGACCAGCTTGTCGAAGAGCGCGTGCTTGAGTCTGAGGATCAGGCCCGGGCCGCCCTGGTCCAGCGCCCGGCTGTAGGCGATGGCGGTGTCGGCGGCCTGGTCGAAGATCTTGCCCTTGCCCTCGGCCTGCGCCTTGGTCCGCGCGGTGTTGTACACCTTCTCGAAGACCCGGGGCACGCCCAGGATCAGGGTCGGGCGGAAGGAGGCCAGCTCATTGGTGACGTCCCTGATGTCGGAGACGTGGCCGATCTTGATCGGCGCGATGGCGGCGGCGATCTCGGCGATCCGGCCCAGTACGTGCGCCAGCGGGAGGAAGAGCAGCACCGAGGCGTCGCCGGTCCGGAACAGCGGCGTCAGACGGGCCGTCACATTGCCCAGCTCGGCGAGGAAGTTGGCGTGCGTCAGCTGGCAGCCCTTGGGACGCCCGGTGGTGCCCGAGGTGTAGACGATGGTGGCGATCGAGTCGGCGTTCGCGACGGTGCGGCGCTCGGTGACGGTGTCGTCGTCGACCCCGGCACCGGCCTCGGCGAGCGCGGCGATGGCGCCCGTCTCGATCTGCCAGGTGTGCTTCAGCTCCGGCAGCCGCTCGCGGATGCCGTCCACCACGGCCGCGTGGCCGTCGGTCTCGGTGATCACGGCGACGGCCCCGGAATCGCCGAGGATCCACTCCACCTGCTCGGCGGAGGAGGTCTCGTAGACCGGCACGGTGATCGCGCCCGCGGTCCAGATCGCGAAGTCCAGCAGCGTCCACTCGTACCGGGTGCGGGACATGACGGCGACCCGGTCGCCCGGCTGCACGCCGGAGGCGATCAGGCCCTTGGCGGCGCTGTGCACCTCGGCGAGGAACTGCACGGCCGTCAGATCGGCCCACCGGCCCTCGACCTTACGGCTGATCACTGCCACGCCCGGATGCCGCTCGGCGTTCTGGTGGACGAGGTCGGCGAGGTTACCGGTACTCGGTACCTGGTATCGGGCCGGAAGGCTGAACTCGAGCAAGACTGCTCCTCGTCTGCGACGCTGCGGGACGGCAGGACGTTACTGCCCGGTATGTGGATTCGACCAGGGGTGTCGGTCCGGTTGTTCCGAGAGTCACACCGTTCGGCCAGGTCTGGCGGGATCCGGTCCGCTGCCGTGGGCGAACCGGGAGGTTTCGACACGCACCATACGACAGCGTCGATGTGACCCGCCGGTAGCCGGGATCCGTGCGGCCGGCCCGGAGCCCCGCGGCGCAGGAGCGCCGGTACGGCGCGATAACCTGCCCTGGGCGCACATCGGAAGAGACGCGGAGGACCGTTCCATGGCGGAACACACCAGGTCGAGCATCACCATCGCCGCGACCCCGGCCGAGGTGATGGCCGTGATCGCGGACTTCGCCGCCTACCCGGCGTGGACCGGAGAGGTCAAGGAGATCGAGGTCCTGGAGAGCGCCGAGGGCGGCCGCGCCACCCAGGTCCGCCTGCTGCTCGACGCCGGGGCGATCCGCGACGAGCACGTCCTCGCCTACACCTGGGACGACGACCGCGAGGTGTCCTGGACGCTGGTCAAGAGCCAGATGCTGCGCGCCCTGGACGGCTCCTACACCCTGGCTCCGGTCAGGGGCGGCACCGAGGTCACCTACCAGCTCGCCGTGGATGTCAAGATCCCGATGCTCGGCATGATCAAGCGCAAGGCGGAGAAGGTCATCATCGACCGGGCGCTCGCCGGACTGAAGAAGCGCGTCGAGGACTGAGGCGGCGGCGGTGCGGACGATCCTGGTCAGCGGAGACGGCTCGGCACTGATCGCCGCGGCCACCGCCCTGCACGCCGCCGGCCAGGGCCGGCGCACCCTGCTGCTCGCCGCCGACGACCCGCACCGCACCCTGGACGCCGCCCTCGGCGTCCGGCTCACCGGGCTGCCCACCCCGTACGCCGAGCACCTCGCCGTCGCCCGGGTCGACGAGCAGGAGACCTTCCGGGCCGCGCTGGACGGCTTCGGCGGCCGCCTCGGTCCCGCGCTCGACCTGATCGGCGCCGCCCCGCTCGACCCCGAGGAGCTCACCCCGCTCCCGGGTACCGGCCGGCTCGCCCTGCTGCGCGCACTGCGCTCCGCCGACGCCGAGGTGCTGGTGGTCGCCGCCCCCGCCCCGGCGGAGCTGATCGCCACCCTGGCACTGCCCGAACAGCTCGCCCGCTATCTCGACCGGCTGCTGCCCGAGCAGCGCCAGGCCGCCCGCGCGCTGCGTCCGCTGCTGGCGGCCGTCGCCGGGGTGCCGATGCCCGCCGACTGGCTCTTCGAGGCCCGGGCCAAGGCCGCCGCCGTGCTCGCCGAGGCCCGTGCCGCGGTGGAGCACCCGGGCACCTCCGTCCGCCTGGTGGTGGACGCCGGCCACCACAGCCTTGACGAACTGCGCCGGATCCGAGCCGGGTTCGCGCTGTACGGCCAGCGATTGGACGCCGTGGTCGCCCACCGTGCGCTGCCCGCCGCCGTGTTGGAGTCGCCCGACCCCTGGCTTGCCGCCGAGGCCGCCCGTGAGCGCGACCGGCTCGCCGAACTGGCCCGGGAGCTCGGCGACTTGCCGCTGCTGGTGGGCCGCCGGCCCGAGCCCACCTTGGAGGGGGTGGCCGCGCAGCTGTACGGCGAGCGGGAGTTGGTCCCGTACGACACCTCCTGGCAGGTCGTGGACCGGCTGGCCGAGGAGGGCCTGCTGGTCTGGCGTCTCGTGCTGCCCGGCGCCGACCGCTCCGAGCTGGAACTCGTCCGCCGTGGTGACGAGTTGGTGATCGGTCTGGGTGGCTACCGGCGGATCCTGCCGCTGCCCTCCGCGCTGCGCCGCTGCACCGTGCAGGGCGCCGGAATGGCCGAGGGCGTGCTCTCGATCCGCTTCGCGCCGGACCCGGCGCTCTGGCCGACCGGCTGGTCCCAGGGCATCGGGTAGCGTCTCGGGCACGGTGGCCGCGGTGGCCGCCCCAGCAGAGAGGCGCCCGATGGCCGAGGAGAAGACCGACCAGCCCTTCACCGGTGAGTTCGGCCCGCTGGTCGAGGAGGTCCGCCGGTTCGCCGTCGCGGTGGGGGAGAAGGCCCAGGAGGTCGGCAGCCGGCTGCGGGAGCAGAACCCCGAGGTGTACGGACACCTGGCCGCCGCGGGCGGCGAACTGCTCGCCGCCTACCGGGCCGCCGTCTCGGGCCACGAGCGCCGCTGGTCCGCCCCCGGGCAGCCGGACTCGGAGCGCATCGACCTCGACGGCCCATCGGACAATTAGTGAAAACGCGGGTCATAACCGGTGATGGCTCGGCTTCGTAACGTTACCGACCGGGGCATAACGTACGACTTTTGAAAGCGCACAGCCGAGATCCCAGGAAAATGTCTTCGGATAATGTATGCAGCGCGGTGTACGCGAGCACCGTTGTCCGGGTACCGTTCGAGGCAGCGGGAACGAGTGAATAGCTGAGGGACACATGGCTCTGACCATCGGCGTCGATGTCGGCGGCACCAAGATCGCGGCCGGCGTGGTCGACGAGAACGGCGAGATTCTCGCCCGGACCCGGGTACCCACCCCTGCCGACCCCCAGTGGGCGGTCGATGCCATCGCCCAGGCCGTCCGTGAACTCAAGGACCAGCACCCGGACGTGACCGCCGTCGGTGTCGGTGCCCCCGGCTTCGTCGACCGCGACCGCTCCACGGTGATCTTCGCTCCGAACATCGCCTGGGAGAACGAGCCCCTGCGGGGCCGGATCGAGGAGCTCACCGGCCTGCGCGCGGTGGTCGAGAACGACGCCAACTGCGCCGCCTGGGCCGAGTTCCGCTTCGGCGCCGCGGCCGCGTACGAGGACATGGTCCTGATCACCGTCGGCACCGGTATCGGCGGTGGCATCGTGCTGGACGGTCGCCTGCACCGCGGCCGCTTCGGCGTGGCCGGCGAGATCGGTCACCTCAACATGGTCCCGGACGGCCTGTCCTGCGGCTGCGGCGGCAAGGGCTGCTGGGAGCAGTACGGCTCCGGGCGCGCGCTGCGCCGGTACGGACGGGAGCGCGCCGCCGCCGACCGGGTGCGGGGCAAGTGGATGCTCGACCTCAACGACGGGGTTGCCGAGACCATCCGCGGCATCCACATCACCGAGGCCGCCGAGGGGGGCGACCCGCTCGCTCTGGAGTGCTACGAGGAGCTCGCCGACTGGCTGGGCCGGGGCATGGCAGACCTGGCCGCACTCTTCGACCCGGCGGTCTTCGTCCTCGGCGGCGGGGTCTCCGACTCCGGCCGGCTGCTGCTCGACCCGGTCGCCAAGGCGTTCGAGAAGTACCTGACGGGCGGGGTGCACCGCCCGCGCGCCGAGGTCGTGCTGGCCTCGATGGGCTCCGCCGCCGGCATCGCCGGTGCGGCCGACCTGGCGCGGATCTGACGCTTGGGGCCGGGCCCGCCGAGAGGGCCTCGAATCCGCGGGAACCGCGCGAGCAGCCGTACGCGGCCGCTCGCGCGGTTCGCGTTCTCTGACGCCGGACCGCCGACCGGGTGCCCCTGGTGCGCCCCCGGGCGGTGGCCGATCATGGAGGCATGCCGCTTCCTCCGCTGCCCGCCTCCGGGGACGAGCCCGACGGCGGTCGGCGCGTCCGCCTGCTGAGCTACAACATCCGTTCGCTGCGGGACGACCGCCGGGCCCTGGTCCGGGTGATCCGCGCCTGCGAGCCCGACCTGATCTGCCTTCAGGAGTCCCCCCGTTACTGGCGCCCCGGCGGCCAGGCGGCCTGGCTGGCCCGGCGGACGGGCACCGTGATCCTCGCCGGGGGCGGACGGATCGCCGCCGGACCGCTGTTGCTGGGCCGACCCGGCGTCCGGGTGACCGAGACCAGGGACCGGCTGCTCCCCAAGACCCGGGGGCTGCACGCCCGGGGCTTCGCCACCGCCGTGGTACGCCTCGGCGGCGCGGCCCCGCTGGTGGTGACCAGCTGCCACCTCAGCCTCGACCCCGAGGAGCGCTACCGGCAGTTCGGACTGCTCCCCGGTCAGCTCTCGCCGGGTGAACTCGGCGTCATCGCGGGCGACTTCAACGAGCACCCGGACGATGCGGGCTGGCGGCGCCTGGCCGCCGACTTCCAGGACGCCCATGCCACCGCCCCCTGGGGTGGTAGCTGGACGTCGGTCCCCGAGAACCCGTACCAGCGCATCGACGCGGTCTTCGCCTCCCCGGGCATCGAGGTGCTGGCCTGCGGCGTCCCGCACGGTCTGCCGGGCGTCGCCCCGGCCGACCTGCTGGCGGCCACCGACCACCTGCCCGTGCTGGCGGTCCTGCGGGTACCGCCGGCGCAGGGGTGAGTCAGACGACCGCGCCGCCGTTCGGGTCCGGTGGCTCGTCCTCGTCGCGGTCCTTCATCCGGGCGATCAGGGTGACGAAGCCGCCGAGGAAGGCGGTGACGCCGACCCAGGCCGGCCAGCCGGAGACCTCGCGCCAGACCAGCGCGTCGAAGAGCAGCAGCGCCGGGCCGCCGAGCACCGCGAGCCAGGCGAACTTGGCCGCGGTGTCCGCCTTGGGCAGCGGCGGGTCGGGCTGTACGAAGTGGCCCTCGTCCTCCGCCTCGGCGAGGCCGTAGTCGCGCGGCCCCGAGCCGCCCGCCGGGCGGGGGCGCGGCTGGGGGGTGAACTCGGCCAGTTCCGGCGGGGTGGCCGCCCCGGCGCCGGTCTCGCCCTTGGCGCGGAGGTTCTCGATCTCCGGCCAGTCGGGGTCGGTGAGGTCCACCGGGTCGTCGAACTGGGCGACCAGGGCCGCGAAGATCGCGTCCTGCTCGGCCTGGCTGCCCGCCGCCGGGCGTCGGGCAGGCGTCTCCGGCTCCTTGGGGGAGTCCCCCTTGGCCTCTCCGTCCCGTGGCAGCTCCTCGTCGCCGCCCGCCGCCGTGCTCATCGGTACTGCCTCTTCTGCACAACCAGCCCTTCAGCCCAGGTGGTTCACGGCCTCGGCGGTCGCCAGGGGTGCCAGCCGCCGGATGAAGTCGAGGCTCGCCTCGAAGATCAACTCGGCGTCGTGGTCCAGCGTCGCCACGTGGAAGCTGCGCTCGCAGAGCAGCTCGGTCACGTCGGTCGAGGATATCCGGGCGAGCACCAGTGCGGAGTTGGCGGGGGAGACGACGTGGTCCTGCGGGCTGTGCAGCAGCAGCACCGGTTGCCGTACCCGGGGCAGGTCGGCCTGCACCGTCCGCCACAGCCGGCTCAGCGACCAGGCGGCGTGCAGCGGCGTACGGTCGTAGCCGACCTCGACGGCGCCGTCGAGCGCGATGTCGCCCGCGATCCCGGGAACGCTCGGCACCAGGTGCCGCAGCACCGGCAGCAGCACGCTCGAGGGGTTGTCGGAGCGGACGGACGGGTTGACGAGCACCAGTCCGGCGACGGCCGGGCCGTGCTGGGCGGCCAGGCGCAGGGCGAGCGCACCGCCCATCGAGAGCGCGCAGACGAACACCCGGTCGCAGTGCTCGGCCAGTTCGCGAAACCCGCGGTCGGCCTCGGCGTACCAGTCCTCCCAGCGGGTCACCTGCATGTCCTGCCAGCGGGTGCCGTGGCCGGGCAGCAGCGGCACCGAGACGGTCAGCCCGGCGGCGGCCAGCCGCTCGGCCCACGGCCGCATCGACTGGGGGGAGCCGGTGAAACCGTGCACGAGCAGTACTCCCGTCCGCCCGCCCGGCCGGTGAAACGGTTCGGCACCGGGCAGCAGTGGTGACACCGGCATCTGCGGGCTCCTTCGCGGGCAGCACTGGGATCCGAATCCTTGCACGCGGCCACCGCCGCCGTACAGGCCCGCAGCCCGGTCGGGCCCGGCCCCCGAGCCGAAGCGCGCCGCGGGGGAGCGTCCGGAGGCGAGCGGGCGAGTTACGGCCCCGGCGCGGGTGCACATTGCGCAGGCCGAAAGCATTAGGATCGTCCGGTCCGTATAACAGGAGGCCCGGGTTGTTCTACCGACTGATGAAGATGATCGTCGCACCGCTGCTGCGGATCTTCTTCCGGCCGTGGATGGAGGGCGCGGAGAACATCCCCGAGGAGGGGGCCGCGATCATCGCGAGCAACCACCTCTCCTTCTCGGACTCCTTCTTCCTGCCCGCGCTGATGAAGCGCCGGGTCACCTTCATCGCCAAGGCGGAGTACTTCACCACGCCGGGCGTCAAGGGCAGGCTCACCGCCGCGTTCTTCAAGGGCGTCGGCCAGCTGCCGGTGGACCGCTCCGGCGTCCGCGGCGCCGGCGAGGCGGCGATCCGCAGTGCCATCGCGGTGATCGAGCGCGGCGAGCTGTTCGGCGTCTACCCCGAGGGGACCCGCTCGCCCGACGGCAAGCTCTACCGCGGCAAGGTCGGCGGCCTGGCCCGGGTCGCGCTGGCCACCGGCGCCCCGGTGATCCCGGTCGCGATGATCGACACCGAGAAGGTGCAGCCCCCCGGCCAGGTGATCCCCAACTTCGGTATCCGGCCCGGCATCCGGATCGGCCGCCCGCTCGACTTCTCCCGCTACCAGGGCATGGAGAACGACCGTTTCATTCTCCGTTCCGTCACCGACGAGGTGATGTACGAGATCATGCGGCTCTCCGGCCAGGAGTACGTGGACATTTACGCGACCGCCGCCAAGCGGCAGATCGCCGAGGACAAGAAGCGCGCCGAGGCGGAGCGCAAGGCGGAGCAGAAAGCCCTGAAAGCCCAGCAGGAGGCCGAGAAGACCCAGGCCGAAAAGGACCGGGCCGAAATGGAGAAGGACGCGGAATAGCGGAGAAAGCACGGCAGGGGGGAAGATGGCGGACCACAGACCCGGCACCGGACACACGTCCGGTCCCGGCAGGGCGATCACCGCGGGCGGCATGTCGGTCGAGATGCCGGTCTGGCGCGCCATCTCCCTCTTCCGCATCCTGGCCCTCGGCTACGCGGTCATCCGCTACTTCCACTCCTACCTGCACTACCTCCACCCGGTCTCCGGCTGGATCTACCTCGGCGCGCTGACCCTCTGGACGCTCGCCAGCACCCGCGCCTTCGCCGACCCGAACCGCTGCACCCGGTACGTGCTCGCCACCGATCTGGCCGCCACCGTCACCGGCGTCGTGATGAGCGGCGTCATCGACACCCCCGCCCGGATCCACGCCGGTGCGCTGACCCTGCCGACCATCTGGGCAGCGGGCACGGTCCTCGGCTTCGCGGGCAAGGGCGGCTGGCGGGCCGCGGCCTTCGCCGGCAGTGTGATCGGCGTGGCGAACTTCGCCGGCCACGGTGGCCTCACCGGCGACAACGTGCACAACATCGTGCTGCTGCTGGTGGCCGGTTGCGCCGTCGGTTACGTGATGGAACTCGCCCGGGCCAGCGAGGCGGTCCTGGTGCGGGCCCTCCAGGTGGAGGCGGCCACCCGCGAGCGCGAGCGGCTCTCCCGTGACATCCACGACGGGGTGCTCCAGGTGCTCGCGCTGGTGCAGCGCCAGGAGGGCGACCTGGGCGACCTCAGTCGGCTGGCCGGCGAGCAGGAGCGCGCGCTGCGCACCCTGATGACCGGTGCGCCGTTGCCCCGGCAGTCCTCGGACGCCGAAGCGGACCTGCGGGCGCTGCTCGCCCCGTACGCGGACGACCGGGTCACCCTCGCGGCACCGGCGACCCCGGTACGGCTGCCCGGCCGGGTGGCCGGCGAACTGGCCGCCGCCGTCGGCGCGGCCGTCGACAACGTGCACCGCCACGCGGGCGAGCAGGCCAGCGCCTGGATCCTGGTCGAGGACGAGCCGGAGGCCGTCACCGTGAGCATCAGGGACGACGGTCCCGGCTTCCCGGCCGGGCGGCTCGGCGAGGCCGAGCGGTCCGGCCGGCTCGGGGTGGCCCAGTCGATCCGGGGACGGCTGCTGGATCTCGGCGGCACCGCCGAGCTGTACTCGGTGCCCGGCGAGGGCGTCGAGGTGGAACTGCGAGTGCCCAGGGAGGGCGAGTGACCGTCGATCAGATCCGCGTCATGGTGGTGGACGACCACCCGATGTGGCGGGACGCGGTCTCCCGGGACCTCACCGAGGCCGGTATGGCCGTGGTCGCCACCGCCGGGGACGGCGAGGAGGCGGTCCGCCGGGCCCGCGCCTCCACCCCGCAGGTCCTGGTCCTCGACCTCAACCTGCCGGGCCTGTCCGGTGTCGAGGTCTGCCGCCAGGTGCTGGGGTACGACCCGTCGGTGCGGATCCTGATGCTCTCCGCGAGCGGTGAGCACGCGGACGTGCTGGAGGCCGTCAAGTCCGGCGCCACCGGCTACCTGGTCAAGTCGGCCGGGCGTGAGGAACTGCTGGACGCGGTCCGCCGGACGGCACTGGGGGACCCGGTGTTCACCCCCGGGCTCGCCGGCCTGGTACTGGGCGAGTTCCGCCGCCTGGCCGCCGAACCCGCCGCGGCCGCCGCATCTTCGGCCGTCCCCCAGCTGACCGCCCGGGAGACCGAGGTGCTCCGGCTGGTCGCCAAGGGACTGTCGTACCGTCAGATCGCCGACCGGTTGGTGCTGTCGCACCGCACGGTGCAGAACCACGTCCAGAACACGCTCGGCAAGCTGCAGTTGCACAACCGCGTCGAGCTGGTGCGCTACGCGATCGAGCAGGGGCTGGACGACGAGATCTGACCGTACCGGCCAGGGGCCCGGGGAAGTGCGCGGCGGGTCGCCCGCGCGGTTCCCCAGCCCCCGGGCGGTGCGGCTCACACGACCGGGTTCACCTCAGCGCGCGGCTCCCCGTGCTCCCGGGCGCCGCGCAGGAGGTCGGTGACGATGGCCACGCCCTCGCGGGTGAGCACCGACTCGGGGTGGAACTGCAGGCCCGCGAAGCCGGGGCCGCGCAGGGCGTGGACGTCCCCGGTGCGGGGGTCGCGGGCGACCTCGACGCCCCGGGCGGCCAGCCGGCCGGCCTCGGCCTCGGTGCAGCGGGCGGTGAAGGTGTTGTAGAAGCCGACCGTCCGCCGGGTGCCGAAGAGGTCGACGGTCTCCTGGGCGCCCTGGTACGGGACGGCCTTGCGGGCGAGCGGCAGCCCGAGCTCGGCGGCGAGCAGCTGGTGGCTGAGGCAGACGGCGAGCAGCGGAGCCGTCCTGGTGCCCGCCCGGACGGCGGCCAGTGCGTCCGCGACGATCGGTCGCAGCAGCGCAATCTTGGGGTCGGCGGGATCGGCCGGGTCGCCCGGGCCCGGGCCGAGCACCAGCGGCCCCGGGTGGGCCGCGACCAGCGACCGCAGCCCGGGGGTGTCGAAGCGCCGGACGGTGACCCGGTGGCCGAGCGCGGTGAGCAGATGGGCGAGCATCGCGGTGAAGGTGTCCTCGCCGTCCACCACCAGGGTCTCCATCGCCTCGGTGACCTGAGCGGGCTGCTGCATCCGCAGCCAGAACGCGGCGAGGCCCCGGCGCCGGGCGTCGAGGGCGCGCTGGACCCGGTGGTCGTCGGCCAGCCGGGGCCCCTCGGAGCCGCTGGTGCGGCGGGCGGGGGCCGGGCGGGCGCCGATCGCGGCGAGTACCCCGGCCGCCTTGGCGTGGGTCTCGGCGACCTCGGACTCTGGCACGGAGTGGCGGACCAGGGTGGCCCCGACTCCGACCCGCAGCCGTCCGGTGGCCGGGTCGATGTCGGCGGTGCGGATGCAGATCGGCGAGTCCAGCTGCTGGGCGCCGCCGGCCGAGCGCCCGATCAGCGCCAGCGCGCCCGAGTAGTAGCCGCGCCCGCCGGTCTCGTAGCGGCGGATCACCCGGGTGGCGTTCTGCACCGGGCTGCCGGTGACGGTGGCCGCGAACATGGTCTCCCGCAGCACCTCCCGGACGTCCAGCGAGGTGCGTCCGCGCAGCTCGTACTCGGTGTGCGCGAGGTGGGACATCTCCTTCAGCCGGGGGCCGAGCACCTGGCCGCCGAGGTCGCCGACGGTGCACATCATCTTGAGCTCCTCGTCGACCACCATGGTGAGCTCCTCCAGCTCCTTGGGATCGTCCAGGAAGGCGAGCAGCGAGTCGATGTCGGCGCCGCCGGCCGGGTAGCGGTAGGTGCCGGAGATCGGGTTCATGACCACCGTGCCGCCGCTCTGCCGGACGTGGACCTCGGGCGAGGCGCCCACCAGAACCCGGTCCCCGGTGTGCACCAGGTACGTCCAGTAGGCACCGCGCTCCTGCTCCAGCAGCCGCCGGAACAGCGAGAGCGCGAGGGCCGGGCCGAAGTCCTCCAGCCGCGCCCGGAACTCGCGCCGGATCACGAAGTTGGCGCCCTCGCCGCGCCCGATCTCGTCCCGGACCACCCGGTGGACGATCCGCGCGTACTCGGCGTCGTCGACGTCGAAACCGCCGTCGGAGAGTGCGACCGGCAGCTGCGGCAGTGCCTGGCGCAGCTCGGCGAGCGGGAAGGCGTACTGCTCCTGGACGCGGACCGCCTGCAGCGGGGTGCCGTCGTCGTGGGCCTCGAACCCCCGTTCGCGGATCTGCCGGTACGGGACGAGGGCCAGCAGGTCGTGGCGCGGTCCGCCGTCGGGCACTCCGGAGGGCACGGGAAGCTCGGCCAAGGTCGTGTACGCGCCGACCTCGCCCAGCAGGACCTCGACGGTGTCGGGGGCCAGCCGGGGCGTGCGGCGGTGCAGCAGGGCGAAGGCCGGGGCGGCGGGGTCGGTGAGGCGGGTGAGCAGGTCGTCGAGGTGCACGGTACGGCTTCCTTCCGGTGGTCGGCAGGGCGGTGGCTGGTCCGCTCTTCCCGGAGGGCCTTCGTGCGATACGCCGACGGCCGCCCCGAGGGGCGGCCGTCGTGTCGTCTAGGGACGCGCGAGCTGTGGGCCACCCGGAGGGTCGGCCCACCACCAGCAGAGGGTGTGCGGCGCGGTCATGGGACGAGGGTAGCGGATCGGCTCCGGAGGTGATGGCGATCACCGGGAATGTCCAGATCTCGTCTCATCCATCGGGCAGCGTGCCCAAATCGTTTGCGCGACCCCGTAGCCTTGACCCGTGACCGTGACAACTGAGACAAACGGGACCGGCCAGCACAGCTGGCAGTCCCTTCCCGCGGCGCAGCAGCCTGAATGGCCGGACCAAGAGGCTCTGCGCAAGGTACTTGCGGAGCTCGCCTCGTATCCGCCGCTCGTCTTCGCCGGCGAGTGTGACCAGCTGCGCGCCCGGCTCGGTGCCGTCGCGCGCGGTGAGGCATTCCTGCTGCAGGGCGGCGACTGCGCCGAGGCGTTCGACGCCGTGTCCGCCGACCAGATCCGCAACAAGCTGAAGACGCTGCTGCAGATGGCCGCGGTGCTGACCTACGCGGCCTCGGTGCCCGTGGTCAAGGTCGGCCGGATCGCCGGCCAGTACTCCAAGCCGCGTTCCAAGTCCGTCGAGACCCGGGACGGCGTGACCCTCCCGGTGTACCGGGGCGACTCGGTGAACGGCTTCGATTTCACCCCCGAGGCCCGCATCCCGGACCCGGAGCGCCTGAAGCGGATGTACAACGCCTCCGCCGCGACGCTCAACCTGGTCCGCGCCTTCACCACCGGTGGTTACGCCGACCTGCGCCAGGTGCACGCCTGGAACCAGGACTTCGTCCGCAACTCGCCCGCGGGGCAGCGCTACGAGCGGCTGGCCAAGGAGATCGACAACGCGCTGGCCTTCATGAAGGCGTGCGGGGTGGCTCCGGAGGAGTTCAAGACGGTCGAGTTCTTCTCCTCGCACGAGGCGCTGGTGCTCGACTACGAGACCGCGCTGACCCGTACCGACTCGCGGACCGGCCACCTGTACGACGTGTCCGGCCACATGGTGTGGATCGGTGAGCGCACCCGGCAGCTGGACCACGCGCACATCGAGTTCGCATCCAAGATCCGCAACCCGATCGGCGTGAAGCTCGGTCCGACCACCACGGTCGACGAGGCGCTCACCCTGATCGACCGGCTCGACCCGGAGCGTGAGCCGGGCCGGCTCACCTTCATCACCCGGATGGGCGCCGGCAGGATCCGCGAGCACCTGCCCGCCCTGGTGGAGAAGGTCACCGCGACCGGTGCCCAGGTGGTCTGGATCTGTGACCCGATGCACGGCAACACCTTCGAGGCCGCCACCGGCCACAAGACCCGCAGCTTCGACGACGTGCTCGACGAGGTCAAGGGCTTCTTCGAGGTGCACCGCGCGCTGGGCACCCACCCGGGCGGCATCCACGTCGAGCTGACCGGTGACGACGTCACCGAGTGCGTCGGCGGCGGTGACGAGGTCCAGGTGGACGACCTGCACCAGCGCTACGAGACGGCCTGCGACCCGCGGCTCAACCGCAGCCAGTCGCTGGACCTGGCGTTCCTGGTCGCGGAGATGTACCGCGGCAACTGACGCCGGCCCTCCGCCCCGAGTCGAAGGGCGCGCCGATGCCGAAAGCGACGAGCGAGAAGCGAGCGAAGGGGGCACCCCCGGCCGGAGGCTGGGGGAGAGTGCGGGAGCGAGGAGCGTCGGCATCGGATCGGAGCGCCCGGAGGCGAGTGGGCGACTGACCGGGCGAGTGTGACGAAGGCCCCTCCGTTTTCGGTGAATCCGGGAGCGGAGGGGCTTCTTCGTCCCCGGTCCATTGGGTAAGGTGAGGCTAAGTGAGCTAAGGCAAGCCTTGGCTCTGTTCCATGAGCACGACCCCCGGGAGAGACCGCGATGTACGTCTGCATGTGCCATGCGGTCACCGAGGACGAGGTCAAGCAGCAGATCGACGGCGGGGCCAACACCCCGCGCCAGATAGCCAAGGGCTGCAAGGCCGGCACCGACTGCGGCTCCTGCGTGCGGCGGATCCAGGCGCTGCTGGGTGAGCACGGCGCGCGCCCGTGTCCGACCGCCCGGCTGGCCGCCAGGCTGGGACTGGCCGAGCCGGAGACCGGGCTGGTCGAGCCGCTGCGTGCGGCCTGAGCAGCCGGGCGGGTCAGGACTCGGGCTGCTCGATCACCTGGGCGATGTAGAGGGCCTCGCCGAGTTTCTCCACCAGCTCGAGCTGGGTGTCGAGGTAGTCGATGTGGTCCTCCTCGTCGGCCAGGATGTCCTCGAAGATGTTGGCCGAGGTGATGTCGTTCTTGGCCCGCATCAGCACGATCCCGCGCTTCAGCCGGTCGATGGCCTCGACCTCGATCTGGCGGTCGGCCTCGAACATCTCCTTGACCGTCTGGCCGATCCGGACGTGGAACAGTCGCTGGTAGTTCGGCAGGCCGTCGAGGAAGAGGATCCGGTCGGTGAGCACCTCGGCGTGCTTCATCTCGTCGAAGGACTCGTGCCGGGTGTGCTTCGCGAGCTTCGTCCAGCCCAAGCTCTCCTGCATCTTGGCGTGCAGGAAGTACTGGTTGATGGCGGTCAGCTCGGCGGTGAGCTGCTCGTTCAGGAACTCGATGACCTCTGAGTCGCCCTTCATGGCGGTGCCTTCCTGCTCATGCGTCGCACGCGAAACCCACGGCTGTGACCGCATCGTGACACCCTCTTGGGTGAGAATTCCAGTTAGTTCACACTTAGTGGCAGATGTGGTGGAACGTCCGATTTGTCCGCTATGTGGATGGCAGGGCCTCCCACCAGGGCCGCCCGCGGCGTCCGGTCCGCTGTCTGTCACCATGGAGCCATGGGTCAGCACGAACGAGAAGAGCTTCAGCCGTCTGACCCCAGGCTCCCTCCCGGCCAGCGGCTGCAACGCGGCTGGCCGGTGCTGCACTACGGGCCCGTTCCCCGGTTCAAGCCGCTGACCTGGGACTTCCAGGTCTTCGGGGCCACCGCCTCGGCCGAGAAGCACCGCTGGGACTTCGAGGGCTTCCACGAACTGCCCAGGACCACCGTGCGCGGCGACTTCCACTGCGTGACCAGGTTCTCGATGCTCGACAGCGAGTGGAGCGGCGTGGCGGCCGGCACCATCCTCGACCTGGTGCCGCCGACCCCCGACACCACGCATGTGATGGTCTGGGCGGAGTACGGCTACAGCGCCAACCTCCGGCTCGCGGACTTCGCGGACTCGCGGACGGTCTTCGCCACCCACCACAACGGCGAGCCGCTCACCGTGGAGCACGGCTTCCCGGTGCGCCTGGTCGTGCCGCACCTGTACGCCTGGAAGGGGCCGAAGTGGGTGCGTGCGGTCGAGTACATGCGCGCCGACCGCCGGGGCTTCTGGGAGGAGCGCGGCTACCACAACCTGGCCGACCCGTGGGCCGAGCAGCGCTACTCGTACCAGGAGAAGCCCGGCGACGGACCGCTGCGCTGACCGGCCGTGCGGTGGCCGCGGGCGGGTCCCCGGGGCCCGCGTCCCGGAGGGCTCAGAAGGCCGGCAGCTTCAGGGTGACCGCGGTGCCCTGAGGGGCGGGCGTGCCGGCGGCCGGGCTCTGGCTGATGACCTTGCCGGTGCCGAAGAAGTCGAGGCCACTGGTCTGGCCCTGGAAACCGGCGGCGGTCAGCGCCTTGGTGGCCGCCTCCTTCGTCAGGCCGACCACGTTCGGAACCGGAACCATGCCCTTGGAGACCACCAGCGCCACCGGGGTGTTCAGTGCCACCTGCCCGCCCGCGGCCGGGGTGAAGCTGATCACCGAGCCCTGGGGCACCGTGTCGTTGTACGTCTCGGTGACGGTGCCCGGTACGAGACCGACATCGGTCAGCGCCTTGCGGGCCTGGTCCAGCGGCTTACCGGCCAGATCGGGCACGGCGATCCGCTGCGGGCCCTTGGAGAGCGTCACCTTCACCGGATCGCTCTTGCGCGCCCGCTGTCCGACACCCGGGTCGGAGGAGACCACCTGCCCGGCCGGGACGCTCTCGCTGAACTGCTGACTGAACACGCCCTGCAGCCCGGCCTTGTCCAGGGTCTGCACCGCCTGCGCCCGGGTCTGTCCCAGCACGCTCGGCACCGTCGCGTACACGGCGCTGGAGAGGAAGTACGTCGCACCGCCGACCAGGGCGAGCAGCACGGCCACCACCGCCGTCCACACCAGTGGCTTGCGCGAGCGGCGCGGCCGGGCGGGAGGTACGTCCTGGGGTTCGTCGTACGGGCGCGGGTGGGCGAAGTCGAGCGTGGGGAGGTCGAGCACACTGGTGCGCTCCACCTGCCGCTCGACCACTGCGGTCACCTCGCCGGTGGGGTACTGCGGGGTGGTCCTGGACGAGGCCGGGGGTTCGGTGTCCAACTGCTCGGGCGTGAGCGAGCGGCGGGCCCGCTGGAGGGTGGCCAGCAGCTCGACGGCGTCGTAGGGGCGGGCCTGGGGATCGCGGGCGGTGGCCGCCGCCACGATGGCGTCGAGCCCCGGAGCGACGTTGGGCGCCACCTGCGAGGGCGGCGGGACGTCCTCGTGCAGATGGCGGTAGATCACCTGCATCGGGTTGTCGCCGATGTGCGGCTTGCCGCCGGTGAGCATCTCGTACAGCAGGATGCCGGCCGCGTAGACGTCGACCCGCTGGTCGGTCGGCGCACCGGGCTGGATCTGCTCGGGGGCGAGGTACGAGACCGTGCCGAGCACGGTGGTGGCCGAGGTGGTGTTGGTGACCGCGCCGTCCCCGCCGGAGAGCACCCGGACCAGGCCGAAGTCGGCCACCTTCACCAGGCCGCTGTCGGTGATCAGGACGTTCTCCGGCTTCACGTCCCGGTGCACCAGGCCGGCCCGGTGTGCGGCGCCGAGGGCGGCCAGCACCGGCTCCAGGACGTCCAGGGCGGCCCGGGCACTCAGCGCGCCGCGCTCGCGCAGCAGGTCGCGCAGGGTGCAGCCGGGCACGTACTCCATGGCCAGGAAGACCGTGCGGCCGTCCGCCCCCTGGTCGAAGACGTTGACCACGTTGGAGTGGGTCAGCCGGGCGACGGCCTTGGCCTCGCGGATGAACCGGGCGGTGAAGTCGGGGTCGTCCACCAGGGACGGGTGCATCACCTTGAGCGCGACCACCCGGTCGAGCCTGGTGTCGGTGCCCCGGTAGACGGTGGCCATGCCGCCGGCCGCGATGCGCTGCTCGACCCGGTACCGGCCGTCGAGCAGAGTACCGATCAGGGGAACGTGCAGCGTTGTGTCCACCAGAGGAGTCTAGGGGGTCACGTATTTGCCGTGCTGCACGCGAATTCGCCGCGGTGCGCGCGAACCCTGTCGGGGAGGCGGGCACGCCCCCACTCCCGGGGGCGTGCCGGGCCGCGGTGGCCGCCGCTAGAAGGCGGGCCGTTCGCGGTGGTCGAGGTCGGCGCGGCCGGCCATGGCGGAGGAGGCCTCGGCGTGGAAGCGGCGCGGGATGCGGCCCGCCCGGTAGGCGAGCCGGCCGGCCTCGGTGGCGTGCCGCATCGCCTCGGCCATCAGCACCGGCTCCTGGGCCCGGGTGACCGCGGAGGCCAGCATGACGGCGGCGCAGCCGAGTTCCATCGCCAGCGCCACGTCGGAGGCGGTGCCCGCACCCGCGTCCAGGATCACCGGGACGCCCGCACTCTCCACGATCAGCTGGAAGTTGTGCGGGTTGCGGATGCCCAGCCCGGAGCCGATCGGCGAGCCCAGCGGCATGATCGCCGCACAGCCGACGTCCTCCAACTTCCGTGCCAGCACCGGGTCGTCGTTGGTGTACGGAAGTACGGTGAAGCCGTCGTCCACCAAGGTCTCGGCCGCGTCCAGGAGTTCGATCGGGTCGGGGAGCAGGGTGCGCTCGTCCGCGATGACTTCGAGCTTGACCCAGTCGGTGCCGAGCGCCTCGCGGGCCAGCCGGGCGGTCAGCACGGCCTCTCCGGCGGTGAAGCAGCCTGCGGTGTTGGGAAGGATGCGAATGCCGTTGCGGGTCAGGACGTCCAGGACCGAACCGTGGGTGTTCGGGTCGACCCGGCGCATCGCGACGGTGGTCAGCTCGGTACCCGAGGCGCGCAGCGCCTGCTCCAGGACCTCCAGGCTCGGCGCACCGCCGGTGCCCATGATCAGACGGGAGTCGAAGGTGGTGCCGGCGATGGTGAACCGGTCCTTCTCGTCGTCGAGTCGGGTGTCGGCCATGGCGGCGTCAGCCTCCCTGTACGGCGGTGAGGATCTCGACGCGGTCACCCGAGTCGAGCACGGTGTCGGCCCACGCGCTGCGCGGGACGACGGTCTCGTTCAGCGCGGCGGCCACTCCGGTCGGCGCCTTGCTCAGCGCGGCCACCACCTCGGCGAGCGTGGTCGCGGACGGAATCCGGCGCGGTTCGCCGTTGACGGTGAGGGCGATCTCGTTCATGCGGGGACCTTCGTGCCGAAGCGGCTGGGGGAGAAGGGGACGGCGAGTTCGGGGACGGTGCCGGTGGTCAGGTACTCGGCGAGCAGGTCGCCCGTCACCGGGGCGAGCAGGACGCCGTTGCGGTAGTGGCCGGTGGCCGCCACCAGCCCGGGAAGGGCGGTCGGACCGAGCAGCGGGGCGTTGTCCGGTGAGCCCGGCCGCAGCCCCGCACCGGTCTCCACCAGCGGCAGTTCGGTGAGCCCCGGGACCAACTCGTGTGCGTCCCTCAGCAGTTCGTACACCCCGCCGGCGGTGACCGTGGTGTCGTAGCCCTGCTCCTCGGTGGTCGCGCCGATCACCAACTCGCCGTCGGCGCGCGGCACCAAGTAGACGTGCTTCCCGCGCACCACCGCGCGGACGTTGCGGGAGAGGAACGGTGCGTACGGCCGCGGGATCCTCAGTCGCAGCACCTGGCCCTTGACCGGCCGGATGGCCGGCAGCACGCCCTCGGGCAGACCCGGCAGCAGGTGGCTGCGGCAGCCCGCGGCGAGCACGATGCGCTCCGCGCGCAGCAGTTCGCCGGTGGACAGGCGCACGCCCGCCACCCGGTCGCCCTCGACCAGCAGCTCGGTCGCCTCGGCGGGGAGCAGCTGAGCTCCGGCCCGCTCGCAGGCCCGCACCAGGGCGGTGGAGAGCCGCCGGGGGTCCACCTGGTGATCGCCCGTCACCTGCAGTCCGCCGCGCACACCGGGCGCCAGCATCGGCTCCAGCCTGCGGCACTCGCGGCCGGTCAGCCAGTGCGACTCCAGGCCGAGCCGCTGCTGGAAGGCGTGCAGTTCGCGCAGCTCCTCGCGGTCGTCGGAGTCCAGCGCCACCGCCAGGGTGCCGGTCCGCCGGTAGCCGGTGTCCAGGCCGGTGAGCTCGGACAGCTCGGCGGTGAAGGCCGCGTACCGTTCGTTGGAGGCCATACCGAGCCGCAGCAGCGGCTCCTCGCCGTACTGGAGCTCGGTGACGGGCGCCAGCATCCCGGCCGCCACCTGCGCCGCCCCGCCGCCGTGGGCCGGATCGACCACCACGACCGCGAACCCCCGCTGGGCGGCACGCCAGGCCACGCCCAACCCGATGACACCGCCACCGATCACCAGCACGTCGGTGCCCGACCCGCTCACAACGCGTGTCAAAGCTGCTCTTCTCCCTTCGCCGGCATGACCCGGATCAGGTTCGGACGGTCGCGGGCCGCCGCAGCCCGCCTCTCAGCCCGGTGCGCCGGGCTCCCGTGATGGTCCAACCACCATAACGCCGGGCCCGGCCCGGGCCGAATGCGCCCACGGATTGCGGACAGGCCCCCGGATGCCGTCGCCCGGCTCGGTAGGGTGGCCGGGTGGCAGAGCTGAGCATCACGGATCCGATGGTCGTCGTGGGGGCCGGGATGGCGGGGGCGCAGGCGGCGCTCGCGCTGCGGCAGGGGGGCTGGCGCGGGCCGATAGCCCTGGTCGGCGAGGAACGGCACCCGCCGTACGACCGGCCGCCGCTGTCGAAGGACGTCCTGCTGGGCAAGCGCGACTCCACCGAACTGGACATCGACTGGCAGGACCTGGGCGTGGAGCTGCTGCCCGGCCGCCGGGCCACCGCCGTGGCGCCGGGCGTCCTGCACACCGACGCCGGTGAGCTCCCGTACGGCGGCCTGGTGATCGCCACCGGTGCCGCACCGATCGCCCTGCCGGGCTCGGACGGCGCGCGGGTGCTGCGCACCGTGGACGACGCGCTCGCGCTGCGGGCCGAGCTGGTGCCCGGAGCGCGGCTGGTCCTGGTCGGGGCGGGCTGGATCGGAGCCGAGACCGCGACGGTGGCGCGGCAACTGGGATGCGAGGTGACGGTGGTCGAGGCGGGCCCGGCCCCGCTGGCCGGTGCCCTGCCCACCGAGCTCGGCGCGCTGATGGCCGACTGGTACGCCGCCGCCGGGGCGGAACTGCGCTGCGGCACCGGCGTCGCGGCCGTCGAGCCGGACGCGGTCGAGCTCACCGACGGCACCCGGCTGCCCGCCGACCTGGTCGTGGTCGGCATCGGCGCCCGCCCGGCCACCGGCTGGCTCGCGGGCAGCGGCGTCGGGCTGGACGCGTCCGGCGCGATCCTGGTGGACGAGCGGCTGCGCACCGGCGCGGAGCACGTCTGGGCGGCCGGCGACTGCGTCTCGTACCCCTCGGCCCGATTCGGTACCCGGCTGGCCGTCCAGCACTGGGACCACGCGCTGCAGTCCGGCCGTGCCGTGGCCGCCTCGGTGCTGGCCACGGCACTCGGGCAGGAGCCCGCTGAGCCGTACGACCCGGTGCCGTACTTCTGGTCGGAGCAGTTCGGCCGGATGGTCCAGTACGTCGGGCGGCACGCCGGCGCGGACCGGCTGGTGTGGCGGGGCTCGGCGCAGGACCCGGCCTGGGCGGTGCTCTGGCTGCGGGAGGACCGGCTGGTCGGGATGCTCGCGGTGGACCGTCCGCGTGACGTCACCCAGGCCCGGCGACTGATCGCCACAGGCGCCGTCCTCGATCCGGCGAAGGCGGCGGATGCGTCGCTCCAGCTCAAGGCGGCGGTGGCCTGAAGGCTCCGACCTGAGCGGGACGGGCGGCGGTGCCGGGGCGGAGGTAGGTGCGCGGGGGCGCCGAGAGGTGAGAGTCTGGTGCCGTGAGTGAGATCGATCCGAAGATTGAAGCCCTGGTCCCCGCCTGGATGTACCTGCCCGACATCTCCGAGCAGTGGGGTGTCCTGGTCACCGAGGTCCGCAACCAGGTGAAGGCGGGCCACCTGGTGGCGGTCCGGCGCGGCGAGAACAAGGCGCTCCAGGTGCCCGCCGCGTTCATCGACACCGACGGCCCGGTCAAGCACCTGGTCGGCACCCTGACCGTGCTGCGGGACTGCGGGTTCAACGACGAGGAGATCCTCGAGTGGATGTTCACCGAGGACCCGTCGCTGCCCGGCAGCCCGATCCAGGCCCTGCGGGAGAACCGGGGCACCGAGGTCAAGCGCCGCGCCCAGGCGATGGCGCTCTGATGGCGGACGTCCGTACCCGGCTGGCGGACGCCCGTCTCTACCTGTGCACCGACGCCCGGCGCGAGCAGGGTGACCTGCCAGAGTTCCTGGACGCGGTACTGGCGGGCGGCGTGGACATCGTCCAGCTCCGCGACAAGGGCCTGGAGGCCCGGCAGGAGCTGGAGTGCCTGGAGATCATCGCCGACGCCGCCCGGCGGCACGGCAGGCTCTTCGCGGTCAACGACCGCGCCGACGTCGCGCACGCCGCCCGCCCGCACGTGCTGCACCTCGGGCAGGACGACCTACCGGTACCGGCGGCGCGGGCGATCCTCGGCGACGAGGTGGTGATCGGACGGTCCTGCCACGCCGAGTCCGAGGTGGACGCGGCGATCGTCGAGCCGGGCGTGGACTACTTCTGCACCGGCCCGGTCTGGCCCACCCCCACCAAGCCCGGCCGTCCCGCCCCCGGGCTCGGCCTGGTCTCGTACGCGGCCAAGGCCGTCACCGACCGCCCGTGGTTCGCGATCGGCGGTATCGACCTGTCCAACCTGGACGAGGTGCTCGCGGCCGGCGCCCGGCGGATCGTGGTGGTCCGGGCGATCACGGCCGCCGAGGACCCGGGCGCGGCGGCGGCGGAGCTGGCCCGCCGCATCCGGGCGGCCTGACGTCCTTCGGGCCGGCGGGGCACGCGGTGCCCGCCGGCCCCGCCTCCGGGGCGTGCCCGACAGCCCGCGCCGCCCCGGCGGCGTCAGTACTTGCGGACGGTGGCCGCCTCGGCCAGGGCGAGCAGGGCGGCGCGGGCCGGGCCGCCGGACAGCGGGGCGGCGTCGAGGGCGTCGAGGGACTGCCGCATCAGCTCCGCGATCCGGTCCTCGACCAGCTCGGCCGCGCCGCTGCGCTCGACCAGCCGGCGCAGTTCGGGGATCTCCTCGGCGGTCAGGTCGGGAGCGCCGAGGCGCCGGTCCAGCCGGCGGGCGTCCGCGGCGCCGAGACCGCGCATCGCGTGCGCGATCAGCAGCGTCCGCTTGCCCTCGCGCAGGTCGTCACCGGCCGGCTTGCCGGTGACCGCCGGGTCGCCGAAGACGCCGAGCAGGTCGTCGCGGAGCTGGAACGCCTCACCCAGCGGCAGCCCGAACTCCGAGTACGCGGTGAGCACTTCGGGTCCGGCCCCGGCCAGCAGGGCACCGATCTGGAGCGGGCGCTCGATGGTGTACTTGGCCGACTTGTAGTGCAGTACGGTCCGGGTGCGGGCCAGCGCGCCCTCGTCCGTGGAGTCCCCGGCGACCGGCTCCAGCACGTCCAAGTACTGACCGACCATCACCTCGGTGCGCATCAGGTCGAAGACCGGCTTGGCCGCCAGCACCCGCATCGAGGGCAGTCCGGAGCGCAGGAAGAGCTCGTCGCACCAGATCAGCAGCAGGTCGCCGAGCAGCACCGCCGCCGAGGCGCCGTACTGCTCGCGGTCGCCGCGCCAGCCGCTGCTGCGGTGCAGGGCCTCGAAGCGGCGGTGCACCGAGGGCAGGCCGCGCCGGGTGTCGCTGCGGTCCATCAGGTCGTCGTGCACCAGGGCGCTGGCCTGGAGCAGCTCCAGCGCAGCGGCCGCCCGCGCGATGGACGGGTCCTCAGATGCGCCGCCCGCGCCGCGCCAGCCCCAGTAGCAGAAGGCCGGCCGCAACCGCTTGCCGCCGTCCAGCAGGAACTCGCGCAGCGCCTCGGTGACGGGCAGCAGCTGGGCGGAGATCCCGGAGAGCAGTGCGGACTGCCCGTCCATGAACTCCGCGAGGGCCGCGTTGACGCGCTCGCGGACGGCCTCCACGGCTATGGGGTCGACCGACTGGCTGCTGGACGAGGGCACGAGGAACTCCGGATCACTGGGGTGACAATCAGACTAACGGGAGGACCGCCCGAGCCCGCCATCAAGGGCTTCCCCCGCCTTTCCGACCGGCGTCTCAGTTGGTGGACAAAAACTGTCAGGCCCTTCGCCGCGCCCGCTAACCTGCCAGCATGGCACTTGGCATCTCCTCCACCAGGACCGACCGCGCCCAGACGGTCCACGACCTGCTGGCGGCCGGGGATCGTTCGTTCTCCTTCGAGTTCATGCCCCCGCGCAGCGAGGACGCCGAGCGCCGCCTGTGGGACGCGATCCGCCGCTTGGAACCGCTCAACCCCAACTTCGTCTGCATGACCTACGGCGCCGGCGGCTCCTCCCGGGGCCGCACCGTCGACATGGTCGGCCGGATCGCCACCGAGACCACCCTGACCCCGGTCGCCCACCTCACCGCCGTCGACCACTCGCTGGCCGAGCTGCGCAACATCATCGGCCACTACGCGGACCAGGGCGTCCGCAACGTCCTCGCCGTCCGGGGCGACCCGCCCGGCGACCCGCAGGGCGAGTGGGTCCGCCACCCGGAGGGCGTCACCTACGCGTACGAGCTGGTCGAGCTGATCAAGGGCATCGGCGACTTCTGCGTCGGCGTGGCCGCGTTCCCGCAGATGCACCCGCGCTCGGACAGCTGGGACGACGACATCCGGCACTTCGTCCACAAGGTCCGCGCGGGCGCCGACTACGCGATCACCCAGATGTTCTTCGAGGTCGAGGACTACCTGCGGCTGCGCGACCGGGTCGCCGCGGCCGGCTGCGGGGTGCCGATCATCCCGGAGATCATGCCGGTCACCAACATCCGGCAGCTGGAGCGCTTCCCGCAGCTGTCCGGGTCGGACTTCCCGGAGGACCTGAAGCGCCGCTTCGAGGCCGTCGCCGACGACCGGGAGGCGGTGCGCGCCATCGGTATCGAGCACGCCACCGCGATGTCGGAGCGGCTGCTCGCCGAGGGCGCTCCCGGCCTGCACTTCATCACCCTGAACCACTCCACCTCGACCCTGGAGATCTACCAGAACCTCGGTCTCCACCAGCGCTGAGCCGGCCGCCCTCGGCCGGTCCCGGCGATGTGGGTCCGGGGCCGCCGAGCAGGTACAGTCGCCCGCACACGCGCGGTTCGCGACTGGAGGTAGCGGATGGGCATCGGATATCTGGTGCTGTACGTCGCGCTGGCGCTGGTGGCGCTCTGGTTGCTCGCCGAGCTGCTGCTGCAGAGCCGCGCGCCGCTGCACTGGCGGGCCCTCGCGCTGGTCGGTTTCCTGGGCGTGGTCGCCGGGATGCGGCTCGGTTCGGTGGTGGTGATCGGAGCCGGTGCGGCGGCCTTCGCCCTCGGCCAGGTCTTCGTCACCCGTGCGGTCAAGCAGGGCAGCGTCTCGGCCTGGTCGCTGCGCGGCAAGGACGGTGCTCTGCCGGGCCCGCTCGCCCGGATCCCGCTGCTCAGCGCCGCCACCGGCGGTGCCGCCGTGGCCGCCGCCGCGGCGGTGCAGCAGGTGGGCGAGGTCGGGCCGATCGAGGAGGCCGCCCCGCTCGCGCCGGTGCCCGCGCCCCGCGACCCGAGCCCGTTCGAATCGGTACCGTCCGATCCGGACCCCTTCGATCCGGACGCCTTCGATCCCTACGGACAGTCGGCCGCGTACTCGCCGTACGGGCAGATGCAGGAGATCGGCGACGCCAGCGTGTACGTCGAGCCCTTCCAGCCGACCGAACCGTACCCGGTCGGCGCCTACCAGCCGCAGCCCGCCGAGCCTGCCCCGTACGCCGACCAGCACTGGCCGCAGCAGCCCGGGTACGGGTACGGGTACGACCAGTCCTACCAGGCGTACCAGGCATATCAGGATCCGTACGGCCAGCAGCACCAGCAGCCCCAGTACCAGGACGGCCAGCAGCACCAGCAGCCCCAGTACCAGGACGGCCAGCAGCAGTACGCCCAGCCCTGGGAGTACCAGCAGCCGCAGGCCGTGGAGCAGTCCGGCTACGGCCACAATCCCTGGGGTTACCAGCAGCAGGGCTGAGGCCGGGGTCGTTCGGGGAGTGCCGTCCTGCCCCCCGTCCGAACCGTTCGGCTCCCCTGACGACGAACCCGTGACCGATCGGGTGGTCGGGCCGTAGGCTGGTCGGGTTGACGCATCGTCAGTCATGCGCCGGGGGTGCCTGTGTCCCATGCCGTCACGGTCGAGGTCGCGGCTTCGCCCGCGCGGGTCTGGCAGGTGCTGGCGGACGTCGAGCGCCGGCCCTCGTGGACCGCCACCGTCTCGGAGGTGCGCCGGCTGGAGGAGGGTCCGTTCGGCGTCGGCAGCACGGTGCGGATCCGGCAGCCCAGGCTCCGCCCGGCCGTCTGGCAGGTGACGGTGTACGAGGTCGGCCGCTGCTTCGTCTGGCAGAGCGGTGCCCCGGGTGTACTGACCGTAGCCGAGTACCGGATCGACCCGCGGACGGCCGGCGGTGCGGACGTCACGCTGACTCTCGGCCAGTTCGGTCCGGCGGCCCCGGTGATCGGCGTGGTCTACGGGCCGCTGACCCGCCGCTACCTGGCCATCGAGGCGGCCGGCCTCAAGCGGGCCGCCGAACAGCCGCCTCCGTGAGCCCGGGCGCCGGTGCCGGGGCGTGTGCCGTCAGGCCGGGCCGATCCCGGCGGCCGTGATCGAGGCGGACATCCCGGCCCTGGCCAGGCCCCCGCCGGGGTGGACGGTGGCGCCGATCAGGTACAGGCCCGGGATGCCGGAGTCGTTCGGCGGGTTGAGGAACCGCCCGTCGGCCCCGGCCAGCGACGGGGGGAGCAGGGCGGCGGTCGGCGGCAGCACCTCGCGCCACAGCACCCGTTCGCGCAGATCGATTCCGGTGGCCGCCAGGTGGTCCAGCAGATGGTCGGCGTACGCCTCGAAGTCCGGTGCTAGCTCGGCGAGTTCGTCCGGATCGGGCACGGTGACGGTGAGCGTGGCGGCCTCGTGCGCGTCGTCCGGGCGCAGCGTCGGATCGTCGGGCCGGTGCACCTGCACCGTGGGGTACTCGGGCAGCCCGGGGCGCTCGAAGACCCGGTCCAGTTCGCGCTCCAGGTCCCGGGCGTGCACCACCGTGCGGTAGGCCGTGCCGGCCGGGCGCGCGCCCCGCAGGGCCAGCAGAACGGTGAGCCGGCCGGTGGAGGGGCCCTCGCCGAACTTGGGGTCGAGGCCGGGCACGATGCCGCGCCGGGCCAGGGTACGGGCGTCGACCGCCGAGAGCACCAGATCCGCCTCGAAACGGCGCTCCCCGGCCGCGACCCCGCGGGCACTGCCGTCAGCCACCAGCACCTCGGTGACCGGAGTGTCGAAGTGGAACTCCACCCCGCGCTGCTCGCACCGCCGGTACACCGCCTCGGCCAGCGCCCGGTTGCCGCCGGTGACGTACCAGACGCCGAAGGACTGCTCCATGTACGGCAGCACGCTGGCCCCGGCCGGCGCCTCGTCGGGGGAGAGGCCGAAGCGCAGTGCGTACTCGTACAGCAGCGCGGTCAGCCCGGGGTGACCGCCGAGCTCGCGTTGGGCGACGTCGGCGAGGGTGCTGGTGCGGCGGGAGAAGCGGGCCAGTCCGCGGCGCGGCGGCGCCGGGTACGGATCGGTGCGCAGCGGACCGGGGTCGGCCGGCAACGGCTCCTCCAGCAGTGGCCGCCGGGTGGCCTCCCAGACCGTGCGGGCCCGGTTCATCACCTCGCCCCAGCGCTCGCCCGACCCCGGGCCGAAGGCCTCGTCCAGGGCCTGGGCGACCCCGCCGCGCGAGGCGTTGGGCAGCAGCAGGTCCGTACCGTCCGGGAAGAGGTGCCGGCTCTCCGGTGCCACCGGCGCCAGCTCGACCAGCTGCTCCAGCGGCTCGCGGCCGGACTTCAGCGCGAGGTCGCGGTAGACGGCGGGCAGCGTGAGCAGCCCGGGGCCGGTGTCGAAGGAGAAGCCGTCCCGCTCGTAGCGGCCGAGCATCCCCCCGTACGTCCCGCTCGCCTCACAGACCGTCACTCGGTGTCCGAGGGTGGCCAGCCGGGCGGCGGCGGCCAGTCCGCTGATTCCTGCGCCGATGATGACGATCCGTGCCATGGGACCTGATCCTAGGTCTTGCCCGGCGGCTCCTTCCGGCTCCGTCCCTCGGCGGTCGGTGGCCGGGCGGTTCAGGGGCGTCCCGCGCCGAGCGGCTGGGGCTGCCGCGCGGCGGTCCGCTGTGCCTTTCGCTCACGGCGCCGCTGGCGGAATGCGCGGATCCGGGAGACGGCGAACCAGACCAGCACCACGCCGACCACCAGCAGGACCGCGGCGATGGACGCGGCGAACCACGGGTGGAAGATCGCCAGGGTGACCAGGCCGGCCACCGAGAGATCCTCGACCAGGCTGACGGCGATGTTGCTGGCGGGCTCCGGAGAGGTGTTGACGGCCATCCGCAGTGAGGCCTTGATGAGATGACTGACCAGCGCCGTCGTACCGCCCACCGCACCGGCCGCCACCTCGCCGAGCGAACCCGGGTGGGCGCTGGCCAGCAGCGCGGCCACGGTCGCACCGGCGATCGGGCGGATCACGGTGTGGATCGCGTCCCACACCGTGTCCACGTACGGGATCTTGTCGGCGACCGCCTCGCAGAGGAACAGCACGGTCGCGGCGACGAGTACATCGGTGCGCTCCAGCACCGGCGGCACCGACTCCGCCCCGGCGAAGCGTCCGAGCAGGCCGAGCAGCATCACCACGGCGTAGGCGTTGATCCCGCTCGCCCAGCCGCTGGTGAAGATCAACGGGACGATGCCCACTTTCGCGATCCCCCTTGGAACCCATGTCCGACGTTCGGGCCACACCGTATCGGGACGCACGGACGGCCCGGGTTCTCAGGACGCCGCCGGGTGCCGGCCGGTTCCAGCCCGCCGGGCGGTCGCCGGGAATTGAGTACGGATACTCAGTTCCCGACTTGAGTACCCGATCGGATGGCCTCCGACCTGCGGAAACCGGCATAGTTACGGCATCGGGACGACGGCCTTCGAACAGGCGGCGCCCGGTGGCGGTTCCGGGTCCATCGGCCGTGTGGGGCAACGATGCGGCCCGCTGCGGAGCCGTGTGAACCGGCCGGACGACGGCCGCGCACCGCCGGTACGGGGCGGCGGAGCGGGGTCGTGGGGAGGGCGGCCGGTGGGGGGAGTGCCGGGGGGAGTACCGGGCAGTGCCGGGCCGTAGCGCCGGGTGCGTCCGGTTGACGGGCGGGGCGGTTCCGCACGGCAGGCCGACGGGGGAGTCGGGGCGGCCGGGCGGGACCGCCCTTGCCGTTGTCCGCCGGGCCGCGGGCGGTGACCGGATCCGTGCGCTCCTCGGGGACCCGGCGGAGCCTGTGCGGACGAAACGGCAGACGGATTGTCAGTGGTGCCGTTCAGGATGGAATCGCACGGGCCACCCGGCCCGCGCCACCCGCTTCGGACCGGGGGATGCCATGACCATCAGCCGTCCTGAGACCATCACCCACCGCCCAGCCGCCGACCCTCGTAGCCCTGCGCCCCAGAACCCTCCGGCCCAGAGCCCCGCGCCACAGAGCCCCGCAGCGCAGGGTCGGGGCGCCGACATCCACCCGGTACTGCGCCGGGCCGCCGCCCCGCCCGCCGCCCTGGACCTGCTGCGCCAGGCGGACCTGACCCTCGTCCGTGCCCGCCAGTACGAGGACCCGCTGGAGCGGTACGCCGCCGCGCACCTGGCCGCGCTGCGCGCCACCGCGGCCGTGCTCGCCGTGCGCGGGCGGCCGGAGAAGAACCCGCGCCGCCGGCGGGCCATCCGCAGCGCCTGGGACGTGCTGCCCGAGGTCGCCCCCGAACTCGCCGAGTGGGCCGTGTACTTCGCGGCCGGTGCCCGCCGCCGGGCCGCCGCCGAGGCGGGTATCCGGGGTGCGGCCGGCCCGCGCGACGCGGACGACCTGATCCGCAACACCGCGCTCTACCACCGCATCGTGCAGCGCCTGCTGGGCCTGTACCCCGAGCCGCCGGCCCGGCCGCCGAACCTCGACCGCCGGGCCGCCGCGAAGGAGGACGACACGCGGCGCTAGCTGGTCGCGGGCGGGTCCGCGCCGCGGACGCCTCGTGCAGCCGATGTGGCCGGGGTGGGACGGGATTGCGCAGGGGCCGGGCGGACTAAGGTGGGGGCATCAGCGAACCCCCGCCACGAGGAGCTCCAGTCTTGTACCCGACGCGTCCCCGCAGCGCCCTGCGTACCGCCGTGGTGTGGGAGGTGGTGAAGACGGCCCTGGAAGGCCGGGCCGCCGAACTGGACCAGCCGGTGCTGGACGTGCTCGACACGGGCGGTGGCACCGGCAACTTCGCCGTGCCGGTGGCCCGGCTGGGCCACCGCGTGACGGTGGTCGACCCGAGCCCGGACGCGCTCTTCGCGCTGGAGCGCCGGGCCGCCGAGGCGGGCGTCACCGACCTGGTCCGCGCCGTCCAGGGCGACACCCAGACCCTCCCCGAGGTGGTCGACCCGGCCAGTGTGGACGCGGTGCTCTGCCACGGCGTCCTGGAGATGGTGGACGACCCGGCCGAGGCGCTCGGCAACCTCACCGCGACGCTGCGCAAGGGTGGACTGGTGAGCCTGCTCGCGGCCAACCGCAACGGCGCCGTGCTGGCCCGTGCCCTGGGCGGGCACTTCACCGAGGCCAGGGCCGCCCTGGACGCCGCCGACGGCCGCTGGGGCGAGCAGGACCCGATGCCGCGCCGCTTCAGCGCCGAGGAGCTCGGCCGGCTGGCCCGCGCCGCTGGCCTGCGGGTGGACTCGGTGCACGGCGTACGGGTCTTCGCCGACCTGGTCCCCGGGGTCCTGGTGGACACCGAGCCCGGCGCGATGGAGGCGCTGCTCAAGCTGGAGCAGGCTGCGGCCGGGGAGCCCGCGTTCCACGCCGTGGCCACCCAGCTGCACCTTCTCGCCTCGCTCGCCTGACCATTCGACCGCAACCGCGAAGGATTCCTTCGTTCCGGGCACTTGTCCAGGCGCTGCGCCGTTGGGCACCGTACGGGAGGCACACGCGTACGCGGCCGGAGCCACGTGCGCCCGACCGTCCCGTACCCGGCCCCTGGGACCGTATGATCTGGGTAAAGCCGGAAAGCATGACAGCCAGAACCATGGGGCATATGGACCACACAGGGCCGAGCCAGGGGTGGCGGACCGGTCGCCCCGCGACCGACGAGTAGGAGGACTCCGTGCCGCTCTCGGAGCACGAGCAGCGACTGCTCGAGCAGATGGAGCGAGCGCTGTACGCAGAAGATCCCAAGTTCGCGTCAGCGCTCGAGGGAACCGGGCTGCGCACCTACACCCGTCGGAAGGTCTACCTGGCCGCCGCGGGGTTCGTCGTGGGTGTCGGCCTCCTGATGGGGGGCATGGTCGCTCAGTACGTCTGGGTGGGCGTCGTCGGGTTCCTGGTGATGCTGGGCTGCGCGGTCCTCGCCGTCACCTGGTGGAGGCGTAGCCCCGGCGGGCACGGAGCGGGCCCGAAGGCGGCTCCGGCCCCGCGCCGGAAGGCCGGTGTGATGGACCGGATGGAGCAGCGCTGGCAGCGCCGCAGGGATGAGCACAACGGCATCTAGCTAGCCGGTCGGTGATCTGGACATACGGGTGAGGGCGGGCAGTCGGTGGACTGCCCGCCCTCACCCGTTCCGGTACTACCGCCTGCGCAACGGCGCCATCAGGCGGTCGGAGACTCGTCCGACGGCGTCCCGGACGGCGGCGGCCCGGTCCTGGAACCGCCAGCCCAGGCGCGCCGAGGACGGCGGCAGCAGGACGGCCCTGGCCCGGTCGCGCCGCCCGGCGGCGGCCCGCAGGCCCGCCGCGGCGGTCCGTACGTCCGCCCCCACCGCGGACCGGGGCTGCGGAAGACGAGCGTAGAGCACCTGCTCGGTGGCCAGGGCGACCCGGCCGGCGGCGGCCGCGGCGGTCCCGTCCAGCCGCCCGGTCTCGGCGATCCGCTCGACCGCGCGACGCGGGGTGCGCGTCTCGTCGGGCGGGATCCCCAGGTCCCAGGCGGTGTCGATCAACTCCTCCCAGGCGGCCAGCACCTGCTGCTCGGTCGGCTCGGCGGACGGGCCGCCGGGCAGGTGCCGGCCGGCACCGAGGCGGCGGCGGCGCTGCCTCAGGCGCCAGAGCATCGGCGTGGCCAGCAGGGTGAGGACCAGCAGACCCGCCGCGAAGGAGGCCAGGGCCTGCCAGCCGAGCCACCACGAGGTGGCCGCCGCGGTGCGCGGCGCGGTCCTGCTCCGGTCCGCGCAGTCCCCGGCGCGGCGCTGCAGCGCGTTGCAGGCGCTGCCGGTGCTGGGCGAGGCCGAGGCGCTGGCGGTCGGTTCGGCGGAGGGCCGGTCGGACGGGGCGCTGGACGCGGGTGCGGTCTGCTCCTGGGAGTAGCCCGGGGCGCCGCCCCGGCTGGGAGTCGGCTCGAACCGGAGCCAGCCGGCGCCGTGGAAGTACAGCTCGGGCCAGGCGTGGTAGTCCTGCGCGTGCACCACGTAGTGGCCGTTGCCCTGGTCGCTGCCGGGGACGAACCCGACGGCGACCCGGGCGGGAATGCCGAGCGTGCGGGCCATGGCGGCCATGGTGGCCGCGAAGTGGACGCAGAAGCCGGTCTTGTCCCGCAGGAACCGCACGATGGCGTCACTGCCGGTGGCGGCGGGAACCTGCAGGTTGTAGTGGAACTCAGGGGAGTTGAACCAGTTCTGCAGGGCCACCGCGCGGTCGTAGGCGTTGGTCTTCCCGGCGGTGACTTTCCAGGCGGTCTCGGCGACCACGGCCGGAAGGCCCGGCGGCAGTTGGAGGTACTTCTGCGCGAAGTCGGCGGGCGCCGGTCCCGCCGAGCGCAGCTGTGTCGGGCTCGGCTCGATGTCCAGACTGTCGACCTGGTACTTCAGACCGTTGCTCTGCTGGCCGGTGTCGGCGACCACCGTGCGGGTGCCGGGCTCGTACCGCCAGCGGCCCGGCACCGTGATCGTGTCGGCCGGGTAGGGCATCGGCAGGGTGTCGGTGCTGAGGCTGTCGGAGATCGTGACGGTGGTGGAGACGGGGGTGGTGGGTACGGCCGGCCCGAGGCCCTCGGGTGTGGGGAACGGCCTGGGAAGGGGCTGCAGCGGCTGCTCGGAGTACTTCCACTCGACGCCGTCGAAGTCGTCCAGTGAGTTGATCCGCAGGTACATCTGGTTCGCGTTGCTGGCGTCCGAGGTGTAGCTGAACATCTCGACGTTGTCCGGCCGGTTGAGGCTGGCGGTCAGCGTGACCACCGGGTTGAGCGAGGTGATCCGTCCGGCGCCGCCGGGGCCGTTGCCCGCCCCCGGGTTCTTGCCGATCAGGCCGAGGCTGCCCTGCGGGACGAACACCGGGAGGACCAGCGCGCACACCAGGGCGAGCAGCCCGACCCGGTGGCCGTTGTGGGACAGCGGACGGCCGTCGCCCCGCCCGCTGCCGCGGAAGACCCGGCCCCAGCGGGACAGCCGGTCCTGGCCCTCGGAGAGCAGCAGCAGCAGGTAGCCGGCGGCCGCCGGCAGGAACCAGAACCAGGAGTGTCCGGTGGGGTTCAGACCGGTCCCGACCGAGTAGAGCGCGAGCAGCGGCAGGCCGGCGGCGGCGGCCCGCCGGAAGGTCACCGCGAGCGCGTCCACCAGGACGGCGATCAGCGTGACCGAGCCGACCAGGATCAGCCGGAGCCCGGGCGAGGAGGGCGCCGGGATCGTGTACTCCCGGATCGTCGAGACCCCGTCGGCCACCAATGTGCCGACCGCATCGATCGCCTTGGGACCCGGCAGCACACCGGCCGTGAACGAGGACGCGACGGTGACGAACATCAGCAGGTACAGCACGGCCAGCAACTGGAGCGGCACCACCAGCGCCCGGGAGAGGGCGAGGCGGCGCAGACCGGCGCCGACCGCGGCGACCGCGGCGATCTGCACGAGCGCGGCGAGGTACCAGGCGCTCTGGTTGACCAACGGGGTCAGGCAGAGTGTCGTCAGCGAGACGGCCAGCGCCGAGTGGAGCGTCAACTTGGCCCGGGTGGTCACGAACCGACCTCGTCTCGGTAGGGGCCCCGTGCCGGGGAGCCCTGGGCAAAGCGGTCGGCGAGGCGCCAGAGGTCGGGCACCGAGTCGCCGGACACGGCGGGCAGGACGGTCCAGCCGGCTTCGCGGAGCAGCCGGATCCGCCGGGCGGTCCGGTCGTCGGGGGCGTTGGGCAGGATCGCCCGCAGCCCGGACCAGGTCTCGACGGCCAGCACGAAGGCGATCGCGGAACCCGTCCGGCGGCGGAGCTTGCAGAGCCGGGTGAGTTGGTCCTCGTCCAGGTCGCCGAGGACGGCCACCAGCAGGCCCTCGCCGCCGAACCGCAGCACGTCCTCGGCGCGGCTGAAACCGCCGCCGTCGGAGTGCTCGACCACGGCCAGCGCGTCCAGCAGCAGCCCGGCCGACTCGCCGACCGTGGCCGCGGAGCTCTCGGCGCCGGCGACGGAGCTGCCGGTATCGGTGAGCAACCGGGTCCGGTAGCCGAGCTCCAGCAGGTGGACGCCGACCGAGGCGGCGCAGCCGACGGCCCACTCGAAGGAGGAGGCGGGGCCGCTGCCCCGGTGCGCGAACTCCCGGGTGTCCAGCAGCACGGTGGCGCGGGCCCTGAGCGGCTGCTCCTCCCGGCGGACCATCAGCTCGCCGTACCGGGCGGTGGACTTCCAGTGCACCCGGCGCAGGTCGTCGCCGTGCCGGTACTCGCGCGGGATGACGTCGTCGTCACCGGCCAGCGCGAGGGTGTGGGTGTTGCTCTCACCCCGGCCGGCCGACTCGCCAGCCAGCCGTACGGGGGGCAGCGGCTGTACCTGAGGCACCACCGTGAGGATGTCCGAGGCGACGAAGGACCTGGTCAGCTCGCACATCCCGAACGGGTCGGCGACCCGCAGCTGGAGCGGTCCGAGCGGGTAGCGTCCGCGCAGGTCCGAGCGGACCCGGTAGGAGACCTCCCGGAAGCCGTGCGGCTCGACCCGGTCCAGCACGAAGCGGGGGCGCGGCCCGAGCACGTACGGGACCTGGTCCTCCAGCAGCAGCAGTCCGGTGGGGACCCGGGAGACGTTGTCCAGCCGCAGGTGCACCCGGGCCTCCTGGCCTGCCGTGGCGCGGTGCGGGGAGAGCCGCCGACCGCCGGCGACCCGGTAGCGGGTGCGGAGCAGCAGGGCGGCGGCGCACAGCGGCAGCGCGGCCAGCAGGACGCCCACCTGGAGCAGGGTCTCCTGTCCGAAGACGTACGCGCACACGACGGAGGTGATCCCGGCGGCCAGGAAGGAGCGGCCCCTGGTGGTCAGACCCTGCAGGCCGGTGCGCAGGCCTGACGGCTTGTCGGCCTTCGACACCTCAGCCGCGCCCCTGCGGACGCGGGATCGGCAGCCGGGCCACCAGGTCGAGGACGATCTGCTCGGCGCTGCGACGGCCCAGCTGGGCCTCGGCGGTGGGCAGCAGACGGTGGGCCAGGACGGGGACGGCGAGTGCCTGGATGTCGTCCGGCAGCACGTACTCGCGGCCGTCCAGCGCGGCGGCCGCCCGGGCGGCGCGGACCAGGTGCAGGGTGGCCCGGGGGGAGGCCCCGAGGCGCAGTTCCGGGTGGTTGCGGGTGGCGGCGACCAGGTCGACGGCGTAGCGGCGGACCGGGTCGGCCAGGTGCACCGTGCGGACCAGGTCGATCAGCTTGAGGATGTCGTCGGCGTGCGCGACCGGCCGCAGGTCGTCCAGCGGGTTGGCGCCGGCGTGGTGGTCGAGCATGGCGAACTCGGCCTCGGGGCTGGGGTAGCCGATCGAGATCCGGGCCATGAAGCGGTCGCGCTGGGCCTCGGGCAGGGTGTAGGTGCCCTCCATCTCGACCGGGTTCTGGGTGGCGATCACCATGAACGGGGAGGGCAGCTCGTAGCTGGTGCCGTCGATGGTGACCTGGCGCTCCTCCATCGACTCCAGCAGCGCGGACTGGGTCTTGGGAGAGGCCCGGTTGATCTCGTCGCCGACCACGATCTGGGCGAAGATGGCGCCCGGGCGGAACTCGAAGTCCATTCGCTGCTGGTCGAAGATGCTGGTGCCGGTCACATCGGAGGGCAGCAGGTCGGGTGTGAACTGGATCCGGCGGACCGAGCAGTCGAGCGAGCGGGCGAGCGTCTTGGCGAGCATGGTCTTGCCGACGCCGGGGACGTCCTCCAGCAGCAGGTGCCCCTCGGCCAGCAGCACGGTCAGCGCGATCCGGACCGCCTCCGGCTTGCCGTCGATGACGCTCTCCACCGAGGCGCGGACCCGATCCGCCACCGCACCCAGCTCGTGCAGTCCGGCCGGACGCGGGGCCTCCGCGCGGACGGTGGAGGTCTGTCCGTTATAGGTCGTCACCCGTAAGCTCCCATGGCCCAGTCGCCGGACCTCGTTCCGGGTCCGGCCCCACCCCGATCACGCGGCCTGCCGCCACTTCGGTTCCGGTGCGGTTCCGGTGCGGTTCCGGAAAGGACCTTGGGACCTGGAGGACCAGCCCAAGAACCGGTGCGGGCCGGTGGCGCGGTCAGGCAGCCCCAGGTGGTGCGGGGCAGCCTGCAGGCGCATTCTTCCCTGCCGGACGGCTGAAAGTCACTCGGGAGGGCGAGACGCGAGCACTGTCCCGGTTCGTCCCCGGGGCGAGCGCGCTCCCGCCGGCCCGGGCCGGCGGGAGCGGCCGGGCTAGTGGACTTCGCGCAGCAGGCCGGTGTGGACGTCGAAGACGAAGCCCCGGACGTCGTCGGTGTGCAGCAGGAACGGGGAGGTGCGCACCCGCTGCATCGACTGGCGGACGTCGCCGTCCAGGTCGACGAAGGCCTCGACGGCCCACTGCGGGCGCTGGCCGACCTCCAGCTCCAGCTCGCGGCGGAAGTCCTCGGTGAGGGCGAGCAGGCCACAGCCGGTGTGGTGGATCAGCACGATCGAGCGGGTGCCGAGCGCACGCTGGCTGATGGTCAGCGAGCGGATGGTGTCGTCGGTGACGACGCCGCCGGCGTTGCGGATCACGTGCGCGTCGCCGAGTTCCAGGCCGAGCGCGGCGAACAGGTCGAGCCGGGCGTCCATGCAGGCCACCACGGTGACCTTCTGCACGGGCCGGGCGTCCATACCGCCGTCGCGGTAGGTGACCGCGTAGGCGCGGTTGGCCTCGACGAAGCGGTCGGTGACGGTGGGGGCGGGCTCGGCAGCGGCGGACGGCTTGGGCCGGTCAGGGGTCACTGTCATGCCGACGACGGTAATAGGATTTCCCACCCGATGGTGGAAGAGGACTGCCCCTTCTTGGGCGGTGTGATAGAGGGCATAGCGGAATGCGCTCGACCATTCGGGTGACTCAGCCGGTTCTGTCCCGTTCTGTCCGGCGCGCGCCGGGCGCGGCGTGCATCTCGCCGGGGGTGCCGGTCCACCGCGCGCGAAGCCGGTCGCACCCCCGCCGACCTGCGGAGAACCGATACCTCCGGCCGGGTGGTGCGCCGTCGAGGACGATTGACTGACCACCTCGGCGCGATAGAGTTGCGGCGAAGTGAAGCACCGGTGTCACGCTCCGTCAACCGTGCCTTTCCGGCCGGTCGGTGCGCTCCGTACGCCGCCTGTGGCCTCCACCCGCTCCGTGCCTCCTGGCGCACCTTCCCCGGTGCCGGGCGGCACTCCTTCCCCAGGCGAGCGGGCGGGGACCAGGGGCGGCGTGCGTGTCGTTCTCGCCCGGTGGTCCAGAATGGTGGGATGAGCAGCGAGAACTCGGCACCCAAGCACGTCCCGGTGATGCTCCAGCGCTGTATGGACGCGCTGGCACCCGCGATCTCCACCCCAGGTGCCGTGGTGGTGGACGCGACCCTCGGCCTCGGCGGGCACAGCGAGGCGCTGCTCACACAGTTCCCCGAGGTCCGGCTGGTGGCCGTGGACCGCGATCCGGTCGCCCTGAAGCTCTCCGCCGAACGGCTGGCCCGCTTCGGCGACCGGGCCACCCTGGTGCACGCGGTGTACGACGAGATCCCGCGGGTGCTGGCGGAACTCGGGATCTCCGAGGTGCAGGGCATCCTGTTCGACCTCGGCGTCTCCTCGATGCAGCTGGACGAGGCCGACCGTGGCTTCGCCTACGCGCAGGACGCGCCGCTGGACATGCGGATGGACCAGTCCCGCGGCCTGAGCGCCGCCGAGGTGCTGAACACCTACAGCCACGGCGAGCTGGCCCGCATCCTCAAGGTCTACGGCGAGGAGCGGTTCGCCGGGAAGATCGCCTCGGTGATCGTGCGGGAGCGGGAGAAGGAACCGTTCTCCACCAGCGCGCGTCTGGTGGAGTTGGTGCGCAACGCCATTCCGGCCGCCACCCGGCGGACCGGGGGCAACCCGGCCAAGCGGACCTTCCAGGCGCTGCGGATCGAGGTCAACGGCGAGCTGGAGGTCCTGGACCGGGCCATCCCCGGTGCGCTGGGCGTGCTCGCACTGGGCGGCCGGATCGCGGTGATGTCGTACCAGTCGCTGGAGGACCGCCTGGTCAAGCAGTACTTCGCGGCAGGTGCTACCAGCACCGCCCCGCCTGGCCTGCCGTTCGTCCCGGAGGAGCACCAGCCCTGGCTGAAGCTGCTCACCCGGGGTGCCGAGCTGGCCACGGAGGAGGAGATCGAGGAGAACCGGCGCGCCGCGCCCGTACGGCTGCGCGTGGCGGAGAGGATCAGGGAGACTCGGGCCTGATTCCGGCCGGGGGGAGAGCGGCGAGGGAGTAGTGCGGTGCCGGTGGCCGGTGGTGGGCCCCGCCTGCCCGTGGGCGGGCAGGGACGGGTCCGGGGAGGCAGGATGCTGCCCGGTCAGGGTGGGAAAGCGCGGATCACCGTCCGCCCCGGGCGGCGGCCGGTGCGGGGGCGGACACCGTTCGCGGTGCTGCTGGTGGTGCTGCTCTCGGGCGGGCTGCTCGGGCTGCTGATGCTGAACACGGCGCTGAACGAGGGCTCCTTCGAGCTCTCCCGGCTGCAGAAGCAGACCACCGAGCAGACCGACCAGCAGCAGACCCTGCAGCAGCAGATCGACCAGGCCTCGGCACCGGATGCGCTGGAGCGGCGGGCCCGTGAGCTGGGCATGGTGCCCGGCGGCGATCCCGCCTTCCTGCAGGACGACGGGAAGGTTCTCGGCAAGTCGGGCCAAGCGCAGGACAGCCCGCCGGTGAAGCGTTCCGGCACCGAGCTGTGGCAGCAGCAGAACCGGACCGCCCAGCCGTCCGCCTCCGCGTCCGCCTCCGCGTCGCCCTCGCCCTCGCCGAGTCCCGTCGGGGACGGCACGGTGCAGATCGACCCGGCACCGCCCGCCACCCCGTCATCCCCCGCCGGAGGTTCGCCGCGATGAGTACGCCCCGTCAGCCCTCGCGCGGCTCCGGTGACCGCAAGCCGCAGCGTCCCGCCGGCGCCCGCCCGCCCGCCAGCGATCCGCGCCGCAACCCGGCGCGCGGTGCGGCCCGTACACCGTCGCGCAATCCGGGTGAGCGCCCGCGCGCACCACGCCAGCGCACTTCTGAGCAACGCCGTCCATCGGCTGGGCAGTCGCGCCGGCCGGCCGGCCGGCCGCAGCCGCGTACGGTCAGGCTCGGGGACTCGCGCCGCCGGCTGCGGCTGATCACCGTCGCGCTGACCCTGGTCTTCTCGATCTTCGCGGGCCGGCTGGTCCAGCTCCAGTTGCTCGACTCGGACACGCTGGCCGTCGCGGCGGGCGCCAACCAGTACTACTACGCCAAGCTCTCCGCCGAGCGCGGATCGATAACGTCCTCGGACGGCGTCGCCCTGGCCACGACCGTGGACGCCTACGACGTCGTCGCCGACCCGACCTTCTACCCCCCCGACAAGACCAGGATCCCGGACGCCCCCGAGCAGGCCGCCGCGCTGCTGGCCCCCATCCTCGGCCGCAGCAAGGACCAGCTGGCCGCGGCCCTGCACACCCCGAAGACCAAGTGGGTGATGCTCGCCCCCCGGCAGAGCCCCGAAGTCAAGAAGCAGATCACCGATCTGCGGGCCTCGCTCACCAAGCAGACCGACACCAAGGAGTGCCGGGCCCAGCGGGCGCTCCTCGGCAAGCCCGCCGAGCAGGGCGGACGCCAGTACCTGGACAGCGCCTGCGTCAACCCGCTGGTGGGCCTCGGCTTCACCGACAGCAAGCAGCGGGTCTACCCGGCCGGCGGCGTGGCCGCCAACCTGGTCGGCTTCGTCAACTCCGACGGGGTCGGCACCGGCGGCCTGGAGCTCCAGTACCAGAAGGAGCTGGCGGGCAGGGACGGCCGGGTCACCTACGCCTCCGGGGCCGGCCGGGTGGTGCCCACCTCCGCGGGCGGCAGCCAGCAGTTGCCGGTGCCCGGGCTGGACCTGCGGCTGACCGTCAACCGGGACATCCAGTGGGCGGCGCAGCGGGCGATCACTGACCAGGTGGCCAACGCCGGTGCGGAGAAGGGCTATGTCGTCGTCCAGGACGTGAAGACCGGCCAGATCCTGGCCATGGCCACCTCGCCCGGCTTCGACCCCAACAACCTGCGCGCGGCCAAGGCGGACCAGCTCGGCAACGCGGCCGTCCAGGACGCGTACGAGCCGGGCTCCACCGCCAAGCTGATGACCATGGCCGCCGTGCTGGACACCGGCTCGGCGAAGTGGGACACCCACGTCACCGTGCCCAACACGCTGCAGCGCTCCGACCGGGTCTTCCACGACGACATCGACCACCCCACCTGGTACCTGACGCTGGCCGGGGTGCTGGCCAAGTCGTCCAACATCGGGACCATCGAGGCCGCCGAGCACCTGGGCAAGACCCAGCAGGAGTCCAACCGGATCCTCGGTGACTACCTGCACCGCTTCGGCATCGGCCAGCCCACCGGGCTCGGCTTCCCCGGCGAGACCAGGGGCATCCTGGCCAAGCCGGAGACCTGGAGCGGGTCGCAGCAGTACACCGTCCCGTTCGGCCAGGGCCTGTCGGTCAGCGCACTGCAGGCCACCTCGGTGTTCTCCACCATCGCCAACGGCGGAGTACGGGTGACCCCCAGCCTGCTCGCCGGAACCACCGGACCCGACGGCCGGTACACGCCGGCACCGGCCGGGGAGCAGACCCAGGTGGTCAAGCCGGAGACCGCCAAGACCCTCACCGAGATGCTGGAGTCGGTCGTCTCCGATGAGCAGGGGACCGGCGGCGCGGCGCAGATCCCGGGCTACCGGGTGGCCGGGAAGACCGGCACCGCCAACCGGGTCGACCCCAAGACCGGCAAGTACTCCGGCTACACCGCCTCCTTCATCGGCTTCGCCCCCGCGGAGGCGCCCAGGGTGACGGTCTCCTGCGTCATCCAGGACCCGGTCAACGGCCACTTCGGCGGCCAGCTCTGCGGTCCGGTGTTCAAGCAGGTGATGGAGTTCACTCTGAAGACCCTGCACGCCGCGCCCAGCGGGAGCGAGCCGCCCAACCTGCCCGTCGACTGGAAGCCCTGATGAACCACCGTCCAGACCCCCTTCCCGACCCGACGTCGCAGCCCCTGCCGGGTGCCGTGGGTGCCCGGCGAGCCGAAGGGCGCGCCGGCACCGAGAGCGCGGAGCGCGGAGGCGACGGGCGTCGGGACCGGTTCGAAGCGCCCCGGGGCGGGTCGAGCGAATGTAACGGAACGGCCCGGTTTGGCCCTGGGGGCCCATCGGCAGATAGCCTTCCCGCCGTGCCGAAACCCGATCAAACCAACGTGACCCCGCCCCGCCCGACCAGCCCGGCGGCGACTGAGCTCGCCGAGGTCGCCCGTCTGCTGGGCCTGGAGCCCGTCGAGGGCGCGCTGGTCACCGGCATCACCCACGACTCCCGCGCGGTGCGCCCGGGGGACGTGTACGTGGCCTTCCCGGGTGCCAACCACCACGGCGCGGCCTTCGCCGCCCAGGCGGTGGCCGCCGGAGCCGTCGCCGTGCTGACCGACCGCACCGGCGCCGAGCTGGCCGCCGCAACCGGCGTCCCGCTGCTGGTGGTGGACAGTCCGCGCGCCGTGATGGGCCTACTGGCCGCCGCGATCTACGGGCGGCCCAGCGAGCAGCTGCTGACCATCGGCCTCACCGGAACCAACGGCAAGACCACCACCTCGTACCTGGTGGAGGGCGGCCTGCGCGGCGCCGACCTGGTGCCCGGCGTGATCGGCACCGTGGAGATGCGGGTCGGCACCGAGCGGATCAAGAGCGAGCGGACCACCCCCGAGGCCACCGACCTGCACGCCATCCTCGCCGTGATGCGCGAGCGCGGCGCCGACGCGGTGGTCATGGAGGTCTCCAGCCACGCGCTGGTCTACGGCCGGGTGGACGGGGTCGTCTACGACGTCGCCCTGTTCAACAACCTCACGCCCGAGCACCTGGACTTCCACCCGGACATGGAGGACTACTACCGGGCCAAGGCCCGGCTCTTCCAGCCGGACAAGGCCCGCCGCGGCGTGGCCAACCTGGACGACGCCTACGGCCGCCGGCTGGCCGGCGAGGCGCCGATCCCGATGACCACCTTCTCCGCCGCGGGCGACCAGGACGCCGACTGGCGCGCCGTGGACGTCCAGCTCGGCCCGGCCGGCTCGACCTTCCGGGTGCTGGGCCCGGACGGCGCCGCCGCCGACGCCTCGGTGCCGCTGCCGGGGCCGTTCAACGTCGCCAACGCGCTCGGGGCGATCACCGCCCTGGTCACCGCCGGGGTGCCGCTGGAGGCGGCTGTCGCCGGGGTGGCCTCGATCGCGGGCGTGCCCGGCCGTCTGGAGCGGGTGGACGCCGGCCAGCCGTACGTCGCCGTGGTCGACTACGCGCACAAGCCGGACGCCCTGGAGGCCGTCCTGAAGTCGCTGCGCGAGATCACCAAGGGCCGGCTGCACGTGGTGGTCGGCTGCGGCGGTGACCGCGACCCGCACAAGCGCGGCCCGATGGGCGCCATCGCCGCCCGGCTCGCCGACACCGCCGTCCTGACCAGCGACAACCCGCGCTCCGAGGACCCGCTGGCGATCCTCGCCACCATGCTGACCGGCGCTGCGGGCGTGCCCGAGGCCGAGCGCGGCGAGGTGCTGGTCGTCCCGGACCGGGCCGAGGCCATCGCGGACGCCGTCGCCCGCGCCCACGCCGGGGACACCGTCCTGGTGGCCGGCAAGGGCCATGAGCTGGGCCAGTACGTGCGGGACGAGATCCGTCCCTTCGACGACCGCGAGGTGCTGCGCGAGGCCATCGTGCACGCCACCCGCCCCGAGCCCAAGGGCGCGGCGACCGCGGCGGAGCCGCTGATCGGCCCTGCCGGAGCGGCGAGCGGCGAGCGGGGAACGAGCGCCGAAGCGAAGAGCGCCGACACCGGGGCAGGAGCGCCCGGAGGCGAGCGGGCGAGTAACGGAGTGGAGCAGCAGTGATCGCACTGACCCTGGCAGAGATCGCCACCGCCGTCGGCGGCACCCTGGACGCCGCCGATCCGCAGGCCCTGGTGACCGGCCCGGTCGAGGTGGACTCCCGGCAGCTGCGCCCCGGCGGACTGTTCGCGGCCATCCTCGGCGAGCACGTGGACGGCCACGACTACGCCGAGCAGGCGGTGGCCGCCGGAGCCGTCGCGGTGCTGTCGACCCGTCAGGTCGGCGTCCCGGCCGTGCTGGTGGACGACGTGGTGGCGGCCCTCGGCCGACTGGCCCGCGCGGTGATGGACCGGGCCGAGGGCACCGAGGTGGTGGCGATCACCGGCTCGGCCGGCAAGACCAGCACCAAGGACCTGATCGCCCAGGTGCTCCGGCGCCGGGGCGAGACGGTGTTCCCCCCGGGATCGTTCAACAACGAGATCGGCATGCCGCTGACCGCGCTGCGGGTCGAGGACTCCACCCGGCACCTGGTGCTGGAGATGGGCGCCCGCGGCAAGGGCCACATCGACTACCTGACCGGGATCGTGCCGCCGCGGATCGGCGTGGTGCTCAACATCGGCACCGCGCACCTGGGCGAGTTCGGATCCAAGGCCGCGATCGCCGAGGCCAAGGGTGAACTGGTGGAGGCACTCGCCCCCGAAGGCGTCGCGGTGCTCAACGCCGACGACCCCATGGTGCGGCCGATGGCCGAGCGCACCGAGGCCCGGGTGCTGTTCTTCGGTGAGCACCCGGAGGCCGATGTCCGGGCGGCGGACGTTCGTCTGGACTCCACCGGGCGTCCATCGTTCACGCTGATCACCCCGGCCGGTTCCGCAAGTGTTCAGCTGCGCCTGTACGGTGAGCACCACGTCTCGAACGCCCTCGCCGCCGCTGCGGTGGCGGTGGCGCTCGGAATGTCCGTCGACGACACCGCCGCCGCCCTGGGCGAGGCGGGTGCGCTGTCCCGCTGGCGCATGGAGGTCGTCGACCGGGCCGACGGAGTCACCGTCGTCAACGACGCCTACAACGCGAACCCCGAGTCCATGAGGGCCGCGCTGCGGGCTCTGGTGTCGATCGGTGGCCGAGGCCCGGAGCGCCGCCGTACCTGGGCGGTGCTCGGCGAGATGCGGGAGCTCGGCGAGGACAGCCTCGACGAGCACGACGCCATCGGGCGGCTCGCGGTCCGGCTGGACGTCACCAAGCTGGTGGCGGTCGGCGGACGCGACGCGGCGTGTATGGAACTCGGCGCGAGGAACGAAGGTTCGTGGGGTGAGGAGTCGGTGCTGGTGTCCGACGCGGACGCGGCGATCGAGCTGCTGCGGGCGGGGCTGCAACCAGGGGACGTGGTGCTGGTGAAGGCATCGCGTTCGGTGGGGTTGGAGAGGGTCGCCGAGGCGCTGCTCGCGGACGGTGACGCCCGATGATGAAGCAGATCCTGTTCGCGGGCATGATCGGCCTGGTGCTGTCCCTGCTCGGCACCCCCGCGCTGATCAAACTGCTGGCCAAGAACGGCTACGGGCAGTACATCCGCGACGACGGCCCCAAGGCGCACCACAGCAAGAAGGGCACGCCCACCATGGGCGGCATCGCCTTCATCCTGGCGACGCTGATCGCCTACTTCGCCACCAAGGCGATAACGGGCGAGAAGCCCAGCTACTCCGGTCTGCTGGTGCTGTTCCTGACCGCGGGACTCGGCGTGGTGGGCTTCCTGGACGACTACATCAAGGTGGTCAAGCGCCGTTCGCTGGGCCTGCGGGCCAAGGCGAAGCTGCTCGGCCAGTCCTTCGTGGGTCTCGCCTTCGCGATCCTGGCGCTGCAGTTCAAGGACGACCGGGGGCTCACCCCGGCCTCGACCCACCTGTCCTTCGTCCGGGACTTCAGCTGGTCGGTCGGCCCGGTGCTGTTCGTCATCTGGGCCTACTTCATGATCGCCGCGATGTCCAACGGCGTGAACCTCACCGACGGCCTGGACGGTCTGGCCACCGGTGCCTCGGTGATGGTCTTCGGTGCCTACACCTTCATCGGCGTCTGGCAGTACGGCCAGCGCTGCGCCTCGATGATCACCGCCACCGCCAACTGCTACGACGTCCGCGATCCACTGGACCTCGCCGTGGTGGCCGCCGCCCTGATGGGTTCCTGCTTCGGCTTCCTGTGGTGGAACACCTCGCCCGCCAAGATCTTCATGGGTGACACCGGCTCGCTGGCCCTGGGTGGCGCGCTGGCCGGTCTGGCGATCTGCTCCCGCACCGAGATGCTGCTGGCGCTGCTCGGCGGCCTCTTCGTGATCATCACCCTGTCGGTGATCATCCAGGTCGGCTCGTTCCGGCTCACCGGCAAGCGTGTCTTCAAGATGGCCCCGCTGCAGCACCACTTCGAGCTCAAGGGCTGGAGCGAGGTGCTGATCGTGGTCCGGTTCTGGATCATCCAGGGCCTCTGCGTGGCGGTCGGCCTCGGCCTCTTCTACGCGGGATGGGTGACCGGATGACCGAATACGTCTGGGACGGCCTGCCGGTCACCGTCGCCGGCCTGGGCGTCTCCGGGATCAGCGCGGCCCGGGTGCTGCGCGACCTGGGCGCCGAGGTCACGGTGGTCGACGGCGGCGACGGCGAGGGCCTGCGCGCCCGCGCCGCCGAGCTGGAGCGGCTGGGCGTCAGGGTCCGGCTCGGCGACGGCGGCAGCCTGCCCGAGGGGACCCGGCTGATCGTCACCTCGCCCGGCTGGCCGCCCAACAGCCCGCTGTTCCTGGCCGCCGCCGAAGCGGGCGTCGAGATCTGGGGCGACGTCGAGCTGGCCTGGCACCTGCGCCGGCCGCTGCCGTCCACCGGAGAGCCCGCCCCCTGGCTGGCCGTCACCGGCACCAACGGCAAGACCACCACCGTCCAGATGCTGGCGTCCATCCTGACCGCGGCCGGGAAGCGCACCGCCGCCGTCGGCAACGTCGGCGTCTCGGTGCTGGACGCGGTGCTCGCCGAGGAGCCGTACGACGTCCTCGCGGTGGAGCTCTCCAGCTACCAGCTGCACTGGGCGCCCTCGCTGCGCCCGCACTCGGCCGTCGTGCTCAACCTGGCACCCGACCACCTGGACTGGCACGGCTCGATGGAGGCGTACGCCGCCGACAAGGGCCGGATCTACCGGGGCAACCAGGTCGCCTGCGTCTACAACCTGGCGGACCCCGCCACCGAGGCGCTGGTCCGCGAGGCCGACGTCGAGGAGGGCTGCCGGGCGATCGGCTTCGGGCTGGGCTCGCCGGGCCTGTCGCAGTTCGGCGTGGTGGACGACCTGCTGGTGGACCGGGCCTTCGTGCCCGACCGGCAGAAGAACGCCGCCGAGATCGGTTCGGTCGGGGACGTCAACCCGCCCGCCCCGCACAACGTCGCCAACGCCCTCGCGGCCGCGGCCCTGGCCCGGGCCTACGGGGTGGACACCAAGGCCGTCCGGGACGGCCTGCGGGCCTTCCGTCCGGACGCCCACCGGATCGCCGAGGTGGCGGTGGTGGACGGGGTCACGTACATCGACGACTCCAAGGCCACCAACACCCACGCGGCAGCCGCCTCGCTGGCCGCCTACGAGCCGATCGTCTGGATCGCCGGCGGCCTGGCCAAGGGGGCGACCTTCGAGGAGCTGGTTCAGGGCGCGGCACCGCGGCTGCGCGCGGTGGTCCTGATGGGCGCCGACCGGGGGCTGATCCGCGAGGCGCTGGCGCGACACGCGCCGGATGTCCCGGTGATCGAGGCGGCCACGGGCCAGACTGGCGCGGTGGCGATGACCGAGGTGGTCCGCGAGGCCGCCAAACTCGCCCGATCAGGTGACACCGTCCTGCTGGCTCCGGCCTGCGCCTCGATGGACATGTTCACCAACTACGGCGAGCGCGGCGATCTGTTCGCCGCGGCCGTACAGGATCTGCGGAAGTAGGGCGCGCGAGCCGCGGGTGCCGTTGACGGTACCCGCGGCTCGTCGCCCACGGGTGGTGTGAGGGGGAACCGCCGTGGCGGGTGAGGGCAGGGCCGGTACAGCCGCTCCACCCGTGCGCACGGGCTCCCGCCTGCGGCTGATCTCGGCGACCACCACCACCTTCAAGTCTGCGGGCCCGATCGCCCGGCTGCGGGCCTTCAGGGACCGCTTCCGCTACACCATGGGGCGGCCGCTGACGCCGTACTACCTGATCCTCGGCTCGACGCTGCTGCTGATGGTGCTCGGCCTGGTGATGGTGTTCTCCTCCTCGCAGATCCTGGTGATGCAGCGGCACCTGCCGATCACCTTCTTCTTCCGCAAGCAGCTGATCGCCGCCCTGCTCGGGGTGGTGCTGGCGGTGCTGCTGGCCCGGATGCCGGCGAAGCTCCAGCGCAGGTTGGTCTACCCGCTGCTGATCTGCGTGATCGGGGCGCTGGTGCTGGTCGCCATCCCGGGCATCGGCATGGAGGTCAACGGCAACCGGAACTGGATCAACCTGGGCTTCTTCCAGATCCAGCCCTCCGAGTTCGCCAAGCTGGCGCTGGTGCTCTGGGGCGCCGACCTGCTCGCCCGCAAGCAGAAGGGCAAGCTGCTGGACCAGTGGAAGCACCTGCTGGTGCCGCTGGTTCCCGGTACCGTGCTGCTGATGCTGCTGATCATGCTCGGCGGCGACATGGGTACCACGATGATCCTTATCGCGATGCTCTTCGGCCTGCTCTGGATGGTCGGGGCCCCGCTGCGGCTGTTCGGCGCGACCCTGGGCATCGCCGTGGTCGCCTGCACCGCGCTGGTGATCACGGTGCCGCACCGGCTCGACCGGCTGGCCTGCGTCGGCGTCACCAGCCCGCCGCCGGACTCAAACGTCGACTGCTACCAGGCGCTGCACGGACTGTACGCCTTCGCGGCCGGCGGCCCGTTCGGATCCGGACTGGGCGCGGGCGTGGAAAAATGGGGTCAACTACCCGAGGCGCACACCGACTTCATCTTCGCCGCGACCGGTGAGGAGCTGGGCCTGGTGGGGACGCTGTCAGTACTGGGCCTCTTCGCGGCACTAGGGTATGCGGGTATCCGTGTGGCCCTCGGTACGAAGGACCCCTTCGTCAGGTACGCGGCGGGTGCCGCCACCACGTGGATCATGGCGCAGGCCATGATCAACCTGGGGTCGGCGCTGGGACTCCTGCCCATCGCGGGCGTCCCGCTCCCGCTGTTCTCCTACGGCGGCTCCGCCATGCTGTCGGCCATGTGCGCCATCGGGGTGCTGCTCTGCTTCGCACGCAACACCCCGGGGGCGAAGGCGGCTCTGGCCGCCCGGAGCAAGAACTCCCGGTCCAGGGCACTCCTGGCCCGGGTGCTGCCACGACGACGAACCACAGCGCGCCCTGCTCCCCGGCCGGCGCGCAGGGAGCGGTGAATTTCGGTGCATGTCGTACTCGCCGGCGGCGGGACCGCCGGTCACATCGAGCCGGCCCTCGCCCTCGCGGACGCCCTCCGCAGGCACGACCCGACCTGCGGGATCACCGCCCTGGGCACCGAGCGCGGACTGGAGACCAGGCTGGTCCCCGAACGCGGCTACGAGCTCGCGCTGATCCCGGCCGTCCCGCTGCCACGCAAGCCCACCCCCGAGCTGATCACCGTCCCGGGCCGACTGCGCGGGACGGTCCGCGCAGCCCAGGACATCATCGAGAGGGTCCAGGCCGACGCGGTGGTCGGCTTCGGCGGCTATGTCGCCATGCCCGCCTATCTGGCCGCCAAGCGAGCCGGTGTGCCGATCGTGGTGCACGAGGCCAACGCGCGCCCCGGTCTGGCCAACAAGATCGGCGCCCGCTACACGGACTTCGTCGCGGTCTCCACGCCCGACTCCAAGCTCCGGGACTCCCGCTACATCGGCATCCCGCTGCGCCGCACCATCGCCACCCTGGACCGCAACGCAGTCCGTCCCGAGGCCCGGCACTACTTCGGCCTCGACCAGCGGCTGCCCACCCTGCTGGTCTCAGGCGGCTCGCAGGGCGCCCGCCGCCTGAACGAGACCGTGCAGGCGATCGCCCCGCGCCTGCAGCAGTACGGCGTGCAGATCCTGCACGCCGTCGGCCCCAAGAACGAGCTGCCGCACGTCGACGACATCCCCGGGATGCCGCCGTACCGGCCGGTGCCGTACCTGGACCGGATGGACCTCGCCTATGCCGCCGCCGACATGATGCTCTGCCGGGCCGGCGCGATGACCGTCGCCGAGCTGGCCGCGGTCGGCCTGCCCGCTGCCTTCGTCCCGCTGCCGATCGGCAACGGCGAGCAGCGGCTGAACGCCCAGCCGATGGTCAAGGCCGGCGGTGGCCTGCTGGTGGACGACGCCGAGCTCACCCCCGACTGGGTGCTGCAGAACGTCCTGCCGGTGCTCACCGACCCGCGCCGGCTCTGGGACATGAGCCGGGCCGCCGCCGAGTTCGGCCGCCGGGACGCGGACGAGCTGTTGGTCGGCATGGTCTACGAGGCGATCGAGGCATCCCGGGGCGGCCGCCGCCGTGGCTGACGGCCCGGTCCACGACCCGCTGGACGAGGAGCCGGAGTCCGTCCCCGGACTCCGGCTCTCCCGGCGGGGCATCGTGGTGCTGAGCGTCCTCGGCGTGCTGGTGCTGGGGGCGTTCGGCTGGCTGGTCTTCTTCTCCTCGGTCCTGGACGTGCGCTCGGTCGCGGTCCAGGGCCTGGAGAGCGGCAAGCTGACCGACGACCAGGTCCGTGAGGCGCTCGGCGGGCTCCAGCACGGGCCGCTGGCCCGGGTCGACCTGACCGAGGCCGAGCACCGGGTGGAGAAGCTCCCCCGGGTGGCCAGGGCCGAGATCTGGCGGGGCTGGCCGCACACCCTCCAGGTCAAGCTGGTGGAACGCAAACCGGTCGCGGCGGTCAAGAACCCGAATGGCAGCTTCTCCCAGGTGGACGCCGACGGAGTGAGCTTCGCCACCGAACCGAGCCCCCCGGCGGGCATCCCGCTGCTGGAACTGGCACTCAGTCAGCAGGCGAACGACTCCATCGCGGTGATCGACCGTACGTCCCTGCTGAGGGCCGCGGTGACGGTCGCCGCAGGGTTGCCGCCGGAGGTCGCCAAGCGGACGGGCGCGCTTCAGATTCACTCGTACGATGACATCCGACTGCAGCTCAGCGGGGGTGCGGCGGTCCGTTGGGGGAGCCCGGAGCGCACCGCTCGCAAGGCCGTCGTGCTCACCGCGCTGCTCGGGCAGCAGGGGACGAATTATGACGTGAGTGCGCCAGACGCCCCAGCGGTGTCCTCTTGATCCGGTAAGTTCTCTTCCCGAGGGTGGTGTTGACGCAGTCACAGCTCCGCCTCGACCCTGGGTGGTCCACCCCCCGGTTTCACCGGGCGGTCGATGATCACATAGGCTCAAAAGAAAAACGGGAAGCTCGGCGTGTTCGTTGAACACGGGCCAGATGCGACCTACTGTCCTGTGTCACCGGACTGTGTCCCACGGTGATGTGACGCAGGCATAGCGGTAACCCTAAACCTCAAGTTTAGGGTACGGGTCGGTGGTCGGCATTTCGGACATTCAGTGCTGAAACCCTGCTTCCCACCCATCGACATCCGTCGGCCTTCACGACAGGGGGAAGCCGACCCCGGAACTCGAGGCGAGAGGCCTTCGACGTGGCAGCACCGCAGAACTACCTCGCAGTCATCAAGGTCGTCGGTATCGGCGGCGGTGGTGTCAACGCCATCAACCGGATGATCGAGGTCGGTCTCAAGGGCGTCGAGTTCATCGCGATCAACACCGATGCGCAGGCCCTCCTGATGAGCGACGCCGACGTCAAGCTCGATGTGGGCCGTGAACTCACCCGGGGCCTCGGCGCCGGCGCCAACCCCGAGGTCGGCCGAAAGGCCGCCGAGGACCACCGCGAGGAGATCGAGGAGGTCCTCAAGGGGGCCGACATGGTCTTCGTCACGGCCGGCGAGGGCGGCGGCACCGGCACCGGCGGCGCGCCGGTGGTGGCCAACATCGCCCGCTCGCTCGGCGCGCTGACCATCGGTGTGGTCACCCGCCCGTTCACCTTCGAGGGCCGCCGCCGCGCCAACCAGGCCGAGGATGGCATCGCGTCGCTGCGTGAGCAGGTCGACACCCTGATCGTGATCCCGAACGACCGGCTGCTGTCCATCTCCGACCGCCAGGTCAGCGTGTTGGACGCGTTCCGCTCCGCCGACCAGGTGCTGCTCTCCGGTGTCCAGGGCATCACCGACCTGATCACCACCCCCGGTCTGATCAACCTCGACTTCGCCGACGTCAAGTCGGTCATGTCGGATGCCGGTTCGGCTCTGATGGGCATCGGCTCCGCCCGGGGCGAGGACCGCGCCAAGGCCGCCGCCGTGATGGCGATCTCCTCGCCGCTGCTTGAGGCCTCCATCGACGGCGCCCGCGGTGTGCTGCTCTCCATCTCCGGTGGCTCCGACCTCGGCCTGTTCGAGATCAACGAGGCGGCCCAGCTGGTCAGCGAGGCGGCCCACCCCGAGGCCAACATCATCTTCGGTGCGGTCATCGACGACGCGCTCGGCGACGAGGTCCGGGTCACCGTGATCGCGGCTGGCTTCGACGGCGGCCAGCCGCCGGCCATCGTCCGCGAGCCGGTGGTCAAGGCGACCCCGCCGAGCACCCCGCCGGCCGCGCCCGAGCGGCAGGCCACCCGGCCCGTGTACGGGACCATCGGCTCGGTGACCTCCCGCGAGGAGTCCCGCACGGCCGACGTTCCGGCCACCACGACCGCTCCGCCGGTCCCGCCGCAGGTGCAGCCGGTCCGGCAGCCCTTCGTGGAGAGCCCGGCCGAGGAACTCGACGTGCCGGACTTCCTGAAGTAAACACTCTTAAGTGATCGATACGACTGAATGCAACGGTGCTCACTTCGCCTTCACCGACCGGTGGGGCGGGGTGAGCACCGCGCCGTACGGGGAGCTCAACCTCGGCGGCGCGGTGGGGGACGACCCGGCCGCCGTCCGGGAGAACCGCGAGCTCGCCGCCCGTGAGCTGGGGATCGACCCGGCCGATGTGGTCTGGATGAACCAGGTGCACGGGGCCGAGGTGGCCGTGGTGACGGAACGCCAGCGGCAGGGTGAGGCGCCGGCGGTGGACGCGGTGGTCGCCGACCGGCCACTCGCCCTCGCGGTGCTGACCGCGGACTGCACGCCCGTCCTGCTGGCCGACCCGGTCGCCGGGATCGTCGGCGCCGCACACGCCGGCCGCCCGGGTCTGGCTGCCGGGGTCGTCCCGGCGCTGGTGGCGGCGATGCTCACCAAGGGGGCGTCAGCGGAGCGGATGGTGGCCGCGATCGGGCCCGCGGTCTGCGGTCGCTGCTACGAAGTGCCGGCCGAACTGCGCGCCGAGGTCGCGGCCAAGGTGCCCGCCGCCTACGCCGAGACCTCCTGGGGCACGCCCGCACTGGACGTACCCGGGGGCGCCGCCGCACAGCTCGCCGAGGCCGGGATCACCAAAGTAGTGCGATCATCTGTCTGCACCCTTGAGTCGGCAGATCACTTCTCCTACCGTCGTGAGCAGCGCACCGGCCGTCTCGCGAGCTATGTCTGGTTGGGCTCTGAACTCTCATGACGAATGACATCTACGGACCGTTCCCGGGTCGGGCGGACTTCCTTGCCCGCCTGACGGAGCAGCAGCGCGCCCGCTACGAGCAGCTCGGCACCAACCTGGAGGTCGTCGAGCGCCGGATCGCCGCCGCGTGCGAGGCGGCCGGGCGCCCCCGTGAGGACGTCACCCTGATCGTGGTCACCAAGACCTACCCGGCCGAGGACACCGCGCTGTTGGCGGCGCTCGGTGTGACGGACGTGGCCGAGAACCGGGACCAGGACGCGGCGCCCAAGGCCGAGACCTGTGTCCAACTCCCGCTGGCCTGGCACTTCGTGGGCCAACTACAGACGAACAAGGTCCGCTCGGTGGTCCGTTACGCGGACGTGGTGCACTCGGTGGACCGGGCGCGGCTGGTGGACTCGCTCTCCGCGGCCGTCCTCAGGGCCGAACGGGCCCCGCTGGACTGCCTGGTGCAGGTTGCGTTGGACAGGGACGTGCCGGTCGGCGGCTCCGCCGCGGGGGACGAGGTCGGTCACCGGGCCGGGGTCGCGCCGGCCGACGTGGAGGCGCTGGCGGACAAGATCGCCGACACGCCCGGGCTGCGCCTGGCCGGTGTGATGACCGTCGCACCGCTGGCCGGACCGCTGGCCGAAAAGCCGGACGAGGCATTCGCGCGGCTGGCGGAAATCGCAAGCGCCGTACGGGCGAGCCATCCTGCTGCCACCATGGTGTCCGCAGGGATGAGCGGTGACCTGGAGCAGGCCGTGGCGGCCGGGGCGACACATGTACGCGTCGGTACGGCGGTACTCGGAGTGCGGTCACCGCTCCGGTAACGTCACCGAGTAAGTAGATCAGACTGCAGGACAAAACAGGACATAAAACCTAGCAGCTTGCCACAGCGCTAGCGAACCGTGGATCGCATCCCCCGCAGCCGCCCCATCACACCATTGACGGGTCGTCACCGATATGACGTTACGTCGGCGGCCGGCGGGAAACCAACAGGTCAGGACTCGGGCCGGCAGGTGACGATCCACCACAGAGCGGAGGAGACAGGAGCATGGCCGGCGCAATGCGCAAAATGGCGGTCTACCTCGGCCTCGTGGAGGACGAGACGTATGACGGCCAGGGGTACGACCCCGACGACGACTACGACGCGGACCCCGAGCCGATCAGGGCGGACCGGACCGAGGATCTGCAACGGCCGGCCTCGGTGCCCGCCCCGGCGCCCGTCGCGCACATCGCGCCGCAGCCGGTCCCGGCTGGCGCCGTGCCGATCCGGCAGGAGGCCCCGAGGATGGCTCCCGTGTCGTCCATCACACCCGAACGCCGCCACAACCTGGAGAAGAGCGCCCCGGTGATCATGCCCAAGGTCGTCAACGAGCGAGAGCCGTACCGCATCACCACACTCCACCCGCGAACCTACAACGAGGCCCGCACAATCGGCGAGCAGTTCCGCGGGGGCACCCCGGTGATCATGAATCTGACCGAGATGGACGACACCGACGCCAAGCGGCTCGTAGACTTCGCGGCTGGACTCGTCTTCGGTCTTCACGGCAGTATCGAGCGAGTGACGCAGAAGGTGTTCCTGCTGTCTCCTGCTAACGTCGATGTAACGGCGGAGGACAAGGCTCGGATCGCCGAGGGTGGGTTCTTCAACCAGAGCTGACCCGACCACGACTTTATGTGTGGGTTCAACGACAGTGAGTGGTGACTGACGGCAGGTCAGTCGGGGAGAGGGAGACGCGATGGGGATCGTGTGGGAGGTGCTCTACTACGCGCTGACCGTCTTCCTGCTGTTCCTGCTGTTCCGGCTCGTCATGGACTGGGTCTTCCAGTTCGCCCGCTCGTGGCGGCCGGGGAAGGCCATGGTCGTGGTCCTCGAGGCCACGTACACTGTCACGGATCCGCCACTCAAGCTTCTTCGGCGATTCATCCCGCCGTTGCGTCTCGGGGGCGTGGCGCTCGACCTGTCCTTCTTCGTACTGATGATCATTGTGTTTGTCCTGAGATCGCTCGTGCTGACTCTGCCGTCTTGAGCGCTGCGACAGGATGCCGGTGTGCCGACGATCACGTTGAGGTGAAGAGATGCCATTGACCCCCGAGGACGTTCGGAACAAGCAGTTCACGACCGTCCGGCTGCGTGAAGGCTATGACGAGGACGAGGTCGATGCCTTCCTCGACGAGGTCGAAGCCGAACTGACCCGTCTGCTCCGCGAGAACGAGGACCTGCGGGCCAAGCTGGCCGCTGCGACTCGGGCCGCCGCGCAGAACCAGGCGAACATGCGCAAGGAGCCGCCGCCGCAGGACGCCCGGCCCGGTGCTCCCGTGCCCGCCGCCATATCCGGCCCGCCGGCGGTTCCTGGCCAGCAGAACGGCGGCCCGCAGATGGGCGGTCAGCCGATGGGCGGACAGCCCCAGCTGGGTGGCCCGCAGCAGCAGATGGGCAACCAGCCGCTCGGCCTGCCGTCCGGTGCCCCGCAGCTCCCGGCCGGCCAGGGTGCCCCCATGGGTCAGCAGCAGATGGGTCAGCAGCAGATGGGCCAGACCATGGGCGGCCAGCAGCAGCTGGTGCAGCCGATGGGCGGGCAGATGCTGCAGCCGCTGGGTGCCCCGATGGGGCAGCAGCCCCAGCTCGGCGGCCCGCAGCAGCAGATGGGCCAGACCATGGGCGGCCAGCAGCAGCTGGTGCAGCCGATGGGTGCTCCGATGGGGCAGCAGCCCCAGCTGGGCGGCCCGCTGGGCGGCCCGATGGGTCAGCAGCAGGGGCCCGGTGGCGACAGCGCCGCCCGTGTGCTCGCGCTTGCCCAGCAGACCGCCGACCAGGCGATCTCCGAGGCCCGTTCCGAGGCCAACAAGATCGTCGGTGAGGCGCGCAGCCGGGCCGAGGGTCTGGAGCGGGACGCCCGCGCCAAGGCCGACGCGCTGGAGCGGGACGCGCAGGAGAAGCACCGCGTGGCGATGGGCTCGCTGGAGTCCGCCCGCGCGACGCTGGAGCGCAAGGTCGAGGACCTGCGGGCCTTCGAGCGTGAGTACCGCACCCGCCTGAAGTCGTACCTGGAGACCCAGCTGCGTCAGCTGGAGTCGCAGGCCGACGACTCGCTGGCCCCGCCGCGGCTCCCGGCCACCGCCTCGCTGCCGCCGGCCGCGTCGTCGATGACCCCGGCTCCGGCACCGGCGATGAGCAGCTCCTCGCCGAGCTTCGGCAGCCAGCCGTCCTTCGGCGGTAACGGCCAGTCGTTCGGCGGCCAGAGCTCCTTCGGCGGCGGCAGTGGCAGCCAGCCCTCGTTCGGTGGGCAGGCCGGCGGTCCGACCGGCTCGGCGCAGATGGCGCCCGCCGGGATGACCCAGCCGATGGCGGCGGTCCGTCCGCAGCCGCCGCAGCCGATGCAGCAGGCTCCGGCCCCGATGCGCGGCTTCCTCATCGACGAGGACGGCGACAACTAAGAGCAGTACCCACTTCGAGGGCGCCCCCACTGTGACGACAGGTCACGGCGGGGGCGCCCTCGTGTGTCCGCCCGGGGCGCGAGTGGACAGCCGGGGGCGTGCGGAGCTGGGGCGAGCAACCAGACGTGGCTTGCGGCGGAGCCGTTCGACCGGCCGCACCACCCTAGGGGCACGGGGAGAGGGATGACTGGCGCGCAGCCAAGCCGCAGGCCCTGCCGCCTGGTTCTCACGCCCCTGAGCAGCGCGATTTCGGGCCTTCTGGGCACTTCGGTCGGGTGCACAGGCAGGCGCGCGCTTCCGTGCGCCTCCGGGGCCGTACGCCCGTGACGCAACCGGGAAAGCGGACGGCCGGTGGTCGCCGGACCCCGGGGGGCGGCGACCACCGGCCGTTCAGGAGAGTCAGGCCTTGCGGAGCTGGAAGGCGAGGCCGAGGTTCTCGTCGGAGAAGGTCTCGGACTCCCAGTCGGCGGCGCCGGCCGCGAAGTCGGTCGCGAGGACCTCCTCGGCGACGAGGTGGCCGTGCTCGGCGATGGCCTCGGCGGTCTCCTCGCTGGTCGCGCGCCAGCGGAGGACGATCCGGTCGGCGACGTCCAGTCCGGAGTTCTTCCGGGCCTCCTGGATCTGGCGGATGGCGTCGCGGGCGACGCCGAGCCGCTTGAGCTCCGGGGTGATGGCCAGGTCGAGGGCGACGGTGGCACCGGACTCGTTGGCGACGGCCCAACCCTCGCGCGGGGTCTCGGTGATGATGACCTCGTCGGGGGAGAGCTCGACCGGCTCGCCGTTCAGTTCGACGGTCGCACTGCCGCTGGCGCGCAGCGAGGCGGCGAGGGCGGCGGCGTCCGCGGCGGCGATGACCTTGGCCACGTCCTGGACGCCCTTGCCGAAGCGCTTGCCCAGCGCGCGGAAGTTCGCCTTGGCGGTGGTGTCCACCAGCGAGCCGCCGCCCGCCCCGGATGGGGAGGACGCAGAGAGCGACTCGAGCGCCGAGACGTTGAGCTCCTCGGCGATCTGCGCGCGCAGGTCCTCGGGGAGTTCCTCCCAGCCCTGGGCGGCGATCAGCGCGCGGGACAGCGGCTGACGGGTCTTCACACCCGACTCGGCGCGGGTGGCGCGGCCCAGCTCGACCAGGCGGCGGACCAGGGCCATGTGCCGGGAGAGGTCGGCGTCGATCAGAGACTCGTCGGCGACCGGCCACTCGGCCAGGTGCACCGAGACCGGGGCCTGGGGGTCGACCGGGGCGACCAGGTCCTGCCAGACCCGCTCGGTGATGAACGGGGTGAGCGGGGCCATCAGCCTGGTGACGGTCTCCAGCGCCTCGTGCAGGGTGGCGAGCGCGGCGGCGTCGCCCTGCCAGAAGCGGCGGCGTCCGCGCCGGACGTACCAGTTGGACAGGTCGTCGACGAAGCCGGAGAGCAGCTTGCCGGCCCGCTGGGTGTCGTACGACTCCAGCGCCGCGTCCACCTCGCGGACCAGGGTGTTCAGTTCGGAGAGCACCCAGCGGTCCAGCAGCGGACGCGCGGCCGGGGCCGGGTCACCTCCCGAGGGGGCCCAGCCGGAGGTGCGGGCGTACAGGGCCTGGAAGGCGACGGTGTTCCAGTAGGTGAGCAGCGTCTTGCGCACCACCTCCTGGATGGTGCCGTGGCCGACCCGGCGGGCCGACCAGGGCGAGCCGCCGGCCGCCATGAACCAGCGGACCGCGTCGGCGCCGTGCTGGTCCATCAGCGGGATCGGCTGCAGGATGTTGCCCAGGTGCTTGGACATCTTGCGGCCGTCCTCGGCGAGGATGTGGCCGAGGCAGACCACGTTCTCGTACGAGGACTTGTCGAAGACCAGGGTGCCGACCGCCATCAGCGTGTAGAACCAGCCGCGGGTCTGGTCGATCGCCTCGGAGATGAACTGGGCCGGGTAGCGGCTCTCGAACAGTTCCTTGTTCCGGTACGGGTAGCCGTACTGGGCGAAGGGCATCGAGCCCGAGTCGTACCAGGCGTCGATCACCTCGGGTACCCGGACCGCCGTGGCGGAGCACTGCGGGCAGCCGAAGGTGACGTCGTCGATGTACGGGCGGTGCGGGTCTAGGCCGCTCTGGTCGGTGCCGGTCAGCTCGGAGAGCTCGGCCAGTGAGCCGACGCAGGTGAGGTGGCCCTCCTCGCAGCGCCAGATCGGCAGCGGGGTGCCCCAGTAGCGGTTGCGGGAGAGCGCCCAGTCGATGTTGTTGTTCAGCCAGTCGCCGAAGCGGCCGTGCTTGACGTTCTCCGGGAACCAGTTGGTGTTCTCGTTCTCCCGGATCAGCGCGTCCTTGACCGCGGTGGTGCGGATGTACCAGGACGGCTGCGCGTAGTACAGCAGCGCGGTGTGGCAGCGCCAGCAGTGCGGGTAGCTGTGCTCGTACGGGAGGTGGCGGAAGAGCAGGCCGCGGTCGGCGAGGTCGGCGACCAGGGTCTCGTCGGCCTTCTTGAAGAAGACGCCGCCGACCAGCGGGACACCGGTGGCGAAGGTGCCGTCCGCCTCGACCGGGTTGACCACCGGCAGGCCGTACTTGCGGCAGGTCGCGAGGTCGTCCGCACCGAAGGCCGGGGCCTGGTGGACGATACCGGTGCCGTCCTCGGTGGTGACGTAGTCGGCGTTCAGGACGAAGTGCGCGCCCTCGATCTCGACCAGGTCGAACGGACGCCGGTAGGCCCAGCGCTCCATCTCCGCGCCGGTGAAGCGCTGGTCGGTGGCCTCCCAGCCCTCGCCGAGCGCCTTGCCGACCAGCTGCTCGGCGACGACCAGCTTCTCGTTGCCGTCGGTGGCCACCACGTAGGTGACCTCGGGGTGGACGGCGGCGGCGGTGTTGGAGACCAGGGTCCACGGGGTGGTGGTCCAGACCAGCAGCGCGGCCTGGCCGGCCAGCGGGCCGCTGGTCAGCGGGAAGCGGACGAAGACCGAGGGGTCGACCACGGTCTCGTAGCCCTGGGCCAGCTCGTGGTCGGACAGGCCGGTGCCGCAGCGCGGGCACCAGGGGGCGACCCGGTGGTCCTGGACCAGCAGGCCCTTGTCGAAGATCTGCTTGAGCGACCACCAGACCGACTGGATGTAGGAGGGGTCCATGGTCCGGTACGCCTCGTCGAGGTCGACCCAGTAGCCCATCCGCTCGGTGAGCTTGGTGAACTCGTCGGTGTGCCGGGTGACCGACTCGCGGCACTTGGCGTTGAACTCGGCGATGCCGTAGTGCTCGATGTCCTGCTTGCCGGAGAAGCCCAGCTCCTTCTCGACGGCCAGCTCGACCGGGAGGCCGTGGCAGTCCCAGCCGGCCTTGCGGGCGACGTGGTAACCCTTCATCGTCCGGTAGCGCGGGAAGACGTCCTTGAAGACGCGGGCCTCGATGTGGTGGGCGCCGGGCATGCCGTTCGCGGTCGGCGGGCCCTCGTAGAAGACCCACTCGGGGCGACCCTCGGACTGCTCCAGGCTGCGCTGGAAGACTTTGTTGTCGCGCCAGAAGCTGAGGATCTGGTGCTCGAGGGCGGGCAGGTCGACCTGGGCGGGGACGGGGTTGTAAGCGCGGGCCGCGCGGAGCGCGTCGTCAGCGGCGTCGTGGTGGGTGACGGGTTGGGAGCTCATCGCGGGCGTCTACCTCCGGCGGATGCTTGGACTGGATCCTCCGGAGGGACGAGACGGCGAGCCGTCCCGCGGTACCACCCTCCTTGACCGCGGTACTGCTCTGCTCGCGGCCCTCTTGTTTGGGTTCTGCTGCCGGTTCTACTTGGCCCGGAGGCCGTTCTTCCGGCGGCTCAGGGGTGATCTTCCCGTCGCGCACACCCCCGGGCTCGCACCGTCCCCGGGTCGCTGGTGGCTGCTTACGTCGGTACTCGTCCCGTCAGCGCCTTGCAGGCCCAGTGTATCCGGCCTCACAAGTCGAATTTCCGGTAACTCGCCCGGGCGCCCGTGGCCCTGCGGACCGCCGCCCGCCCGCTCCGCCCGCCTGCTCCTGCCTCGTTCCGGGGGCTGCAGGCGGTGCGGTTAGCGGATGACGATCTGGGCACAACTTGGTCAGCAACTCGGTGGGGCGGCAGCGGCGGCTGCTCGGGTGGGTTGAAAACGAGGCATCGGTATGTCCCGTTGTGGCCGGATTCGTAGGGGATTATCGTTCCGGCACTGGAGGCCGCCGGGAACCGGCGGTTCGTTTCGTTCGTAGATGAGGTCGAAGCCATGGCTGACAAGGCAATCGGCGGTACCGCCACGAAGCGGGGACGCAAGGCCGTGGCGGGCGACTCAGGGGAGGGGACCGTGACCACTGCACGGCACAAGACCAGCACCACGACCGGCCACGCTGCCGCCACCAGCCGCAGCCACACCCCGGTGGGCACCGGCGCCCGGGGTGGCGCCGAGTCGGTGGACCCGGCGGAGCTGCCCGTCCGCCCCGGTGAGGACCCCTGGACATCGGCCGAGGTCGCCGAACTGCACGCTGAGCTGAACGACGAGCTGGAACGGCTGCGAGCGGAGATCGAGGCCGCCGAGGCCGCGATCACCGGCCTGATGCGCGACTCCAACGACGGCGCGGGGGACGACCAGGTCGACGCCGGTACCAAGAACATCAACCGGGAGAGTGAGCTCGCGCTCGCCAACAACGCCCGCGACAGCCTCGCCCAGGCCGAGCGCGCGCTGGCCCGCCTCGAAGGGGTCGGCTTCGGCGTGTGCGAGTCCTGCGGTCAGGCGGTGGGCAAGGCCAGACTGCAGGCCTTCCCGCGGGCCACCCTCTGCGTCAGCTGCAAGGCGAAGCAGGAGCGCAGGTAGCCGACGGGTGGGGTCCGCTCGGTCGGATCACTGTGTCGGACGGGTCGAAGTGGACCTGGGGGTCGGGCGTTGCCGTACGCTCGACCCCGTAACGTCGGCCCGATTTCCCCCAGCCTTCGGCCGGGGGTCCCCTAGGCAGCGGAGCGGATCATCAGCACGCCAGGTTCCCCCCAGACCCAGGACGACTCCGTCCCGACCGCGCCCGTGGAGGCTGCCGTGGACGGACCGGCCGGTGCCACCGCCGCCGGTGCGGCGCCGGGCACGGCCCGCCGCCGCCGGATCGGTGTGCTGCTGCTCATCGCGGTGCTCGCCTACCTGATCGACCTGGGCAGCAAGCTGCTCGTGGTGGCCCGGCTCGAAGGCCACCAGGCGATCCAGGTGATCGGTGACGTGGTCACCCTGCAGGTGATCCGCAACGGGGGCGCCGCCTTCGGCATGGGCCAGGCGATGACGATCGTCTTCACCATGATCGCAACTGCCGTGATCGTGGTGATCTGGCGGATCGCCCGCAGGCTCTACAGCCTGCCCTGGGCGATCGCACTCGGCCTGCTGCTCGGCGGCGCGCTCGGCAACCTCACCGACCGGCTGTTCCGGACTCCCGAGGTCTTCCGCGGCCACGTGGTGGACTTCATCTCGGTGCAGCACTTCGCGGTCTTCAACCTGGCCGACTCGGCCATCGTCTGCGGCGGCATCCTGGTGGTCCTGCTCTCCTTCCGGGGCAGCAACCCGGACGGCACCGTCCACCAGGCGGGCAAGGGGGAGTAGGGCCGGGCCCGGTCCGCGGGGCGGGCCCGGCCCGCGGCCGGTCCTGGCGGGCTCCGTGTTCCGGCATACTCGTACGGGTGAGTACCGCAGCGCAGACCCGCAGCCTCCCCGTACCCGACGGCCTGGAGGGCGAGCGACTCGACGCCGCCCTCGCCCGGATGTTCGGCTTCTCCCGGACCAAGGCCGCCGAGCTGGCCGCCGAGGGCAAGGTCACGATCGACGGGGCGAGGGCAGGCAAGTCGGACCGGGTGATGGCCGGCAGCTGGCTGGAGGTCGAGATCCCCGCTCCCGCCGCGCCCGTGCAGATCGTCGCCGAGCCCGTCGAGGGCATGCGGATCGTCCACGACGACGACGACATCGTGCTGGTCGACAAGCCGGTCGGGGTGGCCGCGCACCCGAGCCCGGGCTGGAGCGGGCCCACCGTGATCGGTGGTCTGGCCGCCGCCGGGTACCGGATCTCCACCTCCGGTGCGGCCGAGCGGCAGGGAATCGTGCACCGGCTGGACGTCGGCACCTCCGGACTGATGGTGGTCGCCAAGTCCGAGCGCGCGTACACCGACCTCAAGCGGCAGTTCCACGACCGGATCACCGCGAAGCGCTACAACACCCTGGTCCAGGGCCACCCCGACCCGCTGAGCGGCACCGTGGACGCACCGATCGGCCGCCACCCCAGCTCGGACTGGAAGTGGGCGGTGACCAGGGACGGCAAGCCCTCGGTCACCCACTACGACCTGATCGAGGCCTACCGCGCGGCCTCGCTGCTGGACATCAAGCTGGAGACCGGCCGCACCCACCAGATCCGGGTGCACATGTCGGCGCTGCGCCACCCGTGCGTCGGTGACATCACGTACGGCGCCGACCCGACGCTGGCCAGGCGCCTCGGGCTGACCCGGCAGTGGCTGCACGCCGTCTCGCTCGGCTTCGAGCACCCGGCGGACGGGCAGTGGGTCGAATTCAGCAGCCCCTACCCGGCCGACCTGCAGAAGGCGCTCGACATCATCGCCTCGGAGAGCTGAGATGGCACGGATCGGGGTCGTCGCGTCCGAGGACGAGCTGGCGCTGGCCTACGACATCCGGCGCGAGGTCTTCGTCGAGGAGCAGAACGTACCCGCGGAACTGGAGTACGACGAGCTCGACGCGACCTCGGTGCACCTGCTGGCGCTCGCCGAGGACGGCTCGCCGCTCGGCACCGGCCGGCTGATCCACGGTGAGCAGGCGTTGGCGCTGACCGGCCGCCAGGGACGGGTGCTGCTCGGGCGACTCGCCGTGGTCAAGGCCGCCCGGGGGACGGGGCTGGGGGCCGAGCTGGTCCGCGCGATCGAGCGGGCGGGGCGGGAGAACGGCGGAGTGGAGCTCGAACTGCACGCCCAGGTGCAGGCGCTGGGGTTCTACGAGCGGCTCGGCTATGTCGCCGAGGGACCGGTGTACGACGACGCGGGGATACCGCACCGGACGATGACCCGGGTGCTCTGAGCGGCCTCCGGGGCGCTGCCCCGGGCGGGCGGAGGGCTCAGTCCTCGCCGGTGCGGACACGGGGGAGGGCGTACGGGTGCTCGTCGCGGAGGTAGGCGAACAGGTGCTCGCGCACATCGAAGCGGAGGGCAGCCGTGTCGTCCGGGGTGCGGGCGGTCATGGCGGCCCGCACCACCAGGGTGCTCGGGGTGGAGTCGGTGACCTGGAGGGACCACTCCATGCCGTCCCAGAGGGGTGAGTCCACCAGGAACCGGTGCAGGGCGGCGCGGAGTTGGCCGACCGGGGCGGTGTGGTCGACGTGGAGCAGCACCCAGGCGAGCATGCCGGGGTCCTTGCGGGTCCAGTTCTCGAACGGCCTGCTGACGAAGTACGAGACCGGGACGATCAGGCGGCGGTAGTCCCAGAGCCGTACCACCAGGTAGGAGAGGGTGATCTCCTCCACCGTGCCCTGCTGGCCGTCCACCAGGACGGTGTCGCCGATGCGCACGGTGTCGCCGAAGGCGATCTGCAGCCCGGCGAAGAAGTTGCCCAGGGCGCTCTGGGCGGCGATGCCGGCGACGATGCCCAGCAGCCCGGCCGAGGCCAGCAGGCTGGCGCCGACGGTGCGCATCGCCTGGAAGGTCAGCAGCATCACCGCCGCCGTGACCACCGCGATCACTGCGCAGACCACTCGGCGGAGCATGCTGATCTGGGTCCTGACCCGCTGGATCCTGGCCGCGTCGTCGGTGACGCTCTCGTAGCGGCCGAGCACCGCCTCCAGTGCCGCCGCCACGATTCTGACGGCCAGCCAGCCGAGGCAGGCGATCAGCAGCAGCAGGACGCCGTGGTGCAGGCTGCCGTCGCGTACGTCGAGGAGCCGCTCCAGCGGCCGTCCGGTCAGCAGCAGCCCGGCGGCGACCACCAGTTGGAGGGGGATCCGGCAGCGGCGCAGCAACGGCCAGACGGGCGCCTCCGGGTGGCGCGTGGCGACCCGTTGCAGCAGCTGGTCGACGATCCAGCCGACCGCCAGGGTGACGGCGAGGACAGCGAGCAGTGTGGCGAGCGGCCAGAGCAGCACGGGGCACCTCGACGAGGTCGGCACCGGGGGTCCCCAGCTGGGATTCCGGGGTGGTTCGCACCATATCCCGCCGGTTTCACGAGCCGGGTGATTGGCGTCGGGTGAGGGGAGCGGTCCTACTCCCGGAGCGCGGGGAATGCCGGGTCGGCCCGGTCGGCGGCGGGTCGTACCGGGGAGGCGGGCAGGGTAGGAGCGCGGGGCGTGCCGGGTGGGCCGGATCCCTTCGGGGGCTTACGGATTCCCTACCGGAGAAACGGATAGGATCGGTACCCATGAGCTTCGGTGGGGCATGGCGCCGCTGGCGCAGCGGGCCGACGGCCCGGAGGGTGCTGGCCGGCTCGGTGGCGCTGGTGCTGCTGGCCGGGGCCGGTACGGCTGCGGTGGCGGCCGGGTCCGGCGAGGCCGCGGTGCACCAGGAGGATCATTTTCTCGATATGCCCGAGACGCCGGGCAGCGAGCAGACCGTCCGGCTGGACACCTCCTTCTTCACCACCGGCGGCAGCCCGCGCCCGGCCGTCCTGCTGGCCCACGGCTTCGGCGGCAGCAAGGACGGCGAGCGGGACCGCGCCCGGCAGCTGGCCCGTTCCGGGTACGCCGTACTGACCTGGTCGGCCCGCGGTTTCGGGGCCTCCGGAGGGAAGATCGGCCTGGACGCGCCGGACCGGGAGATCGAGGACGTCAGGCACCTGGTGGACTGGCTCGCCAAGCGGCCCGAGGTGCAGCTGGACTCCCCCGGCGACCCCAGGGTCGGGATCACCGGCGCCTCGTACGGTGGTGGCGCCGCGCTGCTGGCCGCCGCGTACGACCCCCGGATCGACGCCGTGGCCAGCGAGATCACCTGGTGGAACCTGGCCGACGCGCTCTTCCCGCAGGGGGTGCGGGGGAGCGGCGCTGCCGACGGGGTGTTCAAGAAGCTCTGGGCCGGGATCTTCTTCACCACCGGCTCGGCCGGCGATCTCGGCGGCCCCCAGGGCAAGCGGTCGGGGGGTGCGGCCGCCGGTCCGGTGGGCTGTGGCCGGTTCCTGGACTCGCTCTGCGCGATGTACGACCGGGTCGCCACCGCCGGCCACGCGGACGCCGACGCGATCGCCACCCTGGAGCGGTCCAGCCCGTCCTCGGTGGCCTCGCGGATCAAGGTGCCCACGCTGGTGGTGCAGGGGCAGCAGGACTCGCTCTTCCCGCTGGACCAGGGCGACGCCATCGCCCGGGCGGTCGCCGCGAACGGCGCACCGGTCGGGGTGGACTGGTTCGCCGGGGGACACGACGGCGGCACCGAGGGCAGCGTCCGGACGGACGCCCGGGTGACCGGCTGGTTCAACCACTATCTGAAGGGCGCCGGAAACGACACCGGCCCGGCCTTCCGGGTCACCCGCACCGGCGGGGTCGACTCCACCGGCTTCCAGGCGGTGCTGCGCGGCGCCGACGCCGACAGCTACCCCGGCCTGTCCGGCACCGGCTCGCGCGGCATCGAACTCACCGGCCGGCCCCAGGACGTCGCCAACCCACCCGGCGGCGCGCCGCCGAACATCTCCACCCTGCCGGGGATCGGTGCGCTCACCCAGTTCGCCTCCGTCGGCGGCGGCCTCTCGCTGGACTTCCCGGGCCAGTTCGCCGCCTTCGACTCCGCGCCGCTGGACACCAGCCTGCACCTGACCGGCGCGCCCAGGATCTCCGTCCACGTCCGGGCCGACCAGCCCGAAGCGGTGCTGTTCGCCAAGCTGTACGACGTCGCACCGGACGGTGGCAAGCAACTGCCCCAGCAACTGGTCGCCCCGCTGCGGGTGACCGGCGCGGACGCGCCCGGCGGACGCACCGTCGAGATCGCGCTGCCCGCCGTGGACCACGGCTTCGAGGTCGGGCACCGGCTCAGGTTGGTGCTCTCCTCCACCGACCTGGCGTACGCCTCGCCCGCCCAGCCGGCCACCTACCAGGTCTCGGTGGCGTCGCCGCTGACCGTTCCCACCGTGGCCGGACTGCGCACCGAGGCGGCCCCGCTGCCCGCGCGGACCTGGTTGCTGCCGCTGGGTGCCGTACTGCTCGCCGCGCTGCTGCTGTTCGGCCGCCGGCTGCGCCCGCACCGGGACCGGAAGGTGCTGCCCGACCCGGCGCTGGCCGAAGTCCCGCTGCAGATCAGCGGATTGAGCAAGCGCTACCACGGCGCGGCGGACCGGTACGCGGTGCGGGACCTGAGCTTCAGGGTGGAGCAGGGCCAGGTGCTCGGACTGCTCGGTCCGAACGGTGCCGGGAAGACCACCACGCTGCGGATGCTGATGGGCCTGATCCGGCCGGACGCCGGGGAGATCCGGGTCTTCGGGCACGCGGTGCGGCCCGGTGCGCCCGTGCTCTCCCGGGTGGGCTCCTTCGTGGAGGGCGCGGGCTTCCTGCCGCACCTCACCGGCCGGGCCAACCTGCACCTGTACTGGCGGGCCACCGGACGACCGGCCGAGGACGCGCACTTCGAGGAGGCCCTGGCGATCGCCGACCTGGGCGAGGCGCTGGACCGCGCGGTGCGCACCTACTCCCAGGGCATGCGCCAGCGGCTGGCCATCGCCCAGGCCATGCTCGGGCTGCCGGACCTGCTGATCCTGGACGAGCCCACCAACGGTCTCGACCCGCCGCAGATCCGCGAGATGCGCGAGGTGATGATCCGGTACGCCGCCGCCGGGCGCACCGTCATCGTCTCCAGCCACCTGCTCTCGGAGGTGGAGCAGAGCTGCACCCACCTGGTGGTGATGGACCGCGGCCGGCTGGTCAGCGCGGGCGCCGTCGGCGAGATCGTCGGCGAGGGCGAGCTGCTGCTGGTCGGCACTCCGGCCGACTTCCCGGCGAACGAGCTGGCGCTGGCCGCCGAGAAGGCGGCCGCGCTGGCCGGCATCGGCGCGGTCTCGGTGGTGGAGCGGGGCCTGCTGGTCCGGCTGGACGGCATGACGGCCGGCCGCCTGGTGGCCGAGCTGGTCGCGCTGGACGTCCCCGTCGAACGGGTCGGGCCGCACCGGCGGCTGGAGGACGCGTTCCTGTCCCTGATCGGAGGCTCGGCGTGAGCACGTCGACGGCTGACCCCACGGCGACGGCCGACCACGCGGCGGGGTACCGGGCGGGCCGGACCCTGCCACTGCGGGTGGAGATCGTCCGCCAGCTGCGGCGACGGCGCACCCTGGTGATGACCGGGGTGCTGGCGGCGATGCCGCTGGTCATCCTGGCGGCGTTCCAGATCGGCGGCACGCCGGACCGGGTGAACCGGACCACCTTCATCGAGCTGGCCACCGCCTCCGGGCCGAACTTCGCCGCCACCATGCTCTTCATGGGCACCGGCTTCATGCTGGTCATCCCGGTCGCGCTGTACTGCGGGGACACCGTGGCCGCCGAGGCCAACTGGTCCTCGCTGCGCTACCTGTTGGCCGCGCCGGTGCCCAGGGCCAGGCTGCTGCTGCGCAAGTTCACGGTCGGGCTGCTCTTCTCGGCGGCCACCGTCGTGCTGCTGCCGCTGCTCGGACTGGCGGTGGGCACCGCCGCGTACGGCTGGGGCGACCTCAAGCTGCCGACCGGGGCCAGCCTGCCCGCGTCGGCCGTGCTGCCCCGGCTGGCGATCGCGGTGGCCTTCGTCATCCTCAGCGAACTGGTCGTCGCCGCACTGGCGTTCTGGCTGTCCACGGCGACGGACGCCCCGCTCGGCGCGGTCGGCGGGGCGGTGTTCTTCACGATCATCACCGGCGTGCTGGACGCGGTCACCGCGCTCGGGTCGTTGCGCGAGTGGCTGCCCGCACACTGGCAGTACTCCTGGGCGGACGCGCTGCAACCCCAGCTGGAGTGGGGCGGCATGCTCCAGGGCGTCTCACTCTCGGTCAGCTACGCGATCGTGCTGCTCGCGCTCGCCTTCCGCGGTTTCGCCCGCAAGGACGTGGTGTCCTGAGGCGGCCGGACCGGACCTGGCCGTCCGGCCCGGGGCGGGGTGATGGGTGATGATGGTCGGGACCATGGCGTCTGTACAGCGAAGGATCGAATCCGTGGCCCAGATCGTGCTCCTCCATTCCGCCTACGGACTGCGCCCGGCGGTGTCGGCCGCAGCCGAGCGACTGCGTGCGGCCGGGCACGCGGTGCACACGCCGGACCTGTACGAGGGGCAGGTCTTCGACGACATCGAGGCCGGGATGGCCCACCGGGACAAGGTCACCAACGACGAGCTGCTGCGGCGCGCCGTCCGGGCGGTCGCGCCGCTGCTGAGCTCGGGTGAGGGCGCCGAGCAGGGGCTGGTGTACGCCGGGTTCTCGCTCGGTGGGGCGCTGGCGCAGAACCTGGCGCTGGCGGACGAGCGGGCCCGGGGCCTGCTGCTCCTGCACGGCACCTCGGACATCCGGGAGGACACGCAGACCGGGATCCCGGTCCAGCTGCACGTCGCCGAGCCCGACCCGTTCGAGTCCGAGGACTGGCTGAACACCTGGTACCTGCTGATGTCGCGGGCCGGTGCCGACGTGGAGATCCACCGCTACCACGGCGCCGGGCACCTCTACACCGACCCCGAGCTGCCGGACTACGACGCCGAGGCCGCCGAGCGGACCTGGGCCGCCGCGCTGGACTTCCTGGCGGAACTGGACGGCTGACACCAGCGGGACCGGGGCCCGGCGGTGCGGCCGGGCCCCCTCCGGGTGATGCGTCCGGGAAGCAGGGTGAAGGACTAGACTCGGTCGCGCGGATGCGAAAGCCGTGGTCCGGGCCGTGAGGGTGGCTCGGGCCTTACGTGTTTCACCGCTCCGTGATCCAGTACCGAGACCCCGGAGGCCCCGCGTTGAGCGACCAGCCGTACGCGCATCTGCACGTCCACACCGAGTACTCGATGCTGGACGGTGCCGCGCGGCTGAAGCAGCTGTTCAAGGAGGTCGAGCGGCTCGGGCAGACCCATGTCGCGATGACCGACCACGGCAACATGTACGGCGCGGCCGAGTTCCACAAGCAGGCCAAGGCCGCCGGGATCACCCCGGTGATCGGCATCGAGGCGTACGTCGCGCCGGAGTCCCGGTCCAACACCAAGCGCATCCTGTGGGGCCAGCCGCACCAGAAGAAGGACGACGTCTCGGCGTCCGGCGCCTACACCCACAAGACCATCTGGGCCCGGAACAAGGAGGGCCTGCACAACCTCTTCAAGCTGACCTCGCGCTCCTACGCCGAGGGCTGGCTGGTGAAGTGGCCCCGGATGGACAAGGAGATCATCGCCGAGCACGCCGCCGGCCTGATGGCCACCACCGGCTGCCCCTCGGGTGAGGTGCAGACCCGGCTGAGGCTCGGCCAGTTCGACGAGGCGCTGAAGTCCGCCGCCGACTACCGGGAGATCTTCGGCAAGGAGAACTACTTCCTGGAGCTGATGGACCACGGCCTGGACATCGAGAAGCGGGTCCGCGACGGGCTGCTGGAGATCAGCAGGAAGCTGAACATCCCGCCGGTGGTCACCAACGACTCGCACTACACCACCGAGGCCGACGCGGGGGCGCACGACCTGCTGCTGTGCGTGCAGACCGGCAAGAACCTCTCCGACCCGGACCGCTTCCGGTTCGACGGCACCGGCTACTACATCAAGTCGGCCGCGGAGATGTACGCCCTGGACTCCTCGGACGCCTGGCAGGAGGGCTGCCGCAACAGTCAGCTGCTGGTCGCCCAGCGGGTCGACACCACCGGCATGTTCGAGTTCAAGAACCTCATGCCGCGCTTTCCGATCCCGGAGGGCTTCGAGTCCGAGGCGGACTTCTTCAAGTCCAAGGTCTGGGAGGGCATGGACTGGCGCTTCCCGAACGGCTACGACGAGGAGCACCGCAAGCTCGCCGAGTACGAGATGGACACCATCATCCAGATGGGGTTCCCGGCGTACTTCCTCGTGGTCGCCGACTTCATCATGTGGGCGAAGAGCCAGGGCATCGCGGTGGGGCCGGGCCGTGGTTCGGCGGCCGGTTCGCTGGTCGCGTACGCGATGGGCATCACCGACCTCGACCCGATCCCGCACGGTCTGATCTTCGAGCGGTTCCTCAACCCCGAGCGCATCTCGATGCCCGATGTCGACATCGACTTCGACGAGCGCCGGCGCGGTGACGTGATCCGCTACGTGACGGAGAAGTGGGGCTCCGACAAGGTCGCGATGATCGTCACGTACGGCACCATCAAGGCGAAGGCCGCCATCAAGGACTCCTCGCGCGTCCTCGGCTACCCGTACGCGATGGGCGACCGGATCACCAAGGCGATGCCGCCGGACGTGATGGGCAAGGGCATCCCGCTGTCCGGCATCACCGACTCCTCGCACCCCCGCTACAGCGAGGCGGGCGAGATCCGCGGCCTGTACGAGACCGATCCGGACGTCAGGAAGGTGATCGACACCGCACGCGGTATCGAGGGCCTGATCCGCCAGCCCGGTGTGCACGCGGCCGGTGTCATCATGTCCGCCGAGCCGCTGACCGACCACATCCCGGTCTGGACCCGGCACACCGACGGTGTGACCATCACGCAGTTCGACTATCCGACCTGTGAGGGCCTCGGCCTTCTCAAGATGGACTTCCTCGGCCTGCGCAACCTCACGATCATGGACGACGCCGTCAAGGCGATCGAGCGGAACAAGGGCATCAAGATCAACCTGCTTGATCTGCCCCTGGACGACAAGCCCACCTACGAACTGCTCGCCCGCGGTGACACGCTCGGCGTCTTCCAGCTCGACGGCGGGCCGATGCGCTCGCTGCTGCGGCTGATGAAGCCCGACAACTTCGAGGACATCTCCGCCGTCCTCGCGCTGTACCGCCCGGGCCCGATGGGCGTCAACTCGCACACCAACTACGCCCTGCGCAAGAACGGCCAGCAGGAGATCACCCCGATCCACCCGGAGCTGGAGAAGCCGCTGGAGGAGGTGCTCCGGCCGACCTACGGCCTGATCGTCTACCAGGAGCAGGTGCAGAAGGCCGCGCAGATCCTGGCCGGCTACTCGCTCGGCCAGGCCGACCTGCTGCGGCGGGCGATGGGCAAGAAGAAGAAGGAGATCCTGGAGGCGGAGTTCGTCCCGTTCCAGAAGGGCTGCCGCGAGCGCGGCTACTCGGACGCGGCCATCCAGGCGGTCTGGGACGTCCTGGTCCCCTTCTCCGGCTACGCGTTCAACAAAGCGCACACCGCCGGGTACGGACTGGTCTCGTACTGGACCGCGTACCTCAAGGCCAACTATCCGGCCGAGTACATGTCCGGCCTGCTCACCTCGGTCAAGGACGACAAGGACAAGTCCGCGGTCTACCTCAACGAGTGCCGCAAGATGGGCATCCAGGTGCTCCCGCCGGACGTGAACGAGTCGGACTCGGACTTCACCCCGCACGGCAGCGACACCGTCCGGTTCGGTCTCACCGCGGTGCGCAACGTCGGTGGCCCGGTGGTGGATTCGATGATCCGCACCCGGAGGGCCAAGGGGAAGTACACCTCGTTCCCGGACTTCCTGGACAAGGTCGAATCGGTGGTCTGCAACAAGCGGACGGTCGAATCCCTCATCAAGGCGGGCGCGTTCGACTCGCTCGGGCACACCCGCAAGGGCCTGACCGCCCAGTTCGAGCCGATGATCGACAACGTGGTCGGGATCAAGCGCAAGGAGGCCGAGGGGCAGTTCGACCTGTTCGGCGGGGGCGACACCAGTGACGAACCGAGCTTCGGCCTCGACGTGGTGTTCTCCGAGGAGGAGTGGGACAAGGGCTTCCTGCTCACCCAGGAACGGGAGATGCTCGGCCTCTACGTCTCCTCGCACCCGCTGCACGGCATCGAGCACGTCCTCGCCGAGAAGGCGGACTGCGCGGTCGCCGACCTCGCCGAGCGCCCCGACGGCACCATCATCACCATCGGCGGCATCATCTCGGGCCTCCAGCGGAAGATGACCAAGCAGGGCAACGCCTGGGCCATCGCCACGGTGGAGGACCTGGCCGGTTCGATCGACTGCATGTTCTTCCCGGCCAGCTACCAGCTGGTCTCCTCCCAACTGGTCGAGGACGCCGTGGTGTTCGTCCGCGGCAAGCTGGACAAGCGGGAGGACGTACCGCGGCTGATGGGCATGGAGCTGTCCGTACCGGACCTCTCCAACGCGCACGCCGAGGCGCCGATCGTCATCTCGATCCCCAGCGTGAAGATCACCCCGCCGCTGGTGGCCCGGCTCGGAGAGGTGCTCGCCCACCACAAGGGCACCACGGAGGTGCGGCTGCGGCTGGAGGGGGCCCGGCAGACCACGGTGCTCCGGTTGGACCGGCACCGGGTGAAGTCGGACCCGGCGCTGTTCGGGGACCTCAAGCAGTTGCTCGGGCCCAGCTGCCTGGCGAGCTAGCGGAGTTGTCCGCGGGGAACCGCGCGGGCCTGGCCGGGCCCGGGGCGCTCGGCCGGCCCGCGCGGTTCCCCGTCCGCCGCCGGGCACCGGTCAGCCGGCCCGGTTGCCGAGCCCGGCCGGGACGGCGGTGTGCAGGGCGGCGATGAACGCGGCCACGGCCGGGTGGGTACCGGCTCCGGCGCGGAACGCGGTACGGGTGCGCCGGTACATCGGCAGCCGGGTGAGCACCACGCCCGGATGCGCACCCGCAGTCACCCCGAGGTGCGGGACCAGCGCCACCCCCTGGCCGACCGCCACCAGGGCCAGCACCGTGGTGAAGTCGTCGATCCAGTGCCTGACCTGCGGAGTGAACCCGGCTGCCTCGCAGGCGCGTTGGGCCATGGTGTGGCAGAGCGTGCCGAGCGGGGCCATGATCCACGGCGCTTCCCGCTGCTCGGCGAGGCCGCCAGGGGAGAGCGCGGCGAGGTACATCGGCTCGGTGAACAGCGGCGCGGTCACCGCCAGCCCCGGCTCCGGCTCGACCGGGACCAGGTCGTACTCGTGGACCAGCGCCACGTCCAGCTCGCCCGCCCGCACCGCGGCGGCCACCCCGGCCGGATCCACCTCGGTCACCATCGGCACCAACCCCGGGTGGCGGCCGGCCAGTTCGGCCAGTGCGGCCGGGATGATCGCGCGGGCGGCCGACGGATACGTCCCGATCCGCAGCGGACCGGCCAACCCCTGGCGGGCGTGCGCCAGTTCCGCGCCCGCCTGCTCCAGCCGCTCCAGCACCGCCTCCGCGTGCCGGACCAGGTTCCGCCCGGCCGGAGTGAGTGCGACCCGGCGCCCGGTGCGCTCCAGCAGCGGCACCCCGGCCTCCCGCTCCAGCGCTGACAGCTGCTGGGAAACCGCGGACGGGGAGAACGAGAGCGAGTCGGCGACCGCGGCGATGGTGCCGAGATGGGCGAGTTCGCGCAGCAGGCGCAGACGACGGACATCGAGCATCAGGCCACCTTACGAGAAGCGTCGGAAACGTGAACTGGACCTGCACGGTGTCCAGGCCGCAGGCTCTGAGGCATGGAACTTCAGGGGATCTACGTACCGCTGATCACGCCGTTCGACGAGGACGGCGCCATCGCCACCGAGGCACTGGAGCGACTGGCGCACTCGGTGCTGGACCAGGGTGCCGCCGGGCTGGTCGCGCTCGGCACCACCGGCGAGCCCGCCACCCTGGACGAGGACGAGCGGCGCGCCGTCACCGAGGTCTGCGCCCGGGTCTGCCGGGAGCGCGGCGCCACGCTGATCGTCGGCGCGGGCGGCAACGACACCAGGCGCAGCGCCGAGCAGCTCGCCGCGCTGACCGGGGTGGACGCGGCGCTGGTCACCGTCCCGGCCTTCACCCGTCCGGGCGAGGCGGGAGTGCTGGCGCACTTCGAGTACCTGGCCGAGCGGAGTGCCGTACCGCTGGTCATTTACCACATCCCGTACCGCACCGGGCAGGCGCTCGGCGCCGCCACCCTGCGCAGGCTGCTGTCGCTGCCGGGGATCGCCGGGGTCAAGTACGCGGCGGGTGGGATCGACGAGAGCACCGTGGAACTGCTCGCCGGTGGCGGCGGCGGGGTGCTGGGCGGGGACGACACGGTGATCTCGCCGCTGCTCGCACTGGGCGCGTGCGGAGGCATCCTGGCCTCGGCACACCTGGCCACCGAGAGGTTCGTGGAGCTGGCGGACGCCTGGCGCAAGGGCGACGCGGTGAGGGCCAGGGAGCTGGGCGCCCGACTCGCCGCGCTCTCGGCAGCCTGCTTCGCGGAGCCCAACCCGACCGTGACCAAGGGGGTGCTGCACGCCCGAGGGGTGATTCCCACGCCGGCGGTGCGGTTGCCGCTGCTCCCGGCAGATGAGGTGTCGGTGGCGCGGGCGCTGGAGCTGCTCGCGGCGCTCGACGACTGACGGACGGTACCCGGGGCGAGGGGCGCCCCGCGCGCTCTGAGGGGTTCGCGCCCGGCCCACCGGGCGCCCCCGGCGGCCGGCGGGCGGTGACCACAGCTTGGGACGAGATCCCGGATCCGGCCGTCGACCAGGCATGATGGCCAGGTGCGGGGCCAGAACGAGCACAGCAGAACAACAGGAGGAGTCCGATGAGGATCGGCATCGTAGGAGCCACCGGCCAGGTCGGCGGCGTGATGCGCCGCGTACTGGCCGAGCGCAACTTCCCGGTGGAGCAGCTGAGGCTCTTCGCCTCGGCCCGTTCGGCCGGTCAGACCCTGGAGTGGCAGGGCAGTGCGATCACGGTCGAGGACGCCGCCACGGCCGACTACAGCGGTCTGGACATCGTGCTCTTCTCTGCCGGCGGTGCCACCTCCAAGGCGCTGGCGCCCGAGGTCGCCGCGGCCGGCGCGGTCGTGATCGACAACTCCTCGGCCTGGCGCCGCGATCCCGAGGTGCCGCTGGTGGTCGCGGAGGTCAACCCGCACGCGATCGCCGACCGCCCCAAGGGCATCATCGCCAACCCGAACTGCACCACCATGGCGGCCATGCCGGTGCTGCGTCCGCTGCACCAGGAGGCCGGCCTGGTCTCCCTGGTGGTCACCACCTACCAGGCGGTCTCCGGCAGCGGCCTGGCCGGTGTGGCCGAGCTGCAGCAGCAGGCGGGCAAGGTGGTGGACGGCGCCCAGGCACTGGTGCACGACGGGTCGGCCGTCGAGTACCCCGAGCCGCAGGTCTACAAGCGCCCGATCGCCTTCAACGTGGTGCCGCTGGCCGGCTCGATCGTGGACGACGGCTCGTTCGAGACCGACGAGGAGCAGAAGCTCCGCCACGAGAGCCGCAAGATCCTGGAGATCCCCGGGCTGAAGGTCTCCGGCACCTGCGTCCGGGTCCCGGTGTTCACCGGCCACTCGCTGCAGGTCAACGCCCGCTTCGCGGCCGGGATCACCCCGCAGCGCGCGTCCGAACTGCTGGCCGAGGCGCCCGGCGTCGAGCTGTCCGAGATCCCGACCCCGCTGCAGGCGGCCGGTCAGGACCCGACCTACGTCGGCCGGATCCGGGTGGACGAGACGGTCGAGCACGGTCTGTCGCTCTTCCTGTCCAGCGACAACCTGCGCAAGGGCGCGGCGCTCAACGCCGTCCAGGTGGCCGAGCTGGTCGCCGCCGAGCTCAAGGGCCGCTGACCGGTCCCTTTTGCCGGTGCCGGGCCTCCTGGGGAGGCCCGGCACCCCGCTCCTCAGGTCAGGGCTGCGGATGCGCCGCGACGGTGACCGTGAGCGGGGACGAGACCGCGCCGCCCGTCCACTTGTCGCCGGGGGAGTACCACTCGTACTCGCCCGAGGCCGTGGCCCTCACGTGCGCCGTGACGGTTCCGGTGGCGTCCGAGACGGCGGTGGCGACCGTGCTCCAGCGCGCGCTGCCGTGCGGGCGGAACTGGAGGTAGGCCGTCCCGCCCTCGTAGCCGTGGTACTTGTTGTCGCTCCAGAACGCCCGGTTCAGCCAGCCCTTGACCGTCAGCTCCTGCCCGGCGGTGGCGTGCGAGGGCACGTCGTAGCCGGAGATCCGGGCCGCACGCTTGAGCGAGAAGCCGCCCGCGGTCTGGCCGACGAACCGGTCGCCGTCATTGGCGTTCACCTTGAGGTCCACGAACCAGGTGCCGGCCTCGTCGTTGTAGACGTCCTTCCTGGACGGGTCCACCGTCGCCGTGCCCCGGCAGACCGAGACGGTGCGCGAGGTCGGTTCGCACGTCATCGGGCTGACCTTCAGCACGCCGTACGAGGGCCCCCAGACACCGATCGGACTCACCGAGCGGATACCGGAGTCGTCCTGCGCAGTCACCTCCACCGGGAAGGTGATCGGGTCGGTCGGGCCGACCAGGATCGTATGACCCTTGTTGACGGTGATCCCGAGCACCCGGGTGTCGCCCTGCGAGGTGTCGGTGGTGACGGTGGGCACCAGCAGTACCGCTCCTGCCGCCAGCACGCTCGCCGCGCACAGAACCGCGATTCTCTTCCGCATCAGTCCCTCAGCATTGCCAGTGGCCGGGCCCGCTCTTGCCACACATGATCCGATCGGACGGTTCACCGCCCGATCGGAGGGTAAAGAAGTGCGCAACGGTAGTGCGGTCCGGGGTCCGGCGCCCCCGCAGGGTGCACCGGCGCACCTCCGGTCACCGGTGGCCGACCCGGAGAAGAGGTGCGAATCATGGACCGCTGCGCCGTCCTCGTGGACGCCGGATACCTGTTGGGAGCAGCCGCCAGCCTACTGGCCGGAGAGCCCTCCCGTTCCCGGGTGTCGGTGGACCATACCGCTCTGATCGCCGCGCTGCGGGCCCGGGCCGAGGCCGAGACCGGGCTTCCGCTGCTGCGGATCTACTGGTTCGACGCCGCCCCGGACCGCCGTCCGCTGCCCGAACACCGCAGGCTCCGGGTGCTGCCCCGGGTCACCGTACGCCTGGGCGCGCTCACCCGCGCCGAGGGCCGCTGGGTGCAGAAGGGCGTGGACGCCGTGATGCACGCCGAACTCGCCGAACTCGCCCGCAACCGCGCCTGCGCCGATGTGGTGCTGGTCACCGGGGACGGCGACCTGCTGCCCGGCATGATGTCCGCCAAGGAGCACGGTGTGGTCGTCCACCTGTGGGCGCTGCAGGCCGCCGACGGCGACTTCAACCAGTCCGAGGACCTGGTCGGCGAGGCCGACGAGCGCCGGGTGCTGGACCGCGAGTGGATCGAGGCCTGGGTACGGCTGCGCGAGGCCGCGCCCGCCCATCCGCTCGGCGAGCCCCGCCCCGAGATCGCCCAACTGCTCGCCGCCCCGCCCGCCGCGGGCCACCCCGGGCACCCGGTTGCCCGGCCCGGCCCGGAGCAGCCGGCCGCCCTCGCCGACGAGACCCGGCAGGCCGCCGCGCTCAAGGTGGTGCCGACCCCCAGGGACCTCGCCCACCGGGCACCCGCCCCCGCCGCCGCGCCGGCCTCGATCGTGCTGCGCTGGTCCTCCGAACGCGGCTGGGTGGACCGGCCCGGAACGGAGCACCACGGCACTGGCGACAGCCTGCCGATACTCGCCCAGCTCACCACCGCCGAGCAGCGCTGGGCCGATCGCGAGGAGGACATCACCAAGATCGGCGGTGACGCCCACGAGGTCGGGCAGGTCTTCGCCCGGCGCTGGATCGACCGCCTCGGCTCGCCGTCCCGGCTCACCCCGCTGTGGGCCGACTACCCGCGCATCCCGCACCGCCTGGACGGCGAGCTGCTGCGCTACGCCGCCCGGTTCGGACTGCTCGCGCACAAGGACGACCAGATCGACGAGCACGACCGCTACGCGATCCGGGCCGGCTTCTGGAAGGAGCTCGCCGCCCGGGTGCCCGGCGGCGAGGCGCTGGGTACCGACGGTCCCGCCGACGGGTGAGCCCACCGGGCGCCGGGCCGGGACGGCGTTGGTGATTGCAGCCCCCTTGTCCTGATCTGCTCTGCGGGCGCGTAGAGTCTTCGACCGTGAGCGACACCGACCGGCCGGCCCCGCAGGCCGGGCCGCAAGGCGACCTCGGCGGTACCGGGCGATACACCGGGCAGTGCTGCACCGTACGAGACCTTGCCAAGACCTACCGCAGCCCGAGCCGGGGCCTGGGCCGAGGCCGCAGCCGTGACGCCGCCGCCGCGGGCGCCGAGCGCGGCGCCACGGGCGAGGTCCGGGCCAACGACGGCATCGACCTGGACGTCCGGTGCGGCGAGATCTTCGGACTGCTCGGCCCGAACGGCGCCGGGAAGTCCACCCTGGTCCGCCAGCTCACCGGGCTGCTGCGCCCCGACCGGGGCAGTGTGCACATCCTCGGCCACGACATCGTCCGCCATCCCGAACGGGCCGCCCGGCTGCTCGCCTACCTCGGGCAGGAGTCCACGGCGCTGGACGAGCTGACGGTGGCCCTGGCCGCCGAGACCACCGGCCGGCTGCGCGGGCTCACCCCGGCGCGGGCCCGCGGTGAGACGGCCGACGTACTGGCCGAGCTCGGCCTCGAACCGATCGCGCACCGCCCGCTCGCCAAGCTCTCCGGCGGCCAGCGCCGGCTGGCCTGCTTCGCCGCCGCCCTGGTGGGCGAGCGGCCGCTGCTCGTCCTGGACGAGCCCACCACCGGTATGGACCCGGTCGCCCGCCGTGCCGTCTGGTCGGCGGTGGACCGCCGCCGCGCCGAGCGCGGCACCACCGTGCTGCTGGTCACCCACAACGTGATCGAGGCGGAGACCGTCCTGGACCGGGTCGCCGTGGTCGACCGCGGCCGGGTGATCGCCTGTGACACGCCCGGCGGCCTGAAGGCACTGGTCGACGGTGACGTCCGGCTGGACCTGGTCTGGCGGACCGAGGCCCCGACCGACGTCCCCGCCGTCGCCCGGATCGCCGAGCAGGCCGAGCGCTCTGGCCGCCGCTGGACCGTCCGAACCAGCCCCGAGCAGGCCCGGGAGCTGGTCACCGCGGTGACCACCGGCCCCGCCTTCGCGGCCCTGGACGACTTCACCCTGGCCACCCCAAGCCTGGAGGACGCCTACCTCAAGCTGGGCGGCCGAGGCGGAGGGCTGGCGAAGTGAGGCCGGGGCATCCGCACGGGGGCGAGGGGGCGGCTATCGGTGACGGAAGAGTGATGATCGTTTCTTTCGAGGTGGACCGGTGACCCTGCTCGACCGTCCGGCGGCGGTGACCGAGACCGCCGCTCCGCTCGCGCCCGCCGCGCGGCTGCTGCCCGCGCTGGCCGCCGTCTACCGGGCCCAGCTGGCCCGGGCCAGGGTGGCCCGGATCCCGCTGCTCTTCGTGGCGACCTTCCAGTCGCTCGGCATCCTGGTCATGATGCGCGGGGTGGTGGACGCCGGGGAGAACTCCGCCGCGCGCGCCGTGGTCGCGGGCTCCAGCGTGCTCGTGGTCGCCTTCGTGGCGCTCAACCTGCTCGCCCAGTACTTCGGCAAGCTCCGGGCCACCGGCGGACTGGACCACTACGCGACGCTGCCCGTCCCGCCCGCCGCCGTGGTGCTCGGCGCGGCCGGCGCGTACGCCTCGTTCACCGTGCCCGGTGCGCTGGTGACGGCCGCGGTGGGCGCGGTGATGTTCTCGCTGCCGCTGGCCAATCTGTGGGTGCTGCTGGCGGTCGTCCCGCTCGCCGGCGCCGCGCTGTCCGGTCTCGGCGCGGCCTGCGGGCTGCTCGCACCACGCCAGGAGATCGCCACCCTGCTGGGCCAGCTCGGGATGTCCGCCGCCCTGCTGCTGGGCGTCCTGCCGGTGGACCACCTGCCGCAGGCAGTGCGCTGGCTGCGCGACCTGCTGCCCTCGACGTACGGAGTCGAGGCGTTCGCCCGCACCTTCGGCCCCGGGCCCGACTGGGCGGCCGTGGCCGGCGACCTGGCGGTCTGTGCGGCGGTCGGCCTTGCCTCGTTGACCCTGGCGACCTGGGCGTACCGCCGGGCGACCACCCGCTGAGCCGGGCGGAGCGGGGCCTGCGACGAGGGCGGACCCGTCCGGATCCGGCGAGTCGTGAAACGATGGCCCCGTGACCGTACCGAACACACCTGCGGAGCCGGGCGCCGAGCAGGTGCCCGACGCCGACCCGTACGCAGCCGATCTGGACCTCCGCGAGCCGCCGCGGGAACGGCGGCCGCTGCTGCCGGAGGTGAAGATCGCCGCGGTGCTGACGGTGGCCGGGGTGCTGCTGGGCGTCGTCGTCGGTCTGCTCTGGCTATGGCTGGCACCCCGGGTGATGCTCGTAGCGGCCAGCGACGCCATCCGGTACGTCGATCCCGAAGGGGAGCAGCGGGCCGGCGCGGACAGCCTCTTCGCGCTGCTCGGGCTGGCCGCCGGGGCGGTCAGTGCGCTGGCCGCCTTCCTGCTCACCCGGGCGCGGGGCGGCGGCGTCGCCGTCGCGGCCGGCCTGACCGCGGGCGGTGTGCTCGGGTCGCTGCTCGCCTGGCAGCTCGGGGTCCGGCTCGGGCCGAGTACGGACGTGGTCGCGAACGCCAAGGCGGCCGGGATGGGCGTGCAGTTCAGCGCCGCGCTCCAGCTCGGCGCGAAGGGCGCGCTGATGGTGTGGCCGATGACCGCGCTGGTGGTGCTGCTGATCCTGTCGGCCGCCTTCGGCAAGCGGGAGGAGGACCCGCCGCCGTACTGGGCGGGCCCGGAGTGGACCGGCCCCGGTGAGCCGGCCGTCCACCCCGAGGACGGGAACGCTCCCGCGCCCGCGGAGAGCGCGGAGCAGCCCGAGGAGAACCCGAAGCCCCCGACCGGACAGGGGCCCACGCCGCCCGCGTAGGCCAGGCAGGCCCTAGCGGCTGATGGGGGCCGTACGGGCGCCGGTGAGGGCGGCGAGGTCGGCGGGGGAGAGCTCGACCTCGAGGCCGCGGCGGCCGGCCGACACGTAGACGGTCGGGTGGTCGAGGGCGCCGGCGTCCAGGACGGTGCGCAGTGGACGGCGCTGGCCGAGCGGGGAGATGCCGCCCCGGACGTAGCCGCTGCTGCGCTCGGCGGCCGCCGGGTCGGCCATCGCCGCCCGCTTCCCGCCGACGGCGGCGGCCAGCGCCTTGAGGTCAAGCTGCTTGGACACCGGGACGATGCCGACCGTCAGGGTGCCGTCCACGTCGGCGACCAGGGTCTTGAAGACCCGGCCGCCGTCCACGCCCAGGGCCTCGGCGGCCTCGCCGCCGTAGGAGGCGGCCGCCGGATCGTGCTCGTAGGCGTGCACGGTGAAGGCGACCCCGGCCGCCTCCAGCGTCACCGTCGCGGGCGTGCCCTGCCCGCCCTTCGTCCTCTTCGCCACAGTCGACCCCTCGGCCCTCGGCTCTGTCGGTTCGGTCAGTTCGGGCTGAACGCCTGGCGGGTCAGGTCCGCCGCGGGCAGCGACGGCAGCCGGGCGATCAGTGCGGTCTCCCGGCGCAGCAGTTCCAGCTCGATGGTGAGCCGCTGCGCGGTGTCGGTGCAGGCGAGCAGTTGCTGCTTGACGGGAGTGGGCAGCACGGAGGCCGCCGCGACCAGGTACGAGAGCACCTGCGGGTCGGTCGGCAGCTCCTGCTCCCCGGCCAGGCTGGCCTCCCGTGCGCCCGCCAGCCGCTTGCGGTAGGCGAAGAAGGCCCGCTCCACGCCGGCCGCGAGGGCGCCGGCCCCGTCGCCCGGCTGCTCCTCGATCGGTTCGGTCTCGCCGACCAGGTAGGGGCCGCTCGGGTCCACGTCGTGCAGCCGGAACCGGGTGGTGCCGGTGACCAGCAGTTCGTACTGGCCGCCGGGGAGCTCCTTCGCGGAGGCGATCGAGGCCACGCAGCCGACCCGGTGCAGGGCCTCCAGCGGCTCGCCGGTCACGGTGCCCAGGCCGTCCAGCGGACCGGCCGGGCCGTCCGGCTCGCGGACCGGTGCGACCTCCCGGCCGTCCCGGATCGCCACCACCCCGAACCGGCGCGGCGGGTCCTCCGGCTGGGCCATCAGGTCGGCGACCAGCCGCCGGTAGCGCTCCTCGAAGACGCGCAGGGGCAGGACGAGCCCCGGGTACAGGACCGTGTTGAGCGGGAAGATCGGGAGCCGTTCAGTCACGGCGGACAGACTAGACGGCCGACGGCCCGCCGTGCGCAGGGCTTTCACCCCCGGGGGCGGAACGGGGCCCGGCACCTGGCCAGGCTCCGCCCGGGAGCTCAGCCGCGCTGGAGCATCCGGGTGGCGCTGGTGACCACGGTGGTGGCCAGCAGCCAGCCGGAAATCACCAGGCCGGCCACCACCCACTGGCCGGCCAGGTCCGGGTTCCAGCCGTCCTGGCTGAGGTCGACCACCGGGAGCACCTTGCTGAGCGCGAACAGGGCGGGGTTCCAGGTCGGCCGCTCGTCGGCCTTCAGCGGGGCCGGGTGGTGGCCGAGGAAGTACAGGGTGCCGAGCGCCCAGGTGACGAGCAGCCAGAGCGCGGCCCGGCCGGGACGGTAGCCGTAGCCGACGGTGGCGTCCTGGAGCAGGCCCCAGAGGCGTCCCGGCAGCGGCAGGGTGGCGCGGCGCCGGCGCTGCTTGGCGTACTGGACCTCGCGGGCGTCCTCGTCCCGGCCGTCCCGGCGCAGGGCGGCGGCCAGCTGCTCGTACGGTTCGGGCTGGAACTCGCCGAGGGAGTTCTCCAGCCAGGTGATCCGCTGCTGGACGGTGAAGGTCCCGGCGGGGCGCAGGGACTCGTAGGTGAAGCCGGTGAGGCCGACTCCGGCGGCCGCGGGCCAGGCGCCGGGGGCGTCGACCAGGTTGCCGACCCGGGCGCGGGTCAGGGTGACCCGGCCGGTGGGCGGGGTGCGGCAGGTGAAGCGCAGCTCGGGGGTCTGGATCCGGTTGAGCGAGAGGTCCTGGTCGGGGCCGAGGTGGAACTCGGCGTCGGAGATCAGGCAGGCGCTGTCGAAGCGGCCGTCGGAGATCCGCACCCGTCCGTGGGAGCGGAACGGGGTGGTCGAGGTGCTGACGACGGCGGCGTCGCCGTACCCGGAGCCGTAGACGGCGGAGGAGTTCACCCAGCCGCTGTCGTTCGAACCGCTCAGGTAGAGCGTGTGGCCGACGGTGATGCGCGGGGCGTTGAGCGAGTAGCCGTCGGCGGTGCCGCGCAGCCGGGCGCCGCGCAGCGAGAGCCGGCCGCCGACCCGGGCGGAGCGCAGGCTGAGCTCGCCGTGGGCCTCCAGCCGGTCGGCCTCCAGGTCGTGGCTGACCGAGAGCCCGTCGGCGGCCATGGCGCGGCCGTAGCCGTCGTGGCCGAGCCGGGTCTGGTTGAGCAGCAGGTCGGTGCCTATCCGCGCGTCGGTGAGCCGGATGCCGCGGTCGATCCGGCAGCGGGCGAGGTGCAGGTCGCCGGTGGTGGTCAGCCGGGAGGCTTCGAGACGGCCCAGCCGGCAGCCGACCAAGCGGACGGTGCCCGCGGTGGCCTCGGAGATCAGGACCTTCCCGGTGAAGCGGCACCAGCGCAGTTCGAGGTAGTGCGTGACGTCGGCACCGGCCAGGGTGAGCCGGCCGCTGATCAGCGCGCCGACGAGTTTGAGGGACGCGACACGCCCGGGCTGTGCGGAAGGACCGGCGAGCAGCAAACGGGCGATCACCTCGGCCCTGATGGTCCGCTCGGGCCCCCAGGAATGCTCCGAAAAGGGGTCGTCCACCTCGGTGTCTTCCGAGTCCGGTCCACCACTGCGTCCATCCTGCTCGGCGGTGGGTAGGAAGGCGCCGTCACCCCGGTCGGGAAAGGCCCGGAGGTCATACGTCTCCCCGTTGCGGAAGGCTTCCCACAGGCCCGCTTCGGCCGCAGTCCAGTCGCTCGGTGGCTGTTCCGTCATGGTTTCCCCCGTGATCTTCGTTTGTCTCGGCTTTCGTATCACGGACTGAACTGCGCGGCCGCCGCTTCTGGCCACTCCTTACACTTGCTTCTGTGATCTCCCGAATTGACCTGCGCGGCTCCGACCTCATGGACCTGCGCGACGTGCTGCCCCGTGCCGAGTTCGACGTGGAAGCCGCCCTGGAGAAGGTGCGGCCGATCTGCGAGGACGTACGCCATCGCGGTGTCGCGGCACTGATCGAGATCACCGAGCGCTTCGACGGCGTCCGGCTGGAGACCACCCGGGTCCCGCAGGAGCGGATCGACGCGGCGCTGGTCGGCCTGGACCCGAAGGTGCGGGCCGCGCTGGAGGAGTCGATCCGCCGCGCCCGGCTGGTCCACCGCGAGCAGCGCCGCACCGACCACACCACCCAGGTGGTGCCCGGCGGCACGGTGTCCGAGCGCTGGGTGCCGGTCGACCGGGTCGGCCTGTACGTGCCGGGCGGCCTGGCCGTCTACCCGTCCTCCGTGGTGATGAACGTCGTCCCGGCGCAGGAGGCCGGGGTCGAGGGCATCGCGGTCACCTCGCCGCCGCAGAAGGCCTTCGGCGGCTCGGTGCACCCGACGATCCTGGCGGCCTGCGCGCTGCTCGGCGTCACCGAGGTGTACGCGGCCGGCGGCGCCCAGGCGATCGCGATGTTCGCGTACGGCACCGAGGAGTGCCGCCCGGTCAACCTGGTGACCGGCCCCGGCAACATCTACGTGGCCGCCGCCAAGCGCCTGCTCAAGGGCCGGATCGGCATCGACGCCGAGGCGGGCCCGACCGAGATCGCGGTCCTGGCCGACGACAGCGCCTCGGCGCGCGAGGTGGCCGCCGACCTGATCAGCCAGGCCGAGCACGACCCGATGGCCGCCTCGGTGCTGGTCACCGACTCGGTCGCGCTGGCCGAGGCGGTGGAGCTGGAACTCAAGGAGCAGGTCGCCCGGACCAAGCACCGCGAGCGGGTCACCACCGCGCTGGGCGGCAAGCAGTCCGGCATCGTGCTGGTGGACGACGTCGAGCAGGGCCTCGCGGTGGTCAACGCCTACGCCGCCGAGCACCTGGAGATCCAGACCCGGGACGCCCGCGCGGTCGCCGCCCGGGTGCGCAACGCGGGCGCGATCTTCATCGGCCCGTTCGCGCCGGTCTCGCTCGGCGACTACGCGGCCGGCTCCAACCACGTGCTGCCGACCGGCGGCTGCGCCTGCCACTCCTCCGGTCTGTCGGTGCAGTCCTTCCTGCGCGGCATCCACGTCGTGGACTACTCGCGCGAGGCGCTGGCCGGCGTCGCCGCGCACGTGGTCAACCTGGCCGACGCCGAGGACCTGCCGGGGCACGGCGACGCGATCTTGGCCCGCTTCGACTGGACGGTACCGGGACAGTGAAGATCGACGACCTCCCCATCCGTGACGAGCTGCGCGGCCAGTCCCCGTACGGCGCACCGCAGCTGGACGTGCCCGTCCAGCTGAACACCAACGAGAACCCGTACCCGCTGCCCGAGCCGCTGGTCGCCCGGATCGCCGAGCGGGTCGCCGAGGCCGCCCGCCACCTCAACCGCTACCCCGACCGGGATGCCGTCGAGCTGCGCGAGGCGCTGGCCGCGTACCTGACCAGGACCACCGGCTTCCGGCGCGGCCGCGAGCAGGTCTGGGCCGCCAACGGCTCCAACGAGATCCTCCAGCAGCTGCTGCAGACCTTCGGCGGCCCCGGCCGCACCGCGCTCGGCTTCGAGCCCTCGTACTCGATGCACGCACTCATCTCCCGTGGCACCGGCACCGGTTGGATCTCCGGCCCGCGCAACGACGACTTCACCATCGACCTGGCGGCAGCCAGGGCGGCGATCGCCGAGCACCGCCCCAACGTGGTGTTCATCTGCTCGCCGAACAACCCGACCGGCACCGCGGTCGCCGCCGACACCGTGCTCGCCCTGTACGAGGCGGCGCAGGCCGCCCGGCCCAGCCTGGTGGTCGTCGACGAGGCGTACGTCGAGTTCTCGCACCGGCCCTCGCTGCTGTCGCTGCTGGAGGGCCGCCCCAACCTGGTGGTCAGCCGCACCATGTCCAAGGCCTTCGGCGCCGCCGGGCTGCGCCTGGGCTACCTGGCCGCCGACGCCGCCGTGGTGGACGCGGTGCAGCTGGTCCGGCTGCCGTACCACCTGTCGGCCGTCACCCAGGCCACCGCGCTGGCCTGCCTGGAGTACACCGACACCCTGCTCGGTTACGTCCAGCAGCTGAAGGGCGAGCGGGACCGGGTGGTGGACTCGCTGCGCGAGCTCGGGCTCGAAGTCACCGACTCCGACGCCAACTTCATCCAGTTCGGCCGCTTCACCGACACCCGTGCGGTCTGGCAGGCGATTCTCGACCGGGGCGTCCTGGTCCGCGACAACGGTGTGCCCGGATGGCTGCGCGTCACCGCCGGCACCCCCGCCGAGAACGACGCCTTCCTGGACGCCGTCCGGCTGGTCCTCCCGCCCTCCTCGCCCGCCATCGGGCGGGGGCACCCCCAGCCGAAGGCTGGGGGTGCGGGGCCCGAACCCACCCCCACCCTTGCCGGAGCGCGCCCCGCGCGCGCGGCCAGTCAGGAGCTGTAGCAACCTCATGTCCCGTATCGGACGCGTCGAACGCACCACCAAGGAGACCTCGGTCCTGGTCGAGATCGACCTCGACGGCACCGGAAGGACCGACATCTCCACGGGCGTCGGGTTCTACGACCACATGCTCGACCAGCTGGGCCGGCACGGTCTGTTCGACCTGACCGTCAAGACCGACGGCGACCTGCACATCGACACCCACCACACCATCGAGGACACCGCCCTCGCCCTGGGTGCCGCATTCCGGCAGGCGCTCGGCGACAAGGTCGGCATCTACCGCTTCGGCAACTGCACCGTGCCGCTGGACGAGTCGCTCGCCCAGGTGACCGTGGACCTCTCGGGCCGCCCCTACCTGGTGCACACCGAGCCCGAGGGCATCGCGCCGATGATCGGCAGCTACGACACCACGATGACCCGGCACATACTCGAGTCGTTCGTCGCCCAGGCACAGATCGCGCTGCACGTCCACGTCCCGTACGGGCGCAACGCGCACCACATCGTGGAGTGCCAGTTCAAGGCCCTGGCGCGGGCGCTGCGGTACGCCAGTGAACGTGACCCGCGCGCGGCGGGCATCCTCCCCTCGACGAAGGGCGCGCTGTGAGCAAGTCCGCCACGCTGCTGATCATCGCCGGGCTGTTCCTGTCCGGCGGCGTGTACTCGTTCTGGAAGCAGAAGCAGTCCAAGAGCGTGATCGCGGTGCTCGCGATCGGTGCGGCGCTGTGCCTCGCCTCCGGCATCATGCGCCTCTAGAGACCGGAAGACTGACATGTCCAAGAATGTTGTGGTGCTGGACTACGGCTCCGGTAACCTCCGCTCCGCCCAGCGCGCCCTCGAGCGCACCGGCGCGCACGTCACCGTCACCTCGGACTTCCAGCAGGCGATGGACGCGGACGGCCTGCTGGTCCCCGGCGTCGGCGCCTTCGAGGCGTGCATGCGCGGGCTGAAGGCGGTGCGCGGCGAGCAGATCATCGGCCGCCGGCTGTCCGGCGGCCGCCCGGTGCTCGGAATCTGCGTCGGAATGCAGATCCTGTTCGAGCGCGGCGTCGAGCACGGCGTGGAGACGGCCGGCTGCGACGAGTGGCCCGGCACCGTCGAGCCGCTGGACGCGCCGATCGTCCCGCACATGGGCTGGAACACCGTCCAGGCCCCCGAGGGCAGCCGCCTGTTCGCCGGCCTCGACCCGGACACCCGGTTCTACTTCGTGCACTCCTACGGCGTGCGCCGCTGGGAGCTGGAGACCCACAGCCAGCGGATCAACGCCCCGATGGTCACCTGGGCCACGCACGGACAGCCGTTCGTCGCCGCCGTGGAGAACGGCCCGCTCTGGGCCACCCAGTTCCACCCCGAGAAGTCCGGTGACGCCGGCGCCGCCCTGCTGACCAACTGGGTCAACACCCTCTGAAGCCTGGAAAGTTGCTTACGATGTCCCGCTTGGAACTCCTTCCCGCCGTCGACGTCCGCGACGGTCAGGCCGTCCGGCTGGTCAAGGGCGCCTCCGGTACCGAGACCTCCTTCGGCGAGCCGCTCGCCGCCGCCCTCGCCTGGCAGAACGCCGGCGCCGAGTGGCTGCACCTGGTCGACCTGGACGCCGCCTTCGGCACCGGCAGCAACCGTGAGCTGCTGCGCGAGGTCACCGGCGCCCTCGACATCAAGGTCGAGCTCTCCGGCGGCATCCGCGACGACGAGTCGCTGGCCGCCGCCCTGGCCACCGGCTGCACCCGGGTCAACCTCGGCACCGCCGCCCTGGAGAGCCCCGAGTGGGTCGCCAAGGTCATCGCCGAGCACGGCGACAAGATCGCGGTCGGCCTGGACGTGGTCGGCACCACCCTGCGCGGCCGCGGCTGGACCCGCGACGGCGGCAACCTGTACGAGGTGCTGGCCCGCCTCGACTCCGAGGGCTGCGCCCGCTACGTGGTCACCGACGTCAACCGCGACGGCACCCTGACCGGCCCCAACCTGGAGCTGCTGCGGAACGTCTGCGCCGCCACCGACAAGCCGGTGGTCGCCAGCGGCGGGGTCTCCTCGCTGGACGACCTGCGCGCCATCGCCGGTCTGGTCCCCGAAGGTGTCGAGGGCGCGATTGTGGGCAAGGCCCTCTACGAGCAGAAGTTCACTCTCGAAGAGGCGCTGGAGGCTGTGTCCCGATGACCGAAATCCCGGCCACGCAAAGCTCGTTGAGAATCTCCGGCGCTTCTCCCTGGGAGGAGGAGTTCGGCTACTCGCGTGCCGTGCGGGCCGGGGACTTCGTTCTGGTGGCCGGCAGCACCGCCTACGACAACGGGGTCGTCCAGAGTGAGGGCGACCCCTACCAGCAGACCCTCGCCGCTTTCGGTGTGGCACTCAAAGCCCTGGCCCGGTACGGCCTCGACGCGGCGGACGTGGTCCGCACCCGGATGTACATCACCCACGTCCGGGACTCCGAAGAGGTCGGCCGGGCACACAAGAAGCTCTTCGACGCGATCCGCCCGGTGGCGAGCATGGTCGTGGTGGAGGGCCTGATCGACTCCCGGATGATGGTCGAGGTCGAAGTCGACGCCTACCGTCCCGGGCTCGCAACCTCCCTGGAAGGCAAGCAGTGACCCTCGCAGTACGTGTCATCCCCTGTCTTGACGTCGACGCCGGACGAGTGGTCAAGGGAGTCAACTTCCAGAACCTGCGCGACGCGGGCGACCCGGTGGAGATGGCCAAGCTCTACGACGCCGAGGGCGCCGACGAGCTGACCTTCCTCGACATCACTGCCTCCTCCGGCGACCGGGAGACCACCTACGACGTGGTCCGCCGCACCGCCGAGCAGGTCTTCATCCCGCTCACCGTGGGCGGCGGCATCCGCACCGTGGAGGACGTCGACCGGCTGCTGCGGGCCGGCGCCGACAAGGTCGGCGTCAACACGGCGGCGATCGCCCGTCCGGAGCTGATCCGGGAGATCGCCCAGCGGTTCGGCCGGCAGGTGCTGGTGCTGTCGGTCGACGCCCGCCGCTGCCCGGAGGGGACGGAGACCGCCTCTGCCCGCGGTGGAGCCGCCAACTGTCGCTTCGAGGTCACCACGCACGGGGGGCGCCGCGGCACCGGGCTGGATGCGGTCGAGTGGGCGGTCCGGGCGGCCGAGCTGGGAGCGGGGGAGATCCTGCTCAACTCGATGGACGCCGACGGGACGAAGGACGGCTACGACCTGGAGATGATCCGGGCCGTCCGCAAGGCGGTCTCCATCCCGGTGATCGCCTCCGGCGGGGCGGGGAAGCTCGCCGACTTCGCCCCCGCGGTGGAGGCGGGCGCCGACGCGGTGCTGGCCGCCAGCGTGTTCCACTTCGGCGACCTGCGGATCGGCGAGGTCAAGAACGCCCTGCGGGAGGCCGGACACCCGGTGCGGTAGTGCGGGGCGCACCCGGTGGGCACTGAATGCGAACACGGGGCGCGGGGCGGCAGTTCAGCGCCCCGCACCCCGTGACGGTGCGAGCCCGGGTCCGTACGGGACCACCGCGCGGCCCCCGAGGGGTTACCGCGGAGAGGCTTCCGGGAGGGTCAGTCCCGCGGCAACGGGAGCACGGCACCCAAGGCCTCGACCGCCTGGGCCGGGCCCTCGACCTGGAGGGTGGTCCGGGCACCGCGGCCGAACGTGAAGAGGGTCAACTCGGCCGGGGAGCCGGTGAGTTCGACCTGGTCGGTGCCGCGGGGGCCGAACTCGAGGCTGCCCGTGCCCGGCCAGCGCAGCGACAGCCGTACCGGGGTCTTGCGGCCGGCCTCCAGCCGGGTGAGCATCGGCAGGCGCCGCCACAGGGCCTGGGCCAACTCGGTTGAGACCTCCTGCGGTTCCCACTCGACCGCGCGCCGGACGTCCTCGGCGTGCACGAAGTACTCGACCGTGTTGGCGGCCTCGTCCACCCCGGGCAGCGCGAACGGCGACAACCGCGGCGGCCCTGAACGGAACAGCTGCACCAGCTCCTCGTACGGCCGCTCCGCGTAGCCAGCCTGCACCCGTGCCGTCCAGCCGGCCAGCGCCTGCACCCGGATTCCGGGCGCCGCGTCCGCCCGGCGCTCCCGCAGGACCAGGTGAGCGGCCAGATCGCGGGTGGTCCACCCCTCGCACAGCGTAGGGGCATCGGGGCCGGCCGCTGTCAGCAGCTCGGCAAGCCGCTGGCGCTCCGTACGTGCAGAGTTCGACATGCGCCTCAGCCTACGCTGCCCTAGGGCGGCCGCCCGACCCCGGGTGATCAGCCGTCAGCGGGGACGTGCGAGTGGAAGTGCCCGGTCGTCTTCGGGCCGCCCTGGTGGTCGCTCACCGTCATGGTGCACGTCGCGTCCCGGTAACCCTGCTGGTAGTACCGCAGGTACGGCCCGACGGGGAAGCCGTAGTACTGCCCGCCGTCCTGCTGCTGCTCCCATTCGGCCAGCGGCGCCCGGCACAGCTCGCGCAGCGTGCGGCCGATCACCAGGTCGTCGGTCAGCCCGTCCGGCAGCACGATGTCGGCGATCGCCTCGCCGTCGTGAGGCTGGGCGCACGGGCGCTGTTCGGGTTTGGTGATCCCGGTGCTCAGCTGCTGGTGGTCGAAGCACGTCCCCGGCAGGAAGTAGGGGTACGGCAGCACCTTCGACGGGCTTGCGGACGGACTGTACGCGGTCGGCACCACGGGTGGCGGCAGAGCCACCCGATGCCGCTGCGGCCACAGGAACAGACCGCCCAGTGCCGCCACCACGACCGCGGCCGGCAGCACCATCCACCACCGCCGTCCGCGCGCCCGGCCGTCCTGCGGCGGCACGCCCCCCACGGGTCCCTTGTCCACCTCAACCCCCTTGGCTCGCAGCCATTGTGGCCGCGCGGACAGCGGCTTGGCAGAGGATTGACAACAACGGTCCGAGTCGGACGGCACCGGGCACTGCGCCGGCGGCGGCACGGCCCGGACCACGAGGTGTTCGATGCGAGTCGGGATCATCGGGCACCAGGGCCCCAGCCGGGCGCCCAACGCCGCACGCCCGGGGAGATCCGCCGGACAGGCCCCAGTCGGCATGGTCGACGAGCTGCCCGTGGTCCGGGCCGGACGACCCGGCAGCGAACCCGCCAGGGTGGTCGGAGGGGCCCGGCGGGCGGGGCTGCACGTCGGGCGATCTGGCGGACGGCCGGGAGAGCCCCGGCGGGAACCGGTAGGGCCGCGTCCCCGCGGTTCCACCCGGGCCCGCGACCGGCCGCCCCTTTGCCCGAGGTGCCGCCCGGTATCACCGTCGAGCCACCCCGGGTACCTGCGAGAATGGCGGTATGTCCACCACTCCCGCCGCCCCCGGCAGCACCGCCCTGGCCGCTGACATCGCCGACCGGCTCAAGCGCACGCCCGACGGCCTGATCCCCGCCATCGCCCAGCAGTACGACACCGGCGAGGTGTTGATGCTCGGATGGATGGACGACGAGGCGCTGCACCGCACGCTGACCACCGGCCGCTGCACCTACTGGAGCCGCAGCCGCCAGGAGTACTGGGTCAAGGGCGACACCTCCGGGCACTTCCAGCACGTCAAGTCCGTTGCGCTGGACTGCGACGCCGACACCCTGCTGGTCCGGGTCGACCAGGTGGGCGCGGCCTGCCACACCGGCACGCGTACCTGCTTCGACACCGACGTCCTGCCGCTCGCTCGCTAGTCTTTCCACCGTCAGCCCCTGCTCACGAACGGTGAAGTACCCCATGGACCTTGAGGCCTTCCGCAAGCTCGCCGTAGACACCCGGGTCATCCCGGTCACCCGCCGGCTCCTCGCGGACGGGCTCACGCCCATCGGTCTGTACCGCAGCCTGGCCGCCGAGCGCCCCGGCACCTTCCTGCTGGAGTCGGCCGAGCAGGGCCGGAGTTGGTCCCGGTACTCGTTCGTCGGGGTGCGCAGCGCCGCCGCGCTCACCGCCGACCAGGACGGCAACGCGCACTGGCACGGCACCCCGCCGGTCGGCATCCCCACCACCGGCGACCCGCTGGAGGTGCTGCGGGCCGCGCTCGCCGCGCTGCACACCCCGCGCGGCGCCGACGACGGCCTGCCGCCGCTCACCGGCGGCCTGGTCGGCTATCTCGGCTACGACGTCGTCCGCCGGCTGGAGAAGCTGCCCGACCGCACCCCGGACGACCTCGAGCTGCCCGAGCTGACCATGCTGCTCGCCACCGACCTCGCGGTGCTCGACCACTGGGACGGCTCGGTGGTGCTGATCGCCAACGCGGTCAACCACAACGACCTGGCCAGCGGTGTGGACGAGGCCTACACGGACGCGGTGGCCCGGCTCGACGCGATGGAGGCCGATCTGCGGAAGCCGGTCGACTCGGGGCTCGCCATCTTCACCCCGACCGCCGTGGACGCCCACTCGCCGTTCGGCGGTGAGCCGTACGGGCGGGCCGTGGAGGAGATCAAGGAGCGGATCCGGGCCGGCGAGGCCTTCCAGGTGGTCGTCTCGCAGCGCTTCGAGACGCCCTGCCCGGCCAGCGCGCTGGACGTCTACCGGGTGCTGCGCACCACCAACCCCAGCCCGTACATGTACCTGTTCCGCTTCCCCGGCCCCGACGGCACCGAGCAGGGCGGCTTCGACGTGGTCGGCTCCAGCCCGGAGGCGCTGGTCAAGGTGACGGAGGGCGAGGCGCTGCTGCACCCCATCGCCGGCACCAGGCCGCGCGGTGCCACCCCGCAGGAGGACGCCGAGCTCGCCGCCGAACTGCTGGCCGACCCCAAGGAGCGGGCCGAGCACCTGATGCTGGTCGACCTCGGCCGCAACGACCTGGGGCGGGTCTGCACGCCGGGCAGTGTCGAGGTGGTCGACTTCATGGCGATCGAGCGCTACAGCCACGTCATGCACATCGTCTCCACCGTCACCGGCGAGGTGGCGGAGGGGAAGACCGCCTTCGACGTGCTCACCGCCTGCTTCCCGGCCGGGACGCTCTCGGGGGCGCCCAAGCCGCGCGCGATGCAGATCATCGAGGAGCTCGAGCCCACCCGCCGCGGCCTTTACGGCGGCTGCGTCGGCTACCTGGACTTCGCGGGCGACGCCGACGCCGCGATCGCGATCCGGACCGCCGTGCTCCGGGACGGCGTCGCCTACGTCCAGGCGGGCGCGGGCGTGGTCGCCGACTCCACCCCGGAGGGTGAGGACACCGAGTGCCGCAACAAGGCGGCGGCCGTGTTGCGGGCCGTCGCCACGGCGAACACCCTCCGTGCGCCGCTGTCGTGATGGCGTCGAGGCGTTGAGTCACGGAGGGAGGCGGCCGGAATGACCGCGATGTCCACCGAGAGTGCCTGGGACGTGCTTGAGGGCGTCAACCTGCCGGGCGGCTACCGGGTCGAGATCACGGACGGGAAGATCATCATGACCCCTCGGGGCATGGGCCAGTGGAAGGTCATCTACAAGGCCGCCCGGCAGATCGAGGACCAGCTGGCGGGCCGGGGTGACTTCCTGTCGGACGTGATGGTCGACTTCCCGTCCAGCCTCTACGGCTACGCGCCCGATCTGGCGGTCGTGTCCCCCAACGCCGAACTCAACAGCCGGGGCCGCTACGAGTGGCACGACCTGGAGGCCGTGCTGGAGGTGGTCTCCAGGTCGAACCAGGACAACGACTTCGTCAAGAAGTTCCGCCTGTACGCCGAGTGCGGCATCCCGGTCTACGTGGTGATCGATCCGTCGGAGGCGGTCTGTACCGTGCACACCGGCCCGCAGCGGTCGGGCACGTACGCCGATCAGCAGAAGGTGCCGTTCGGTGAGGACCTGCACGTCCCGCTGGAGGGCCGCACGCTGGTGATCCGCACCGACGAGTTCCCGAAGGACCCCGGCTGACCCGAGCGGGTGTGCGGTCGGGGATAGTGGACGGGTGAGTGCTACTACGTCGTCCGAGTCCGCCGCACCCGTCCCCGCCGAGCGCAGGGGCGGGCGGCGCAGCCTCGGCGTGATGCTGCTGCTGACCGCTCTGGGGGCGGTGCTGGTGCTGACCGCGGTGGGGCGCACCTGGGCCGAGGGAACGCTTCCGGCCAAGATGGCGGTCTCGGTCACCGGCAGCGCGGTCTCCGGACTGCCGACCGGGCTGACGCTCGCGGTGATGGCCGCGGCCGCGGCGGTGTTCGCCGTGCGCGGCACCGGACGGATCGTGGTCGGCGCCCTGGCGGCGTTGGCCGGGGCCGGGGTGGCGGTGACCTCCGCGCTCGGGGCCTCGGACACCTCCGCGCTGGACGCGGAGGCGGCCCGCAAGCTGGCGCTGGTGAGCGCGCAGGCCGAGCTCCCCAGCCACACCGCCTGGCCCTGGGTCGCGGTGGCGGGCGGCGTGCTGCTGGCACTGGCGGGGCTGATCACCGTGCGGTCCGGGCGGGACTGGCCCGCGATGGGGGCCCGGTACGAGGCCCCGGCCGGCCAGGCGCCGGGCGCGGGGAAGCGGCCGAAGCCCGCCGGGACGCCGGCCGAGCTGTGGCAGGCGCTGGACCGTGGCGAGGATCCCACCGGTTGATTGCCGCCCCCGCTTGGGTCCGTCTGTGAGGGCCCGGCACAATGGAGGACGTCAACTCTCCCCCAGCCTCCGGCCGGGGGTGCCCCGCTCGGCGCACGTCGGACACGGCCGGGCCCCGGAGACTCAAGGAGCACCATCAATGTCGGCAGCAGCGCGCGAGGCGCACGGTCACACTCCCGCCGCCTGGACTGGCGTGACCATCAGCTTCATCGGCTTCCTGGTCAGCGGCGTCGCCATGATCCTTCCGAATGTCCTGCTCGTCTGGGCCGGTCTCGCGGTCGTCCTGCTCGGCGGTGTGGTCGGCAAGGCCATGCAGATGGCGGGCATGGGCAGGCAGCCGAGCAAGCACACTGCTGCGGTCGCGGCCGAGAAGCCGGCCGCGGTCTCCGTCTCCTGACGGCACCCGATAACAGCCGACGAACGGCGGGCGTCACCACGCCCGCCGTTTCGCGTTCCCGCCACACCCCGCCGGTGCGCTCGCGCGGGCGCGTCCGCACGGCAGAATCGGCCGGATGAAAGCGATTCCCGTGGAGCCCGGGCCGTCCGCTCCCCGGCCCTCCGTGCTGCGGCGGCTGAGCCGGCCGCTGGCCGCGCTGGCGGCCGTCGCCCTGCCGACCGCGTACATCGCGGCGGTGGACCCGAACGCGCCGGGCCACTACCCCACCTGCCCGGTGCTGCGGGCGACCGGCTGGTGGTGCCCGGGGTGCGGCGGACTGCGCTGTGTGCACGCGCTGACCCGGGGCGATCTGACCACCGCGGGCCACGACAACCTGCTGGTGCTGCTGCTGGCCGGGGTGGCGGCGGTGTTCTGGCTGCGCTGGCTGTGGGCGGCGCTGACGGGCGGGCCGGCGCCGGGGTTCGCCATCGGCGGGCGCGGGGTCGTGCTGCTGACCCTGGTCCTGGTGGTGTTCACGGTGCTGCGCAACCTGCCGATCGGCGCGGGCCTGGCACCGCCGGCCCTCTGACCGGCGCCGCGGGCAGCCGGCCACTCGCGCAGTGCGCCGGGCGCGGAGCTGACCAGCGCGGACGGCGCGTGCGCCGGTCAGTCCAGCGAAACGTACGCTGGACTGATGAGGAGCGCGCCCCCGACGCCCGATACCATCGAAGAGCCGATGGGTCCGGACACGCACAGGATCCTCACCGTTCCGAGCTAATCCCACCCACGGCCTTGACTGGACCAGCCAGGCCGGAGGGACGTCATCCTCCGGTACCGGCTGGCCGAATGCCTAGCAGAGAATGATGGGGGCGCTCTCGTGAGTGTGCTCGACGAGATCATCGACGGGGTCCGGGAGGACCTCGCCGAGCGACAGGCCAGGGTCTCCCTGGACGAGCTCAAGGAGCTGGCCGCCAAGGCGCCGGATGCCAAGGACGGCGTGGCCGCACTGCGCGGCGACGGCGTGCGGGTGATCTGCGAGGTCAAGCGCTCCAGCCCGTCCAAGGGCGCGCTGGCGGCGATCGCCGACCCGGCCGCGCTGGCGCTGGACTACGCGGCGGGCGGTGCGGCGGCGATCAGCGTGCTGACCGAGCAGCGCCGCTTCGGCGGCTCGCTGGCCGACCTGGACGCCGTCCGGGCCGCGGTGGACACGCCGATCCTGCGCAAGGACTTCATCGTCACCTCCTACCAGCTCTGGGAGGCCCGCGCCCACGGCGCCGACCTCGCGCTGCTGATCGTGGCGGCACTGGATCAGCCGGCTCTGGTCTCGCTCATCGAGCGGGCCGAGTCGATCGGGCTGACCCCGCTGGTCGAGGTGCACGACGAGGAGGAGATCGCCCGGGCGCTGGACGCCGGGGCGAGGATCATCGGCGTCAACGCCCGCAACCTCAAGACCCTCGAGGTGGACCGCAACACCTTCGGCAACGTGGTGGACGCCATCCCGGACCACGTCGTCAAGGTGGCCGAGTCCGGCGTCCGCGGCCCGCACGACCTGATCGCCTACGCCAACCTCGGCGCGGACGCGGTCCTGGTCGGCGAGTCGCTGGTGACCGGCAAGGACCCGAAGGCCGCCGTCGCCGACCTGGTCGCGGCCGGTGCCCACCCGGCGCTGCGCAACACCGGACGGGACTGACCCGCAGACATGTCCATCGCCATCCGCCTCGCCCCCGGTTGCCGCCCGCGCGGCTGCCGCGCGCCCGCACGCCGGGTGCTGGGGCGGCGGGTGCGGTACGTGATCGGCTGCGAGCCCGGCCAGGTACAGGGACGCCGATGGCGCAGGACGTCCGGCTGAACCAGCCGCTTCGACGTCACCGCAAGCCATCACACCCCTTAGGACGTATCAAGAGATGTCCGAGAACGACTACCTGCCGGGTGCCCAAGTCCCCGACGCGCGAGGCTACTTCGGCGCGTACGGCGGCCGCTTCATCCCGGAGGCGCTGGTCGCCGCCGTCGAGCAGGTCGCCGAGGAGTACGAGAAGGCCAAGACCGACCCGGCCTTCGCCGCCGAACTGGACGCCCTGCTCAGGGACTACACCGGCCGCCCCAGCCCGCTCACCGACGTCCGCCGGTTCTCCGCCGAGGCGGGCGGCGCGCGGATCCTGCTCAAGCGCGAGGACCTGAACCACACCGGCTCGCACAAGATCAACAATGTGCTGGGCCAGGCGCTGCTCACCAAGCGGATGGGCAAGACCCGGATCATCGCCGAGACCGGCGCCGGCCAGCACGGCGTGGCCACCGCCACCGCCTGCGCGCTGTTCGGCTTCGACTGCACCATCTACATGGGCGAGGTCGACACCCAGCGCCAGGCACTGAACGTCGCCCGGATGCGGATGCTCGGCGCCGAGGTCGTCGCGGTGAAGTCCGGCAGCCGCACCCTCAAGGACGCCATCAACGAGGCGTTCCGCGACTGGGTCGCCAACGTGGACTCCACCCACTACCTGTTCGGCACGGTGGCCGGTCCGCACCCGTTCCCGATGATGGTCCGCGACTTCCACCGGGTGATCGGCGTCGAGGCCCGTCAGCAGGTGCTGGACCGCACCGGCCGGCTGCCGGACGCGGTGGTCGCCTGCGTCGGCGGCGGCTCCAACGCGATGGGCATCTTCCACGAGTTCATCCCGGACACGGGCGTGCGCCTGATCGGCTGCGAGGCGGCCGGCGAGGGCGCCGACACCCCGAAGCACGCGGCCACCCTGACCAAGGGCGACCCGGGCGTGCTGCACGGCTCGCGCACCTACGTCCTGCAGGACGAGGACGGCCAGACCATCGAGAGCCACTCCATCTCGGCCGGCCTGGACTACCCCGGGGTCGGCCCCGAGCACGCCTGGCTGAAGGACACCGGCCGCGCCGAGTACCGTCCGGTCACCGACGACCAGGCCATGCAGGCGCTGCGCCTGCTGTCCCGTACCGAGGGCATCATCCCGGCCATCGAGAGCGCCCACGCGCTGGCCGGCGCGCTGGAGCTGGGCCGCGAGCTCGGCCCCGAGGCGACCATCCTGGTCTCGCTCTCCGGGCGCGGCGACAAGGACATGCACACCGCCGCCGAGTACTTCGGTCTCTACGACAGCGAGGGCAAGTGACCATGGCTTCGAAGCTCACCGCGGTCCTGGCCGCCGCCAAGGCCGAGAACCGCGCCGCGCTGATCGGCTACCTCCCGGCCGGTTTCCCGACCGTGGCGGGCGGGATCGAGGCGGCGGGCGCGCTGATCGAGGGCGGCTGCGACGTGGTCGAGGTCGGCCTGCCGCACTCCGACCCGGTGCTGGACGGCCCCACCATCCAGACCGCCGACGACATCGCGCTGCGCGGCGGCGTCCGGATCAAGGACGTGCTGCACACCGTGGCCGAGGTGGCCGCCGCCCACCCCGAGGCCGCGGTGCTGGTGATGACGTACTGGAACCCGGTCGACCGCTACGGCGTGGCGCGCTTCGCCGCCGACCTGGCCGCCGCGGGCGGCGCGGGCTGCATCCTGCCCGACCTGCCGGTCGAGGAGTCGGAGGAGTGGCGCAAGGCGGCGGGCGAGCACGGCCTGGACACCGTCTTCGTGGTCGCCCCCAGCAGCAAGGACGCCCGCCTGGCCGAGGTCACCGCGGCGGGCTCCGGCTTCGTGTACGCGGCCGCCGTGATGGGCGTGACCGGCACCCGGGCCGCGGTGGGCAACCTGGCCGAGGACCTGGTCGCCCGCACCCGGGCCACCACCGAGCTGCCGGTCTGCGTCGGCCTCGGCGTCTCCAACGCGGCCCAGGCCGCCGAGGTGGCCCGGTTCGCGGACGGTGTGATCGTCGGCTCCGCCTTCGTCCAGCGGATCCTGGACGCGGACGGCGACCAGGCCGCGGCGCTGGCCGCGGTCCGCGCCCTCGCCGGTGAACTGGCGGAGGGCGTCCGCCGCCGCTGACGGTTCGAGTCCCGGCGGCCCGTCACCTCCTGGGGGGAGGTGAGGGGCCGTTGCAGGTGCGGAAGGTGGTGAATCCGTACGAGTGAAGTGTTGGCCGCTCACGCATCAGCGGCGATTGACCGGCGTTGAGTGGAGGGACCACTGTACGGTGCCGTCCGCTCCAAGTGGTTCGTGCACCGTCGCCGTCCATGACCGCTGTGAGGGGGGCAAGTCCGTGCCGGGCCTCCAACGCGCCGTGCTCCTGCGGGCCGCCGCTGCCGCGCTGACGCTCTGCGCGGCCGTCGGCCTGGAGGCGGCCGTCGGGCATGCGCTGGCCGCGCGAGGGGCGGAGCGGGCCGAGCGGGACGCCGTGGTGTGCGGGGAGGCCACCCGGCCGGCCACGGCGGTGCGGGCCCACCGGGCGCAGGCGCATCGCCGCCATGCCGTCGGCCATGCGGCGGCCAAGGGTGCGAGGAGCTGTACGGGCGGCCGCAGGACGCGGTAGCGGGCCCCGCGCCCCTGCGGAACGACTGAACAGATCGGGACAACAGCCCTCCAGATGTCACTCATTCGGCGTAACGTACGAATTGTGAGGAACCATCACTCTTCCCCTACGGTTCATCAGGAAGCGTGAGCGGGAGTGAGACCGAGGGAGACACCCGATGGCCAGTCAGATGGCTGAGTCGCCGGCCGGCACCGAGCCGGTGCTGCGGCGGGCGGTGGACGGGCCGGTGGGGCAGTGGGTGGGGCTGGCCGTGCGGCTGGCCCTGGCGGCGGTCTGGGGCTGGGCCGGGCTGGCGAAGATCGCCGATCCGGCCGAGGCGGCGCAGGCGGTGCGGGCGTACGAGATCCTGCCGGAGTCACTGGTCAAGCCGGTCGGCTACGGGTTGCCGTTCCTGGAGGTGGCGCTCGCGCTGCTGCTGGTGATCGGCCTGGGCGTGCGCGCGGTCGCCGTCGTCTCCGCCGTGCTGCTGCTCACCTTCATCGGCGGGATCAGCTCCGCGTGGGCGCGCGGCATCTCGATCGACTGCGGCTGCTTCGGCGGCGGCGGGGCGGTCGACGTCTCGAAGACCGAGTACCTGCAGGAGATCCTGCGCGACTGCGGCTTCCTGCTGCTCGCCGCCTGGTTGCTGCTCCGGCCGCGCACCAGGCTCTCGGCAGACGCCTGGCTGACCGCCTAGCCGGGCACCGGCAGACCCCCGACCCTCGAACCCACCTTGGACAGCAGGTTGGACACAGCAGGTATGAGCGAGAAGAACCGCGAAGGCAAGCGCAGCGCCCGCGAGCGGATGCTGGAGGAGCGCGCGGCCGACGAGGCGCGCGCCAAGCGCAACAAGAAGCTGGGCGTCGGCGGTGTGGTGGCCGCGGTGGCCGCGGTCGCGGTGGTGGCCGGCGTGGTGGTGCAGAACCAGCGTTCCAAGCCGGAGACCCCGGCCGCCGCGCCCCTCGGCGCGATCGGCGACAAGAAGCTGATGATCCCGTCCGGAGCGGCCAACGCGCCCTCCGTGCTCACCGTCTACGAGGACCCGCGGTGCCCCGCCTGCGGCGCCTTCGAGCGGAGCTTCGCGCCCACCATCGACCGGCTGGAGGACCAGGGCAAGCTGTACGTCAACTACCACATCGTCTCGTTCATCGACCGCTCACTCGGCGGCAAGGGCTCCAAGAACGGCGCCAACGCGCTGGCCTGCGCCCAGGACGCGGGCCACTTCCGCGACCTGCACGACGTGTTCTACCGCAACCAGCCGGCGGAGACCTCCGACTCCTTCGCGAACAAGGCGACCCTGATCAAGCTGTCCAAGCAGGTCAACGGGCTGGACACACCGGCCTTCGAGAGCTGCGTGAACGACAACAAGTACGGCGGCTGGGTCTCCGCGGTGCAGCAGGACTTCGACAAGTCCAGCTACAAGTCCACCCCGACCGTGCTGCTCAACGGAACGCCGGTCTACCCGAAGAACGGTGACGAGCCGATCACCGCGGAGAACCTGGTCAAGTGGGTCGACGCGGCCAACCAGGGCAAGCCGCTGGGCACCACCGGCTCCGGCAACGAGAGCCCGGCTCCGACCACCACCGCGTCCGAGCCCAACACGCCGCCCTCGCCCTGACGGCGCCGAGCGGCAGCCCTACGGGAAAAGAGAGGACTGTTCGGAAGCTGTGACCCTGTCCGATGCCGATCCGCCGGGCAGGGTCCGGTAGCGTCGACCTTGTCATGGAACTCGCTTACATCCCGAGCCCGTCGCGGGGGGTCCTCTACCTCGGACCCGTCCCGCTGCGCGCCTACGCCTTCTGCATCATCATCGGTGTCGTCGTGGCCGTGTGGCTCGGCAGCAAGCGCTGGGTCGCCCGCGGCGGCGCCAAGCACACCGTCGGTGACATCGCCGTCTGGGCCGTCCCGTTCGGACTGGTCGGCGGCCGGCTCTACCACGTGATCACCGATCACCAGCTGTACTTCGGTGCCGGCAAGGACCCCTGGAACGCATTCAAGATCTGGGAGGGCGGCCTCGGCATCTGGGGTGCCATCGCCCTGGGCGCGGTCGGTGCCTGGATCGGTGCCCGCCGCCGAGGTGTCCCGCTGCCCGCGTACGCGGACGCCATCGCTCCCGGTATCGCGTTGGCCCAGGCCTGCGGCCGTTGGGGCAACTGGTTCAACCAGGAGCTCTACGGCAAGGCGACCACCCTGCCCTGGGGCCTGAAGATCCACAAGGTGCTGCCGGACGGCACGGTGGTGGAGGGCGTCTACCACCCGACCTTCCTGTACGAGTCGCTCTGGTGCGTCGGTGTCGCGCTGCTGGTGCTCTGGGCCGACCGCCGGTTCACCCTCGGCCACGGCCGGGCCTTCGCGCTCTACGTCGCCGCCTACACGGTGGGCCGGGCCTGGATCGAGTACCTGCGGATCGACGAGGCGCACCACATCCTGGGCCTGCGGCTGAACGACTGGACCGCGATCGTGGTCTTCCTCGGTGCCGTCGCGTACCTGGTGATCGTCGGCAGGAAGCGCCCGGGTCGGGAGGCTCCGGACTCGATCGACCCGGCGGCCCTGGCCGAGGAGCCGGCGGAGTCCGGAAAGGACCTGACACAGTCCGGCCCGGACCTGACCAAGTCCGGCAAGGAGAGCGTGCCCTCGCCGAGCCCCGTGCCGGCCGAGCCGCGACCGGTGGCCGAGAGGAAGTCGACCGAACCGTCCTGACCTGGGCCTACACCGAGCTCCGGCCGCCCCCACCGTCTTGGTGGTGGGCGGCTGGAGCCGTGTTCGGACAGCCTTACTTTCCTGGAATCCGTCTAAAGTTCGGACTAGTTTAGGAAAGGTGAGACCCGGCCGGGCCGGGAGAAGTGTTCGAACGGAGGCCGACCGACCATGACCGCGACCATCGCCCAGCCGAACCTGGACGACCAGCCCAAGCCGCGCATCCCGGCGGAGGGCCACCACCGCGATGTCAACGGCGGCTGGCTCCGTCCGGCGGTGTTCGGCGCGATGGATGGACTGGTCTCCAACTTCGCTCTGATGACCGGCGTGGTCGGTGGCGCCGTCGGCAGCAGCACGGTCGTCCTCACCGGCCTCGCGGGCCTCGCCGCCGGTGCCTGTTCGATGGCGGCCGGCGAGTACACCTCGGTGGCCTCCCAGCGCGAGCTGGTCGAGGCCGAGATCGAGGCCGAACGGCTGGAACTCAGCCGCAACCCGCACGGTGAGCTGGCCGAGCTGGCCCAGCTGTACATCGCGCGCGGTGTCGAGCCGGAGCTCGCCCACGAGGTCGCCCGACAGCTGTCCGCCGACCCGGACCAGACGCTGGAGATCCACGCCCGGGAGGAGCTGGGCATAGACCCGAACGACCTGCCCTCGCCGCTGGTCGCGGCGGCCTCGTCATTCCTGTGCTTCGCGGTCGGTGCGCTGGTGCCGTTGCTTCCGTACCTGCTGGGGGCCGCCTCGCTGCTGCCGGCGCTGGTGCTCTCGCTGATCGGGCTGTTCGTGTGCGGCGCGGTGGTCGCCCGAGTGACCGCGCGGAGCTGGTGGTTCAGCGGGCTGCGGCAGCTGGTGCTCGGCAGTGCGGCGGCGGGGGTGACGTACCTGCTCGGTGCGCTGATCGGCGGGCACGTCGGCTGAGGCCGCCCTGCCGGCGGTGACACCAGGGGCGCGGGGAACCGTGCGGCCAGCCCTCCGTGGAGGTGGGCGGTCGTTCACGCGGTTCCCCGCGCCCCTCTCGACATCGCGGTAGCGACTTCGCGGAGGGCTTGCACGGGGGTGGGGGAGGGGCCCGTCGGGCGCGCTCTTCCGCTGTGGGTCTGTACGACGGACCGCATGGATATGCCACCGACTGCGTGATGTTCCGCACATGGGCCAGGGGGTGTGGCCTGGCCTAACCCCGCCTGCGGGCGGATTGGACCGCAGAATCCTGTCCGACGGCCCGCCGCTGGAGATGGAATCGCAGGCAGTGTTGTTCTCGGCATGTGGACGGCGGATTTCGCCCCTGTTTCGGGACGGGTGGGCGGGGGCACACTGGTGGCAACGTGCGGACAGGCGTTCGCCTCTCCTCGCACCGGCCGCCAGTCGGGAAACCCCCGCGAACTGGGCCTTCTGTCCGCGATGTGGACGTCGTATTCCACTTCTCGGGACCTTCAGCATTATGTAACCTGCACGACATCGCATCAGGGCCAACGTCGTCCCTATTGCACTCAGCAACTTGCCAATGACGACGACGGGAGAGCCGATGCTGCCTGCATCCACGCACTCCGCCAACGAGCCCGGGCAGGTCAGCCGCCCGTACGCGCTCGTTCCGGATGCGCGCCCCAAGGCCCAGGGTCTGTACGACCCGCGCAACGAGCACGACGCCTGCGGCGTCGGCTTCGTCGCCACGCTGACCGGCACCGCCGACCACACGATCGTCGAGCAGGCGCTGACCGTGCTGCGCAACCTGGAGCACCGGGGTGCCACCGGCGCCGAGCCGGACTCCGGTGACGGTGCGGGCATCCTGACCCAGATCCCGGACGCCTTCCTGCGCTCCAAGGTCTCCTTCGAGCTCCCCGCCGCCGGCTCGTACGCCGTCGGCATCGCCTTCCTCCCGGACGAGGACGAGGCCGACCTCGCCGCCGTCGCGAAGATCCAGGCCATCGCGACCGAGGAGGGCCTCACCGTCCTCGGCTGGCGCGGTGTCCCGGTCGCCCCCGACCTGCTGGGCGCCACTGCACGCAGCGTGATGCCGCGGTTCAGGCAGTTGTTCGTCAGCCACGGCGAGAAGACCGGAATCGAGTTGGACCGGGTCGCCTTCGTGCTGCGCAAGCGGGCTGAGCGTGAGGCTGGGGTGTACTTCCCCTCACTGTCCGCGCGCACCATCGTCTACAAGGGCATGCTGACCACCGGCCAGCTGGAGCCGTTCTTCCCCGACCTGTCGGACCGGCTCTACGCCTCAGCGATCGGTCTGGTGCACTCGCGGTTCTCCACCAACACCTTCCCGAGCTGGCCGCTCGCCCACCCGTACCGCTTCGTCGCGCACAACGGCGAGATCAACACGGTCAAGGGCAACCGCAACTGGATGACGGCCCGCGAGTCCCAGCTCGCCACCGACCTCATCCAGGGCGACCTGAGCCGGATCTTCCCGATCTGCACCCCCGACCACTCCGACTCGGCGTCCTTCGACGAGGTCCTGGAGCTGCTGCACCTCGGCGGGCGTTCGCTACCGCACTCCGTGCTGATGATGATCCCGGAGGCGTGGGAGAACCACGCCACGATGAGCCCGGCCCGGCGCGCCTTCTACCAGTACCACTCCAACCTGATGGAGCCCTGGGACGGTCCGGCCTGCGTCACCTTCACCGACGGTACCCAGATCGGCGCGGTCCTGGACCGCAACGGCCTGCGCCCCGCCCGGTACTGGGTCACCGAGGACGGCCTGGTCGTGCTCTCCTCCGAGGTCGGCGTGCTGGACGTCGCACCCACGAAGGTGGTCAGGAAGGGCCGGCTGCAGCCCGGCCGGATGTTCCTGATCGACACGGCCGAGGGCCGGATCGTCGAGGACGAGGAGATCAAGTCCGCGCTCGCCGCCGAGCACCCCTACGAGGAGTGGGTCGCCGCCGGGCAGATCCAGCTCGTCAAGCTGCCCGAGCGCGAGCACATCCACCACACCCACGCCTCGGTGACGCGCCGCCAGCAGACCTTCGGCTACACCGAGGAGGAGCTGCGGGTCATCCTGGCGCCGATGGCCAGGACCGGCGCCGAGGCGCTCGGTTCGATGGGCACCGACTCGCCGATCGCCGCGCTCTCCGAGAAGCCGCGCCTGCTGTTCGACTACTTCGTCCAGCTGTTCGCGCAGGTCACCAACCCGCCGCTGGACGCCATCCGCGAGGAACTGGTCACTTCGCTGCTGAGCAACCTCGGCCCCGAGGGCAACCTGCTCGACGCCAGCCCGTCGCACTGCCGCTCGGTCGGCATCACCTTCCCGGTGATCGACAACGACGAGCTGGCCAAGCTCATCCACATCAACGCCGACGGCGACCAGCCGGGCCTGAAGGCCGTCACCCTGTCGGGCCTGTACCGGGTCGCCGGCGGCGGCGAGGGCCTGGCCGGGCGGCTCGCCGAGATCGCGGCCGAGGCGGACGCGGCGATCGCCGACGGTGCGCGGATCATCGTCCTCTCCGACCGGCACTCGGACGCCGAGCACGCGCCGATCCCCTCGCTGCTGCTCACCTCGGCCGTCCACCACCACCTGATCCGCACCAAGCAGCGCACCCAGGTCTCGCTGGTCGTCGAGGCCGGTGACGTCCGCGAGGTGCACCACGTGGCGCTGCTGGTCGGCTACGGCGCCGGCGCGGTCAACCCGTACCTGGCGATGGAGTCGGTCGAGGACCTGGTCGCCCAGGGCACGTTCGTCAACGAGCACGGCACCGATGGTGTCGAGCCGCAGAAGGCCATCAGGAACCTGATCAAGGCGCTCGGCAAGGGCGTGCTCAAGGTCATGTCGAAGATGGGCATCTCGACGGTCGCCTCCTACCGCGGCGCCCAGGTGTTCGAGGTGATCGGCCTCTCCCAGGAGCTGGTGGACTCCTACTTCGCGGGCACCACCACCAAGCTCGGCGGCATCGGCCTGGACGAGATCGCCAAGGAGGTGGCCGCCCGGCACGTCAAGGCGTACCCGGCCTCCGGGATCTCCGCCGCGCACCGCGCACTGGAGATCGGTGGCGAGTACCAGTGGCGCCGCGAGGGCGAGCCGCACCTGTTCGACCCGGACACCGTCTTCCGGCTGCAGCACTCGACCCGCTCGCGCCGGTACGACATCTTCAAGCAGTACACCGGCCGGGTGAACGAGCAGTCCGAGCGGCTGATGACCCTGCGCGGTCTGTTCGAGCTGGATGCGCTCGGCCGTACGCCGGTGCCGATCGACGAGGTCGAGCCGGTCTCGGAGATCGTCAAGCGCTTCTCCACCGGCGCCATGTCGTACGGCTCCATCTCGCGTGAGGCGCACGAGACGCTGGCGATCGCGATGAACCGCCTCGGCGGCAAGTCCAACACCGGTGAGGGCGGCGAGGACCCGGACCGGCTGTACGACCCGGAGCGCCGCTCGGCGATCAAGCAGGTGGCCTCCGGCCGGTTCGGCGTCACCAGCGAGTACCTGGTCAACGCGGACGACATCCAGATCAAGATGGCGCAGGGCGCCAAGCCCGGTGAGGGCGGCCAGCTGCCCGGCCACAAGGTCTACCCGTGGGTCGCCAAGACCCGGCACTCCACCCCGGGTGTCGGCCTGATCTCGCCGCCGCCGCACCACGACATCTACTCCATCGAGGACCTGGCCCAGCTGATCCACGACCTCAAGAACGCCAACCCGGACGCCCGCATCCATGTGAAGCTGGTCTCCGAGGTCGGTGTCGGCACGGTCGCCGCCGGCGTCTCCAAGGCACACGCGGACGTGGTGCTGGTCTCCGGCCACGACGGCGGTACCGGCGCCTCGCCGCTGACCTCGCTGAAGCACGCGGGCGGCCCCTGGGAGCTCGGCCTCGCCGAGACCCAGCAGACCCTGCTGCTCAACGGGCTGCGCGACCGGATCGTGGTGCAGACCGACGGCCAGCTGAAGACCGGCCGCGACGTGGTGATCGCCGCGCTGCTCGGCGCCGAGGAGTTCGGCTTCGCGACCGCGCCGTTGGTGGTCTCCGGCTGCATCATGATGCGGGTCTGCCACCTGGACACCTGCCCGGTCGGCGTGGCCACCCAGAACCCGGTGCTGCGCGAGCGCTTCTCGGGCAAGCCCGAATTCGTGGTCAACTTCTTCGAGTTCATCGCCGAGGAGGTCCGCGAGATCCTCGCCGAGCTGGGTTTCCGCTCGATCGAGGAGGCCGTCGGCCACGCCGAGCACATCGACGCCACCGCCGCGATCGACCACTGGAAGGCCGCCGGGCTCGACCTGGCCCCGCTGTTCCACGTCCCCGAACTGCCCGAGGGCGCGGCCCGGCACCGCACCACCGACCAGGACCACGCGCTGGACAAGGCCCTGGACAACGAGCTGATCGAGCTGGCCGAGGACGCCCTGGAGCGCGGCGACGCGGTCCGCATCCAGCTGCCGATCCGCAACGTCAACCGCACGGTCGGCACGATGCTCGGCCACCAGGTGACCAAGCGGTACAAGGGCGAGGGCCTGCCGGAGGGGACGATCGACGTCACCTTCACCGGCTCGGCCGGGCAGTCCTTCGGGGCCTTCGTGCCCAAGGGCATCACACTGCGGTTGGAGGGCGACGCCAACGACTACGTCGGAAAGGGTCTCTCCGGCGGTGTGGTGATCGTCCGCCCGGCCCGCGAGGCCGCCGCGATCGGCAACGACGCCCAGCACCACGTGATCGCCGGCAACACCATCGGCTACGGCGCCACCAGCGGCCGGATCCACCTGCGCGGCAAGGCCGGTGAGCGGTTCGCCGTCCGCAACTCCGGTGCCACCCTGGTGGTCGAGGGCGTGGGCGACCACGGCCTGGAGTACATGACCGGCGGCCGGGTCGTCATCCTCGGCGAGACCGGGCGCAACCTGGCCGCGGGCATGTCCGGCGGTACCGCGTACGTCCTGGACCTGCGCCCGGCCAACGTCAACGGCGGCATGGTCGGCATCGAGGCTCCGGACTCGGCGGACCGCGACTGGCTGCGCGAGACCGTGCAGCAGCACTACGAGGAGACCGGCTCGACCGTCGCCGCCGAGCTCCTGGCTGACTGGGGCAGCGGGGTATCCCGCTTCTCCAAGATCATGCCGACCGACTACAAGGCTGTGCTCGCCGCCAAGGACGCCGCTGAGCGCGATGGACTCTCCGAGTCCGAGACCACTCGCAAGATGATGGAGGCGGCACATGGCTGACCCCAAGGGCTTCCTGACCACGCCCAAGCAGTTGGCGGAGCGGCGCCCGGTCGACGTCCGGATCCGGGACTGGAACGAGGTCTACGTCGAGCGCAGCCTGCTGCCGATCATCACCAAGCAGGCCGGCCGCTGCATGGACTGCGGCATCCCGTTCTGCCACAACGGCTGCCCGCTGGGGAACCTCATCCCCGAGTGGAACGACCTCGCCTGGCGGGACGACTGGAAGGGCGCGATCGAGCGGCTGCACGCCACCAACAACTTCCCGGAGTTCACCGGCCGGCTGTGCCCGGCCCCGTGCGAGTCGGCGTGCGTGCTGGGGATCAACCAGGACGCGGTGACCATCAAGAACGTCGAGGTCACCATCATCGACAAGGCCTGGGACCGGGGCGGGGTCACCCCGCAGGTGCCCGAGCGCCTCTCCGGCAAGACGGTTGCGGTGGTCGGCTCGGGACCGGCGGGACTCGCCGCCGCCCAGCAGCTCACCCGGGCCGGGCACACCGTGGTGGTGTACGAGCGTGCGGACCGGATCGGCGGTCTGCTGCGTTACGGCATCCCCGAGTTCAAGATGGAGAAGCGCCACATCAACCGCCGGATCGAGCAGATGCGTGCGGAGGGCACCCGGTTCCGCACCGGGGTGCACGTCGGCGAGGACATCACCGGCCAGCAGCTGCGCGAGCGCTTCGACGCGGTGGTGCTGGCCGCCGGCGCCACCACCGCTCGTGACCTGCCCGTTCCCGGACGGGAGTTGAAGGGCGTCCACCAGGCGATGGAGTACCTGCCGCTGGCCAACAAGGTGCAGGAGGGCGACTTCGTCGAGTCGCCGATCAGCGCCAAGGGCAAGCACGTGGTGGTCATCGGCGGCGGCGACACCGGCGCGGACTGCGTGGGCACCGCCCACCGCCAGGGCGCGGCGTCGGTCACCCAGCTGGAGATCATGCCGCGGCCGGGCGACGAGCGCCCCGAGCACCAGCCCTGGCCGACCATGCCGATGACCTACAAGGTCACCTCGGCGCACGAGGAGGGCGGCGAGCGGGTTTACGCGGTCAGCACCACCCGCTTCACCGGGGACGCGGACGGCAACGTGGCCGAACTCCACCTGGTCGAGGTCGAGTTCAAGGACGGCCGACTCACACCAGTCCCGGGCACCGAGCGGTCGATCCCGGCGCAGCTGGTCACCCTGGCCATGGGCTTCACCGGCACGGACGTGAAGAACGGCCTGGTCGAGCAGCTGGGCGTGGAGCTGGACGCACGAGGTAATATCGCCCGTGATGGGAAGTTCGGCACCAGTGTGGACGGCGTGTACGTCTGCGGTGACGCCGGTCGCGGACAGTCGCTGATCGTCTGGGCCATCGCCGAGGGCCGTTCCGCGGCCGCTGCGGTGGACAGGTACCTGGGCGGCAAGACCCCGCTGCCCGCTCCGATCCGGCCGACCGATCGCCCGCTCGTCGTCTGACAACGTGGTCCGACGATGTGACCCGACAACGGTGGGTGGTCCGACAACCCTCTCATGAACCGCCGGGCATCTTCCCGCCCGGCTGCACCACCCGCCCGCCCGTCAGCGCCGCCGGGCATAGCGGTTCAGACGGCACCTGCCCTCTCCCCGACCAGTTGGGGGCAGGTGCCGTTGCGCTTTTCCGGCCCGGGCGTGCGCTGCTGAGCTCTTCCGGCCCGGGCAGGCGCTGTTCCGCTTTCCCGGCCGCCGGAGTTGACTCGACAGTAAGATGACGATCAGTCAGTTCTCGTGCTGAAAACCCGGAAAGGGGATCGGATGTCCTACTTCTCTGAACTGTCGCAGCAGTACGTCGACGGCCGGTGGCAGGCCGGCAGCGGTTCGTGGGACATCGTCGATCTGAACCCCTACAACGGTGAGAAGCTGGCCTCCTTCACCGTCGCCACGGTCGCCCAGGTCGACGAGGCGTACCGGGCCGCCGAGCGGGTGCAGCGGGAGTGGAGCCGGCTCAACCCGTACAGCAGGCGGCTGGTGTTCGAGCGGGCGCTGCGGGTCATCGAGGAGCGCGAGCAGGAGATCACCGAGGCGATCATCGCCGAGCTCGGCGGCACCCGGCTCAAGGCGGCGTTCGAGCTGTCGCTCTCCAAGGACATGCTGCGCGAGTGCATGCAGCTGTCGCTGCGCGCGGAGGGGCGGATCCTGCCGTCGCCGGTGGACGGCAAGGAGAACCGGCTGTACCGGCTGCCGGTGGGTGTGATCGGCGTGATCAGCCCGTTCAACTTCCCGTTCTTCCTCTCGCTCAAGGCCGTCGCGCCCGCGCTCGCCCTCGGCAACGGTGTGGTCCTCAAGCCGCACCAGGAGGCCCCGGTCACCGGCGGCACCCTGGTCGCGAAGGTCTTCGAGGAGGCCGGGCTGCCGGGCGGGCTGCTGAACGTGCTGCTCACCGACATCGCGGAGATCGGCGACGCCTTCCTGGAGCACCCCGTGCCCAAGGTGATCGCCTTCACCGGCTCGGACCAGGTGGGCCGGCACGTCGCCCGGGTGGCGGCGGGCCACTTCAAGCGGACGGTGCTGGAGCTCGGCGGCAACAGCGCGCTGGTCGTGCTGGACGACGCGGACCTCGACTACGCCGTGGACGCCGCGGTGTTCAGCCGCTTCGCGCACCAGGGCCAGGTCTGCATGGCGGCGAACCGGGTGCTGGTCGACCGGAGCGTGGCGGCGGAGTTCACCGAGCGGTTCGTCGCCAAGGTCCGCACCCTGCGGGTCGGGGACCCGGCGGATCCGGAGACCCAGCTCGGTCCGCTGATCAACAGCGCCCAGGCGGAGGCGATCGGCGCACAGGTGGACGAGGCGGTCGCGGAAGGCGCGACGGTCCTGCTGCGGGGCGGCGTGACCGGGACGCTGATGGAGCCGGTGGTGCTGACGGACGTCCCGGCCGAGTCGGAGATCCTGCAGCGGGAGCTGTTCGGGCCCGTGGTCGTGCTGGTGCCCTTCGACGGCGAGGAGGAGGCGATCCGGATCGCCAATGCCACGCCGTTCGGCCTGAGCGGCGCGGTGCACACCGGCGACGTCGAGCGCGGGGTGCGGGTGGCCAAGCGGATCGAGACCGGCATGGTCCACGTCAATGACGGGACCATCCACGACGAGGCCATCGTGCCGTTCGGCGGCGAGAAGAACTCGGGCGTCGGGCGGTTGAACGGGGAGGCGACGGTCGAGGCGTTCACCACGGTGAAGTGGATCTCGATCCAGCACGGGCGGAGCCGGTTCCCGTTCTGACGGAGCCCGGCCCCCGGCAGCCGGGCGGCGGAGCCGCGGCGCAGCAGGACTTCGATGTTTTGCCTGCTCGGTCAGCCCGCCCGGCCCTGAGGCCGGGCCGGCGGGTGCTGCGCCGCTTCCGGCGGCGGCCGTGTAGGCGGCCGGCGACGGCACCAACCACTCGGACTGAGCGCCGAGCAGCGCGAGCAACTTCAGGCACTCGGGGTCGAAGTCCTGCTGGAGTACTAGGCGGTGCGCGGCCGGCGCAGCCAGGGTGAACGGGAGGCCAGGACGCCGATGCCGAGGGCGATCAGGTGGCCGGCGTCGGCGAGTTCCTGGTCGAGTGCCCAGGCGACCGCCAGCAGCACGGCGAGGGCCGGTAGCCCGTACCGCCCCAGCCGGGCGGGGCCGAGGGCGAGCAGGAAGCCGCCGGTGGCGACCAGGCCGTAGCTGATGCCGACGTCCCGGGCGCGGGAGAGCGCGCCCGGGATTCCGGTGCTGAGCATCACCCACATCGCACCCTCGGTGAGCAGGGTGGCGCCCAGGTGCCCGAGGAGGAAGACCACGGCGGTGCGGGCGGCTCCCCAGCGCCACTCGGCCAGCCCGACCACGACGGCGACCGCCACGATGCCGGCCCAGGCGGGCACACCGTCCACCACAAGACCGCTGGTGAACAGCGTCCACCACTTGCCGACCTCCATGTGGTGCACGTTGCTGCTGTTGTGCCGGACGAACCGGGCCCGCCCGGCCCTGCTCTGGCCGGCGAGCCACCAGGCCATCGCGGTCAGCAGCAGCACGTACACCGTCGTCAGCGGGAGGCGGGTGAGCGCCCGGAGGGCCGGGTCGTTGGACGCCGCCCGCCGTACCGCGCCGGGGCGGTTGCTGGTACTCGTCCCGCCGCGATCTCTCATCGTGCCTGTCGCCCTTGACTTCCGTTCGGACCCTGCCGGGCCGCTGCCGGACCCCGGCAGCATCGTCAGCCTACGACGCAGGGTGGGCGCTCCCGGTTCTCAGTAGGGTCGGGGACTGGAAACGGAGCATCAGCCACCGCGCCAGTCCCCGACCCTACTTAGCTTGTTGTTTAACCTCGCAGGTCACCCGACCTGCTGATCTGTGGTTCTTCCCGGGACAGCGGAGGCGGCCGTTCCCCACGCTTCGAGGTGTCGAGTC